>JBOFCU010000047.1:0-41884 GCA_051646285.1 Beijerinckiaceae bacterium
AGCGCACAATCCCCCGCCTCATCATCGGGCAGAAATAATCCGCTGTGCAATGGCGCTTCACGCGCCACCAGTGCCGGCTCGATCGCTGTGCACAAATCAGCATCAAGCTCCTGGTGGGGAATTCCCGCCTCACGGGCAATGGCAATGGCCGGCTCATTCAGCGCGCGATCCGCCGCGCTGCGGAACATTTGCAGATAACCCTGGCTGGCATTGTAGGCGATGGCCAGCTCGCTGCGCACCAGATGCAAACGCTCGCGCGAAAAATAGGCGAGCTTCTGCATGCGCGGCTTGTTGATGCGATAGGATTGCGCATTGCAATTTTTCAGCCACCGGCCAATCCAGCGCCATTGCGCCAGCGAGGCCTGCGGGCGAAACAGCACGGGCGCAGCAGACTTGCCCAGATACCCCAGCACTTTTTTCGGCATCCCGGGCGCGGCCCATGGCGTGACATAGCCGGGCGCGATGATGCCCGCATTTCCTGCGCTGGTTTCCCGCGCCACACCATCCTGCCGGTCGATCACCACGACATCGCAACCAGCGCGCGTCAGTTCAAACGCGGCTGTGACGCCGATAATGCCTGCGCCGCAGACAATGACCTTCATATCGCTTGGACCTTCATATCGCTTGGACCTTCATATCGCTTGCACTTTCATATCCTGTCGGAACCGCATTTCAGCGCCGCTTGTCAATATGAAGTAACCAGCATGACACGCTACACGGCATAACACGTTGCACGGCATGGGCCGGGTGCCGGAAACGCATGGCGGCCACGCTTGCATGGCTGCACCATCGCTTTATCACTAGACCATGCAAAAGAAATCCGACCTGCTCCGCCTCGCCACCGACATCGGCGGCACATTCACCGACATTGTGCTGGAAAAAGGCGCACAGCGCTGGACCAGCAAGGTGCTGACAACCTACGCCGCACCGGAACTTGCTGTGTTGGATGGCACGCGCGATGTGTTGCGCGGCGCAGGATTTTCTTTTGCTGACATCGGCCTGTTTGTGCATGGCACGACACTCGCCACCAACGCGCTGATCGAGCGCAAGGGGGCCAGAACGGCGCTGGTCACCACGCAGGGGTTCCGCGATGTCATCGCCATCGCCGATGAGGGGCGGTTCGACCAGTATGATATTTTTCTGGTCAAGCCTGAACCGATTGTGGAACGCGCGCTGCGCTTCACCGTGCCGGAACGGGTGGATGTGCAAGGCCAGGTCAGGCTGGCCCTTGATGAAGAGGCCGTCGCTCTGGTGGCAAAGGCGCTGGTGGCGGCTGGAATCCAGTCCGTCGCGATCTGTTTTATGCACGCCTATGTCAATCCGGCCCATGAAATGCGCACCCGCGACATTATCCGCCGCGTCGCGCCTGATATGGCCATCACACTGTCGAGCGATGTGTGCCCGGAAGCGCGGGAATATGAGCGCAGCATCACCGCGATCTGCAATGCCTATGTGCAGCCGCTGATGGCGGGCTATCTGGGCCGCCTGAAAGAGTCATTTGCGCGCGAGGGCTATCTTGCGCCGATCCACCTGATGACGTCGGGCGGGCATCTGACATCGCTGGAGACAGCGCAGCAGCACCCGATCCGCCTTGTGGAATCCGGCCCGGCCGGCGGGGCCATTCTCGCCGCCCGCATTGCAGCCGAGCGGGCGCTGCCCGGCATTGTTTCTTTCGATATGGGCGGCACGACTGCCAAATTGTGCCTCATCGAAAATGCCACGCCTTTCAAGGCGCGTGCGTTTGAAATTGACCGGCAATCGCGGTTCCGCAAAGGCTCGGGCATGCCCGTGCGCATTCCCGTGATCGAGATGGTGGAAATTGGCGCAGGCGGCGGATCGATTGCCAGTGTGGATGCCATGCAGCGGATCATGGTTGGGCCGCACAGCGCAGGTTCTGAGCCAGGGCCTGCCGCTTATGGGCGTGGCGGCACCCATCCCACCGTGACGGATGCGGATGTGGCACTTGGCAAGATTGATCCGGCGCGCTTTGCCGGCGGGCGTATTCCCATTTTTATGGAGCACGCTGTAACTGCGATTGAAACGCGGGTGGCGCACCCCTTGAGACTGTCCACCGATGATGCCGCTTATGGCATTGCGGAAATTGTCGATGAAAACATGGCCAATGCCGCCCGTGTGCATGCGGTGGAGCGTGGTGTATCGGTCACCGAGCGCACGCTGGTGGCGTTTGGCGGCGCGGCCCCGCTGCATGCATCTCGGCTCGCGGAAAAACTGGGCATTAACAGCGTGCTGGTGCCGGCGGATGCGGGGGTCGGTTCGGCTGTGGGATTTTTACGCGCGCCGGCCGCCTATGAGCTGGTGCGCTCACGCTTCATGCGGCTGGACCAGTTTGATGCGGAAGCTGCCACGGCGCTGATCGCTGCCATGGCCGCCGAAGCGCGCGGCAATGTGGAAAAAGCGGCCCATGGCACTGACGTTGTGGAGGAGCGGCAGGCCTTCATGCGCTATGCCGGTCAGGGCCATGAAATTGCCGTGGCACTGCCGTTGCGCGCACTCGTGCCTGGCGATGCTGCGGCGTTACGGGCGGCGTTCGAGACAGAATATCAGCGCCTGTTTGCGCGCTTTATTCCCCATTCGATCATTGAAATCATGAGCTGGTCGGTGCTGGTTTCAACCCGGCCCGACACGCCGCAGCCGATAGGCCCCGTGCAGAAAAGCCCTGCGCCGCAGGCGATTGGCACACGTGACGTGTTTGACACTGGTGCAGGCCAGCGCAACAGCGTGCCATGCTATGCCCGCGACATGATGCAGCCCGGCGCGGAATTGCCAGGGCCCTGCCTGATTATCGAAGCGGGCACGTCCACCTATGTATCCGCGCGGTTTGATGTCAGTGTTGATGCGGGCCACGCATTGATCCTGACGCGCAAGGCAGGAGCCTGAGCCATGAGCCTTTCCCCCATTCAATTGCAGATCATGTGGAACCGGCTCATTGCGGTCGTGGAAGAGCAGGCGCAGGTTTTATTGCGCACCGCCTTTTCTGCCATCGTGCGGGAGGCAGGCGACCTGTCGGCTGGCGTGTTCGACCGCCAGGGCCGGATGCTGGCGCAGGCAGTCACCGGCACGCCGGGCCATGTCAATTCCATGGCCGAAGCCGTGCGGCACGTGATTGATCATTTCCCGCTTGAAACCATGAAGCCGGGAGATGCCTATATCACCAATGATCCGTGGATGGGCACAGGTCATCTCAACGATTTTGTCGTGACGACACCGTGCTTTCATCACGGCCAGCTGGTCGGGCTTTTTTCCTGCACAAGCCATCTCATGGATATTGGCGGCATTGGCTTTGGACCAGATGCCACCGATGTTTTTATGGAAGGGCTTTATATTCCGCATCTGAAATTGCTCGATCAGGGCAAGGTCAATGATACATTGATGGCGATGATCCGCGCCAATACGCGCTTGCCGATTGATACCGAAGGGGATGTGTATTCGCTGGCGGCCTGCAATGATGTTGGTGTGGCACGGCTCACCGAAATGATGGATGAATTTCATCTGACAGACCTCGATATGCTGGCCGATCATATCTGTACCCGCTCCCGCGAGGCTGTTCTGTCCGAAATTGCGGCTTTGCCAAAAGGATCATGGACATATTTCATGACCACTGACGGATATGATGAGCCGATCACCCTGACAGCCACAACAACCATTTCCGATGAATCCATTCATGTTGATTTTACCGGCTCCAGCGCTGCGTCGCGGCGCGGCATCAATGTGCCGCTGGCCTACAGCACGGCCTATACCGTCTTCGGGCTGGGCTGTGTTGTGGCCGCGCACATTCCCAACAATGCAGGATCTCTCTCGCCGCTGTCGGTGAGCGCTCCGCCCGGCTGCATCGTCAACGCGCAAAAGCCATCGCCGGTAGCCTTGCGGCATATTATCGGGCAGATGATGCCGGACCTTGTTTTCGGCTGCCTGACACAAATTATTCCAGACCGCGTGCCGGCGGAAGGCACATCATGCCTGTGGAATTTGACCATGCGCGGCGCTACCGGCCACAGCACCGGCAATTATGGTTTCAGCATGACCGTCACCTCGAATGGCGGCACCGGGGCGCGGCCACAGGTGGATGGATTATCCGCCACGGCCTTTCCCTCCGGCGTCAAAGGCACGCCCGTGGAAATTGCCGAACAGATCACACCGCTGCTGTTCTGGAAAAAGGAATTGCGGGCGGATTCCGGCGGCGCAGGCGCAACGCGCGGCGGACTGGGCCAGATCATCGAAATTGAAAGTGCTATCGGCAAGCCGTTTGATATTCTCGCCGCGTTTGACCGGGTGACATTTCCCCCGCGCGGACGGGATGGCGGCCACAATGGCGCGTCAGGCGTTGTGGCGAAAATCGATTCTGATGGTGTGCAACACGCCATGCGCTCCAAGGGCGCGCAAACCGTGCTTGCGGGCGAGCGGCTGATGATTCATACGCCCGGCGGCGGCGGTATCGGTGCGCCGCACCAGCGCCAGCGCGCAGCGCTCGAAAAAGATGTGCGCGATGAATTTATCAGTGCCGGGGCCGCCGCCAAAATATACGGCGTGACCTAAAGCGAAGCAGCTGCGCGCGCGGCCTGATCATACAGGCCCGACAAGGCGCGCAGCTCTGCTGCAATACCCGACAGCATCTTGCTCTCGGAGCCCATGGCGCGCACAGATTTCACCAGCAATGCTTCCCGTATATCGGTATATTTTTGACACACCTCGGCACCGCGCGCTGTTGTCAGCACCAGCTTTTCCTTGCCTATCCTGCGGCTGGTAACGAGTTTTGCCGCCTCAAGTTTTTTCACCGCATAGGTGACGAGATGCGTATCCTCGACATTCAGGACAAGCGCGATGTCGGATAGCCGCTTGCCCTTGTTGCGGTGATGCACGGTGTGCATGATCAGCACATCCAGCGCTGATACATCCGGCACGCCGGCCGCTGCCATGCAGCGCACCATCCAGCGATGAAAGGCATGACCGGCGAGAATGAGGCCGAACTCGAATTCGGAAAGCGCCGGCAAGGCCCCGGCGGCAAGATGGGCTGACGACACGATCGGCCCAAGATCCATTTCTTTCGCCATTGCACAATTCCTTTGCGTGCGCCGCACAAACAATACTCATACAAAACATCGATAAATTACCGATTATTTGTTGACAAGCAATCCTCTCCCGAGTCAGCCTTGAAACGGGCAGCCCCCCTTGGCAGCGCCGCTTGCATTTCTCCCTGCAAAGCGGCCAGTGTAGGGGCGGCATGACAGGGGCATGGTATGATCCGCAAGTTACTGGATGGGCTTTATCTGGCTGCGGGCTGGCTGGCTGGCATCTTCCTTGTCATTATTTTTTTGCTGATGATGAGCCTGTCGATCGGCCGGCAGATTGGTGTGAATGTTCCCGCGGGCGATGATTTTGTCGCCTGGTCGATGGTTGCCATGGGCTTTCTGGCACTCGCACACACATTCAAGAGCGGCGAAATTATCCGCATGGGTCTGGTGATTGACCGCACGCGTGGCATGACACGCCGCATTTTTGAAATATTCTCGCTTGTTGTTGGTGTCGCCCTCGCCGGATTTTTTGCATGGCACGCGGTGCGGATGATGCGGGACTCATGGATGCTGAATGATCTGGCCCAGGGCGTTGTGCCTGTGCCGCTGTGGATTCCACAATCAGCCTATGCGACAGGCCTGATCATTCTCACCATCGCCATGATCGACGAGCTTATGCATGTGCTGCGCGGGGGCTGGCCGCGCTATGCCAAAGAGCCGCCCAAGACAAAAGAAGAAGTGCTGGAACGCGCCGCAGCGGGAAATTTGTAATTATGGCTGATCCGCATCTTCTGACGATTTCCGGGATTGTGCTGCTGCTGCTGGCCTTTTTGCTGACGGGTGGATTGTGGATCGGGCTGGCGCTACTGGCCTGCGGCTTTGCCGCGATGACATTTGTTGGCGGCGGTGTGCCGATCGGCAGCGTGCTGGCGACAACCGTGTGGGCCGCGAGCGCCTCGTGGACATTGGCAGCACTGCCGCTGTTTATCTGGATGGGCGAAATTCTGTTCCGCACAAAATTATCGGATCAGCTGTTTGAGGGACTGGCGCCGTGGGTGAACCGCCTGCCCGGCCGGCTGATGCATATCAATGTGATCGGCTGTGGCATTTTCGGCGCCGTGTCAGGCTCATCTGCCGCGACCTGCGCAACCATTGCCAAGATCGCGCTGCCGGAATTGAAGCGCCGGGGCTATGATGAACAACTGGCACTGGGCTCGCTGGCCGGCTCAGGCACGCTGGGGCTTCTCATTCCGCCGTCGATTATCATGATCGTTTATGCGGTCGCGGCGAATGTCTCGCTCGTGCAGATGTTTCTCGCCGGATTTTTGCCCGGCTTTGTCGTGATGGCGCTGTATTCTGGCTACATCATGATCTGGGCCTTGATGAACCCGGACAAGCAGCCCCCGCCGGAACCGTCCATGACCTTCATGGAAAAAATGCGCGCCTCGGCCAGCCTGATGCCAACATTGCTGCTGATCACTTTCGTTTTTGGCTCGCTTATTCTCGGCATTACCACAGCAACGGAATGTGCGGCATGGGGCGTGCTTGGTGCGCTGTTCATTGCCTGGCGTGCGGGCGTGCTGACGTGGGATACGTTCTGGACGAGTGTGATGGGCGCAACACGCATGAGCGCGATGATCATGCTCATTCTGTCCGGCGCGGCGTTCATGTCCGCAGCGATGGCCTACACAAAAATTCCTGCAACCGTTGCGGCCTTTGTCGGCAGCTTCAATCTGGGGCCCTATACGCTGATCGCCGTGCTGACAGTGTTTTACGCCATTCTCGGCATGTTCCTTGACGGCATTTCGATGATTGTGCTGACCATGGCGATTGTCTTGCCGCTGGTGCAACAGGCTGGATTCGACCTGATCTGGTTCGGCATCTTCGTCGTCATCGTTGTTGAAATGGCGCAGGTATCGCCGCCTGTCGGCTTCAATCTGTTCGTGCTGCAAACCATGAGCGGCAAGGACAGCTGGACTGTGGCGCGTGCGGCCCTGCCCTTTTTCTTCATGCTGGTGATTGCTGTCGTGCTCATCACAGCCTTTCCACAGATCGTGCTGGTGCTGCCACGCTTCTTCTTCCCCGCCTGAGAATTTACGCGCCCAAAAAAACCGTTACACTTCATCATCCATCAGGGAGAACCATTGATGATTACGCTCAGCCGCAGAACAGCGCTCGCCGCCGCGATCGTTGCCACAAGTGCCACAGGCGCTATGGCACAAACCTCTTGGAATTTGGCTGCTGCCTATTCCAACACCAATTTCCATACTGAAAATCTCATGCAGTTTGCCAAGGATGTGGAAGCAGCCACAGGCGGCAAGCTGAAGATCACCGTGCATGGCAATGCGTCGCTGTTCAAGGCGCCGGAAATCAAGCGCGCCGTGGCCACAGGCCAGGCACAGATGGGCGAAGTGCTGATTTCGCTGCATGAAAATGAAGACCCGATTTTTGGCATCGACACCGTGCCATTTCTCGCCACCGGCTTTCCTCAGGCCCGCAAATTGTGGGACGCAGCCAAGCCTGCGACGGAAAAGAAGCTGACATCGCAGGGGCTGACCGTGCTGATGGCTGTGCCGTGGCCACCGCAGGGCCTTTATGCCAAAAAGGATATCAACACTGTTGATGACATGAAGGGCATCAAATTCCGCGCCTACAATGCCGGCACCAGCCGCATCGCGGAAATGGCAGGCGCACAGGCCGTGACCATTCAGGCGGCGGAACTGGCGCAGGCGCTCGCCACCGGCGTGGTCACATCGTTCATCTCATCCGGCACAACTGGCTATGATACGAAGGTGTGGGAATCGCTGACGCATTTTTATGACATCGAGGGATGGATGCCGCGCAACATCACCTTCGTGAACAAGGCAGCGTTCGATGCTCTCGACAAGCCCACGCAGGAAGCCGTGGTCAAGGCAGCCAAGGCGGCGGAAGAACGCGGCTGGAAAAAGTCTGAAGAAATCACCGGCTGGTATCTGAAAGAACTCGCCGCCAAAGGCATGAAGGTGCAGAAGCCGAGTGCGGAACTCGTCGCCGGTTTCAGGAAAATGGGCGAAACACTTACGGCTGACTGGGTGAAGCGCGCCGGCGCCGATGGGCAGGCCGTGCTCGAGGCCTACCGCAAATAATCAGGCGCAGCCGCCATGTGAGACCGCCATGCACGACCGGGCGCCGCCCATTCACGGCGCCCGTTTTCTTTGAAAGCCCTGCCCTATGCCCCCACCCCTTTCACCGCGATTTCTGGCCAGTGGCGACAGTGCCGTCACGGTGGAATTTGGCCATGTCATTGATCCGGATTTGAACGGCCACGTGCTGGCGCTGGATGCGGCACTGGCGCACGCCGCCCTTCCCGGCCTCGTTGAAACCATTCCGACCTACCGCTCGCTGCTGATTCAATTCGACCCGCTGGTGCTGGATTATGACGTGCTGGAATCGCATGTGCGCGCGCTTTGCCAAACACTTGAAGCCAGCGCCAAGGCCGCCCGCCGCTGGAAAATTCCGGTGGTCTATGGCGGCGCCTTTGGCATTGATCTTGATGACACGGCGGCCCATCACAACATCACGCCGGCGCAATTGATTGATAAGCATGCCGGTGGCATTTACCGCGTTTACATGATCGGCTTCATGCCCGGCCTTGCCTATCTCGGCGGGCTTGATCCGGCGATTGCGACACCGCGCCGGCTTGATCCAAGATTGAAAACACCGTCCGGCACCATTTCCATTGGCGGTATTCAGGCGCTGGTTGCATCGGTGGAAATGCCGTCAGGCTGGCATCTGCTTGGCCGCACGCCGGTGCGCACATGGGCGCCGGGACGCGATCCGGAATTTTTATTGCTGCCCGGCGACGAGGTTGTCTTTCACCCGATTGATGCATCGCGCTGGGATGCGCTGGATCGCGCGGCGGCGGCGGGCGATATCATCGCAGAACAGGTGTCGTTATGACAGTTTTGCGCGTTGTCAGCTGCGGGCCGGGCACCAGCTTTCAGGATGCAGGCCGTAGAGGGTTTCAGAAATTCGGCGTCAGCCCATCGGGCGCAGCCGACAAGGCCGCGCTTACGCTTGCCAATGCCCTTGTGGGCAATGCGGCTGACGAAGCGGCCATCGAATTTATTCTGATGGGTGGCCGTTTTATTGTTGAAGATGGCCCGGCGCGCATCGCACTGGCCGGCGCTGATGTGACCATGAGCGTCGATGGCATTGCCGTTGCGTCCGATACAAGCATCACCGTGCAGTCCGGGCAAAGTGTGGATATTGGGGCTGCCCGCACAGGAACATTTTTTTATTGCGCTGTTGCTGGCGGCTTCGATGTGAAACCGGCCTTGGGTTCACTCTCGCTGCACAACCGCACAGGCATTGGCGGCTATCAGGGCCGTGTGCTGCAACCGGGCGACCACATTCCCCTGCGCGGCGCATCCATCACCGGAGCGGAGCAGCGCATCACGGCGGCCTTCGCGCATCGGGCCGGACCGTTGCGCGTTATTCTGGGTCCGCAGGAGGATCATTTCACACAAGCTGGCCTCGCGACTTTTTTATCAGCGCCCTATACCATTTCCGCCAATGCAGACCGGATGGGATTTCGCCTGACAGGTGCAAAAATTGCGCATAATGAAAAAGGCTACAACATCGTTTCTGATGGCATTGCATCCGGCGGTATTCAGGTGCCGGGTTCAGGCGAACCGATTGTGCTGCTGGCGGACAAGCAGACGACTGGCGGTTATCCGAAAATTGCCACAGTGATTTCTGCGGATCTGGCCCGGCTTGCGCAAATGCGGCCCGGCGGGGTTGTGCATTTCGAGGCCGTGACGCGGGTGCAGGCCGTGGAAGCTCTGAAAGCTTATCATGCCGCCATCGCCAGAGCGCGCGATTCCATCCGCCCTGTCAGCGGCGCCATCCTCGATTCTGCCGAACTTCTGGCGCTCAATCTGGTTGATGGCTGGGTCAGCGCCGACCATTGATGGCCATCGGCGCTGCGCCATTCACTCACACTGACTTTTTTAATCTGATCACGTCACCGGGCGGAAGGGCTTGACGGCAATGCCGGCCGTTTCAAGTGCGGTGCGGACGGCGCGCGCCATGGCCACGGCACTGGGGCTGTCGCCATGCACGCAGATGGTGTCCATCTTCATTTTTATTTTTTTACCGCTCACGGTTTCAATGGCACCGTCCTGAACGGCACGCACCATGCGCGCGGCGGCATAACCGGCATCATGAATCACAGAGCCTGCTTTTTTGCGGCTCGTCAGCGCGCCATTATCCTCATAGGTGCGGTCTGCGAATATTTCGAGCACGAAGGGCATACCGAGTTTTTCGGCAGCGCGATGCGAGGCCAGGCCCGGCATCGCCATGGCAATCAAATCGCGATCCACCGCCTGAATGCCACGCGCAATGGCCAGCGCCAGGTCATCATCTTCATTGGATACATTGCTGAGCGCACCATGGGGTTTCACATAGGTGACCTTGTGACCGGCCATGTGCGCCATCGCCTGCATGGCACCGATTTGATACGCGACCATTTTTTCAATGTCGCCGAGTGAATCGCCCAGAATAACCCGGCGGCCAAACCCCCACAGGTCGCCAAAGCCGGGATGAGCACCGACGGCAACGCCCTTTTCTTTGGCGCGCAGTGCGGTCGCATGCATGATCAGCGGATCGCCGGCATGCCAGCCGCAGGCCACATTGGCCGATGTCACGATGTCGAGCATCGCCGTGTCATCGCCCATTTTCCACGGGCCAAAGCCCTCGCCCATGTCTGAGTTGAGATCGATTTGCATCGCCTACCCCTGCTGATCGGTATCTGCCCTTCTGATGGCATCAGCATATGGCCAGCTTTGCAAAGCCGCCAGCGGATCAGACGCATGGCGTCGTGGCCGGGGATGCGGCGGCTGCACACTCCTGTCATTTTCTGGCACGAGCCAGGGTAAAGAGCTCAGGCAAGCCGTAGCCGCAGCCCGACGCCAAGCCGCGCCCGCCGGCTGTTGACCTTTCCCGGTCACAGCCGCCAGCGCGGGTTGACGGGACCGCCGGACAATAATAAAAAACGAACACTCATTCGTTTTGTTGAACGGTATCCATGCCCAAGATTTCGCCCGCCCGTCAGACCCAGAAGCGCGACCATATTTTGGACGCCGCCGAACGCTGCTTCGGGCGTGCCGGTTTTCATGCCACCACCATGCAGGCGATCTGCCGTGAGGCGGATGTAAGCGCGGGCGGCGCCTATCTCTATTTCAAATCCAAAGATGAGTTGATTGCCGGCATCATCGAGCGTGACCGCACCCGCATGTCACAGGATTTTGCCGCGCTGGCCCACACGCCTGACCTGCTGGCGGCGCTTGAGCATCTGCTCCGGCATATGCTGTTTGAGGAGCCGCACCATCGCCGCCAGATGATGCTTGAGGTGGCGACGGAATCGTTGCGCAACCCCGCGATCCAGCCAGCCTGTCTGGCGGCGGACCGCAGTGTGCTGAAAATCTTTCGTGATGCGCTGGCCGCCCAGGTGGCCGCCGGGCGCATCAAGCCCAGATATGACCTCGATACCATCGCCGACATTCTTATGGTCGTTGGCGAAGGGCTTTTTCACCGTGCCACGCTCGACCCCATGTTTGATGTGGAACGGGCCTTGCCTGTCTTTCTTGAAACTGTCCGGACGCTGATTGGCGCTGATGCCGCCGCCACCGGCCACCCTCTTGCCCTTCGGAGCGCCTGATGTCCCGCCCTGTTCTTTCCCGCCTCCCATTTGCTTTTTCGCCCATGGCGGCCACACGCCTGTCCGCCATCTCCATGGCTGCGGTCATGGTCAGCCTTGGACTGGCGGTTGTCAGCCCCCTGCAGGCAGCCGATGCGACCGAGGCGAAAGCGTCGCAAACCACCCCGGCTTCTCAGGCCAGTGCGCAGGCCCCTGCGATTTCCGTTGTGCGTGTTGGCAAGGCCGAGGTTGCCGAAACCGTGTTCGTCAACGGCACGCTGGTGGCACGCGATGAAATTCTCATCGGCCCCGAGGTGGATGGCTATCGCATCGTCGAATTGCTGGCGGATGAGGGCGACAGGGTGGTGAAAGACCAGATCCTTGCCCGGCTGTCGCGCGAGACGCTGCTGATCCAGCTTGAACAAAATGCCGCGACGCTGTCACGCCTCGACGCCACCATGGAGCAGGCCAAGTACCAGATCACGCAGACCGAAGCGGATGCGAATTTTTCATCCGCCACGCTGAACCGCACGCGCCAACTCGGACAGGAAGGCTTCGCCTCGAAAGAGGTGCTCGATCAGAAGGTCGCCAATGCCCGCTCCGCCCAGGCGCGGCTGGCATCAGCGAAAGAAGGGTTGCAACTCGCGGAAGCCGAGAAAAAGGCCACCTTGGCCCAACGCAAGGATATCGAACTGCGGTTGGCCCGCACCGATATCCGCGCGCCGGCCGCCGGCATGATCACGCGGCGCACGGCCAAGGTCGGCGCCATTGCAGCAGGTGCCGGCGACCCCCTGTTCCGCATGACCCGTGACGGTATTATCGAACTGGAAGGCGATGTGGCGGAAACGACGCTGGCGCGCCTGCGCAATGGCCAGACCGTCACCGTGCTGCCCTCATCCAGCGAAGAGGGTGTCAGCGGCAAGGTGCGGCTCGTTTCGCCTGAAGTGAACCGCACAACACGTTTGGGGCGCGTGCGCATTGCACTGGATTCGCCCGAGCGCCTCGCCGTTGGCTCGTTTGCCCGCGCGACCATCGAAATTGCCCGCAAGACCGCGCTGACAATTCCGCAATCGGCGCTGTCGATGAATGGCGAACGCTTTGAGGTGCAGAGCGTGGTCAATGGCGTGGTTGAAACCCGCACCGTTCAGCCGGGCTTGCGCGGGCGTGGTGTCGTGCAAATAGAATCCGGCCTGAATGAAGGCGATTTCGTCATCGCCATTGCCGGCACGTTCGTGCGCAATGGCGACCGTGTCACGCCCATCGAAAAAACCCAGTGAGCGGAGCCCTGTCATGAATTTTTCTGCATGGGCTATTCGCAAACCCATTCCATCGATCGTGCTGTTCGCCGTGCTGATGCTGCTCGGCGTCATGTCCTACCGCACGATCCCGGTGACGAAATTCCCCAATATCGATGTGCCGATCATCGCCATCACTGTCACGCAACAGGGTGCGGCCCCCGCCGAGCTTGAAACGCAGGTGGCGCGCAAAATTGAGGACACTGTCTCCGGCCTCACCGGTGTCAAACATATCCTCACATCGCTGACCGACAGCCGCGCATCCATCGTGATCGAGTTTCAGCTCGAAACCGATGTGGACCGCGCCATCAATGACGTGAAGGATGCTGTGCAGAAAATCCGCGCGGAATTGCCGCGCACGGTGGATGAGCCGATTATTCAGCGCATTGATGTCGAAGGACAAGCCATCCTGTCCTACGCCGTCGCATCACCGGGCAAGACCCTCGAACAACTGTCCTGGTATGTAGACGACGTGGTGAAGCGGGAAATTCAGGGCCTGCGCGCGGTTGGACAGGTTGACCGTTTTGGCGGCGTCAATCGCGAAATTCAAGTCAATCTTGATCCCGACCGGCTGATGTCGCTCGGCATCACGGCCTCTGACGTGAACCGCCAGCTGCGCGCCACCAGCGTGGATCTGGCGGGCGGGCGCGGTGAAATTGGCGGCAAGGAACAGGCCATCCGCACCCTGGCCGGTTCGCGCAGCATCGAAGAATTGTCTGCGACGAAAATCATTGTGTCGGGCGGGCGCGAGGTGCGGCTGTCTGACCTTGGCACCATCACGGATGGCTACGAGGAACAGCGCGCTTTTGCACGGCTTGATGGCCGCGATTCCATCGTCACCGTGAACGTGTTCCGCGCCAAGGGTGCGAGTGATCTCGTGGTCAAGGAGAATGTCGAACGCAAGATCAATGAATTGCGCCAGCGCAATCCCGATATTTCCTTCACGCTGATTGATGATGCGGTGAGTTTCACCTACGGCAATTTCAAAGCCACGATGCAGACCTTGCTGGAAGGCGCTGCGCTGGCCATCGTCGTCGTGTTTATTTTCCTGCGCGACTGGCGGGCAACGCTCATTGCTGCGATTGCGCTGCCGCTTTCGGTCATTCCGACCTTCTGGGCCATGGAAGCCATCGGCTTTTCCCTCAATCTCGTCAGCCTTCTGGCCCTGACACTTGTCACCGGCATTCTTGTCGATGATGCGATTGTCGAAATTGAAAATATCGTGCGCCATATGCGCATGGGCAAATCGCCCTATCGCGCGGCCATGGATGCGGCTGATGAAATTGGCCTGGCCGTGATTGCCATCACGATGACCATTGTGGCCGTGTTTTCGCCGGTGTCATTCATGGGTGGGATTGCCGGGCAATATTTCAAGCAATTCGGTCTGACCGTCGCCATTTCCGTTTTGCTGTCACTGCTGGTGGCACGGCTGATCACGCCGATGATGGCGGCTTATTTCATGAAGGATCATCATGAAGAGCCGATCAAGGATGGCGCTGTCATGCGCGGCTACATGCGCGGCCTTGCTGTCACAACGCGCCACCCCTATCTGACCACATTGATGGGGCTGGTGATTTTTGCCGGCACCGTCTGGTCGATGAAATTCCTGCCGACCGGATTTATTCCGGCCGAAGACAATGGCCGCATTGTGCTGTCGTTTGAAATGCCGCCGGGCGTGACGGTGGATGACATGCGCGGCAAGACGGATGAGGCGGCACGCGCCGCACAGCAATCACCAGAAGTGAAGCGCGTCTTTGTGATTGGCGGCGCAACACCGACGGGCGCACGCGATGTGCGCAAGGCAACGTTGGTCATCCAGATCGGCCGCAAGACCGAGCGCACACGCAACCAGAAAACCATTGAGCGCGAAATTACCGACCGCATGGCGCAGGTGCCGGATATGCGCGTGTTCAAGGTCAATGACCGCGGCGAGCGCGAATTGTCGATGGCGTTGCTGGCCACCGATCCGGCCGCGCTTTCCAGGGCCGTGGCGGCGATTGAGCCGGCGATGCGAAAAATTGATGGCTTTGCCAATGTCAGCGCCTCTGCCGGCATGGACCGCCCGGAAATCCGCATCCTGCCACGCTCGGATGAAGCGGCGCGCTTTGGCATCACCACCGATATTTTATCCGATGCGGTGCGCGTGGCGACGCTCGGCGATGTCGGGCCCAATCTGGCCAAATTCAATGCCGGCGACCGGCTCATTCCCATTCGCGTGCAATTCGATCCGCGCGCCCGTGGCGATCTGCGCTTCGTTGACAGCATGATGGTAACCGGCAGCAGCGGCATATCCGTGCCATTGTCGGCCGTTGCCGATCTGGAATTTGCACAGGGGCCATCCTCCATCGAACGGTATGACCGGGTGCGGCGCATCACGCTGGGGGCAGACCTTGGCGGCAAGCCGCTGGGTGATGCCGTTGAAGCTGTTCTCGCCTTGCCGGAATCGAAAAATCTGCCTGCCGGTGTGCGCTTTCAGCAATCGGGCGATGCAGAAATCATGGGCGAGGTTTTCGCCGGTTTTGCCAAGGCCATGATCATCGGCATCATGGTGGTGCTTGGCGTGCTGATCCTGCTGTTCGGCAGCGTGTTCCAGCCCATCACCATCATGCTCTCATTGCCGCTATCGATTGGCGGTGTGGTGGCCGCGCTGCTCATCACCAACAATGCGGTGTCGATGCCGGTTGTCATCGGTATTCTGATGCTGATGGGGATCGTGACGAAAAACGCGATCATGCTGGTGGATTTCGCCATCGAGGAACAGGCACGCGGGGCGTCGCAGGTCGATGCGGTGCTTGATGCCGGCCACAAGCGGGCGCGGCCCATTGTCATGACCACCATCGCCATGGCGGCCGGAATGATGCCGACCGCACTGGGATTTGGCGATGGCGGTGAATTTCGTGCACCGATGGCCATTGCCGTCATCGGCGGCCTGCTGGTTTCCACCATCTTGTCGCTGATGTTTGTGCCCGCATTTTATTGCGTCATGGACAATCTCTCGCGGCGGGTCTCGAAACTGTTTTCAAACATGGTCGGTCCCAACGAAGATGAAGAGATGATGCGGGCAGAAGCCACAGCCGCGCGGGCCAGTCATGGGCCGCCACGGGCACCCGCGCAGGCACAGGCTGCGGAATAAGAGAAACACATCCATTGGCGGGCGAACCTTATGCCCGCCCATGATGTTCGACTCAGGTCAGCGTGCGCAGAAACGCCATGCCATCGCGCTGGCCCAAGGCATGGGCCGCGAGGATGGCTTCGGGATGCGTGATGGTGAACTGGCTGACCGGGATTGGCTGCGAGGGCTGCACATAGGTGCGGTTGACCACCGGCGGAATGGTTTTGTAGCGCCGCGTCAACAGCACCAGTGTCCGGCCGCCAGCCGCCTCGATGTCTTCCAGCGGTGCAACCGGCACATTATCCACCATGCCGCCATCGATGGCTGCGCGGCCCTTCAGCCGCGTCAGCGGCATGACCGGCGGCACGCTGGCACTGGCATAGACCACATCCGCCCATTCCTGCGCATCGCGCATGGCGCGCACCGGCAGATAATCGGCGCGAAATCCCGCAAAGGTGCCAAAACGGGGATGCACCGGCCCGAACAGTTTTTTCTCGATCTGATACCCGGCGAGGCCAACGCCCGCCGCGAGCGCCGGCGGCATCCATGCGGGCGGGTAGGCAACCATGATGCGCACATCCATCATGGCCTTGATCTGCTCGAAGTGCCGGGGCGTGAGGGTTTCGGTGACGAGCTGACGATAGAGTCTGGCGACCGGGAAAGGATGCTCACGGTGGCGCAGCGCCGACCAGTCAAAATCTGGCAGACCCATCCGGCAGCCCTCCACCACGCGGGCGCGCACCGCCTCACCGATCCCGAGCAGAGAGTAACATGCGGCGAAGGCACCGCCGCTCACGCCCACAATACGGTCCGGCTTGAGAGACAGCGCCGGTGCAACGGCTTCCCAGAATCCGCCCTGCCAGTAGCAACGGTTGCCACCGCCGGGGAAGGAAATGCCGGCAAACATCACTCAGCCATCAGGCGACTGCTGATACGGCATTGTCATGCAGCCCGGCCTCGACTTCCCGCACACGCTCGCGCAAAATCACCAGCATGTCGCCAAGCAATTTGCGCTGCCCCGGCTCAAGCGCGCCCATCGTTTCCATCATGTAGGCGTGATGGATCGCCATCCCCTTCTGGGCGAGCGCGCGGCCTTTAGCCGTCAGTGACAGGGAATTGGAGCGCTTGTCGCTGGCCAGCGCCGTGCGGGTGACCAGAGCCTGCTCGGTGAGGCGGTCGAGAATGCCGGAAATATTGCCCTTGGTGACATAGAGCCGCTCGGCGAGCTGCTGCTGTGTCATGCCGTCGTTTTCGGTCAGGGCCGACAGCACGTCGAATTGCGGAATTGTCAGCCCGGCCACGCGCAGGCGCTGCCCGACGCCACCGGCAAGCCGGGCGTGCAGCCTGGCCATGCGAAACCAGACCCGCATCGTTTCCTGCAAATCATCGTCGCGAACCTGCGGCATTCTGACCTCCCGGTTTTTTGTTTATGTTTAAACTACCCATGATCTGCTTGCGGAGCAATGCCTGCGTGTGAGAATGCCTTGTCAGTGATAGGGCTGGGTCAAGCCTCTTTGCTGATCGTGAATGCGCCACTCCATGAGGGTTCCGATGCTTGGTCTGATGCAGAACTGGCCGCTGCGGCTTCACCGGGTGATTGACCATGCGGCGATTCAGCATGGCGACCGTGAGGTCGTGTCGCGCTCTGTCGAGGGGCCGATTCACCGCACAACCTACCGCGCCATCCATGGCCGCTGCCTGAAAGGCGCGCAGCGTCTGGTGCGCGATGGCATCAGGCCAGGCGACCGCGTCGGCACTTTGGCATGGAACACATGGCGGCATCTGGAAAGCTGGTATGCGATCACGGGTGCCGGCGGCGTGTATCACACCGTCAATCCAAGGCTGTTTCCCGAGCAGATCGCGTGGATCATCAACCATGCGCAGGACCGCATCATGATGACGGACCTGACCTTTGTGCCGCTGCTTGAAAAATTGCAGGCACAACTGCCGAGCATTGAGAAATATATTGTTCTCACCGATGGCGCGCACATGCCGCAGACAACCCTCAAGAATGCGGTCGCCTATGAGGATTGGCTGGGTGAGGCCGATGGAGATTTTGCCTGGGTGGCGGGTGATGAAAATGATGCGGCAGGCATGTGCTATACCTCCGGCACCACCGGCAATCCCAAGGGCGTCGTTTATTCCCACCGCTCGAATATCCTCACCTCCATGTCCGTGCTGACACCGGACATGCTGAATATCGCCTCGCGCGATGTGGTCTTGCCGGTTGTGCCGCTGTTTCATGCCAATTCATGGTCACTGGCCTTTTCCGCGCCGATGATGGGGGCAAAGCTCGTCATGCCCGGCGCAAAAATGGATGGTGCCTCGATCTATGAATTGCTGGAAACGGAGAAGGTGACATTTTCCGCTGCGGTGCCGACCGTGTGGCTGATGCTGTTGCAGCATCTGCAAAAAGACAATGTCGCACTGTCAACGCTGAAACGTGTCACCATCGGCGGTTCGGCCTGCCCGCGCGCGGTGACGGAAGCTTTTGAAAAAAATTACGGTGTGACTGTCGATCATGCGTGGGGCATGACGGAAATGTCGCCGCTAGGATCGGTCTGTTCGATCAAGGCTGCGGTTGCCGATGTGAGCGGTGACAAGCTTTACGATCTGAAACAGAAGCAGGGCCACCCGCCGTTTGGTGTCGAAATGAAAATCACCAACGATGCCGGGCAGGCGATGCCCTGGGATGGCAAGACTTTCGGCCGCCTGAAAGTGCGCGGCTTTGCCATCTCCAGCGCCTATTACAAAAATGATGGCGGCGATATTCTTGATGATGAAGGCTATTTCGACACAGGCGATGTCGCCACCATTGATGCCCATGGCTATATGCAAATCACCGACCGCGCCAAGGACGTGATTAAATCCGGCGGGGAATGGATTTCGTCGATTGATCTGGAAAATCTGGCTGTCGGCCATCCTGATGTGGCCGAAGCGGCCGTGATCGGCATTGCCCATCCCAAATGGGATGAGCGGCCTTTGCTAGTCATCGTCCCGAAGGCGGGACAGCAGCCGGACAAGGCCGCTATTCTGGCTTTCATGGACGGCAAGATTGCGAAATGGTGGATGCCGGATGATGTGGTGATGATTCCAGAAATTCCGCACACCGCGACGGGCAAGATTCAAAAAATGGCCTTGCGCGAGATGTTCAAAGACTATGTCTTTCCGAACCTGCCGTGAGACGCGCTGTTCTTGAGGACCCGGTCTCGCTGCCGGCGGTGTGGAGCCGCCGGCTGGCGCTGTTTGCGCTGGCGGTTCTGGCCATCAGCATTGTGGTTGTACGCAGCGAGCGGCTTGAATTTTCGGCGATGGTTGCGGTGCTGGGCACCGGCATTGTGATTGCCTTGCTGGCCGCCTTGCTCGCGGGATTTTCACTCATCGGCATCTGGCGCGAGGGGTATCGCGGCGCCAGCAAGGCCATAGCGGCGCTGCTCATGGCCGGGGCCATTCTAATTTATCCCGCCTATCTGAGCGTGCGCGCCACAGCGCTGCCCGCGATCAATGATATTGCCACTGACCTGACTGATCCGCCGGCTTTTTCACGCTCGCGCGCTGCGCTGGCGGCACGCGGCCATGCCGTGAAGCCTCTGCCAGACCTGTCTGTGCGCCAAAAGCAACGCGCCGCCTATGGTGGTCTTGTGCCGATTGTTATCGAGCAATCCCCTTCGGAAGCTTTTGCCGTTGCGTTGAAAGCAGCCCGTGCCATGGGCTGGCAGATCATCGAGGCTGTGCCGCCTGGCGGGCGTGGCGGTGCGGGCCATATTGAGGCCATTGCGCGCACGCGGATCATCCGTTTTCCCGATGACATCACTGTGCGTGTCAGGCCACAAGCCCAAGGCGCGCGCGTGGATATTCGCTCAGCCTCGCGGTATGGGCAGCATGATTTTGGCGCGAACGCAGCCCGCATTGAAAAATATGCTGCCGAGATTGCCCTGATTGAGGATGCGCGCTGAATTTTCCTCGATATTTATGCCAGCGTGAAGATGGATGTCAGTGACGGCTGCCGATCGCTCTTGACCACGCCGCGCGTGACAAGATCATCCAGATGCGAAAACACCGATAGCCCCGCAGCACCATGCAAATGCTCGGGAACGCCGACATACAGCACAGGCACGATTTGCTGGATGGTTTGATCACCCGCAGCAAGCCGCTTCAGGATCGCCGTTTCGCGCTGGCGGCGATGCGCTGCCAGTCCACGCACAAACCGCTGCGGCTCCCGCACCGGCCCGCCATGGCCAGGCCAATAGAGTGTTTCCGCCCGCGCACGCAGCCGGTCGAGCGAGCGCATATAATCGGCCATCGATCCGTCAGGCGGCGCCACAATGGTGGTGGACCATGCCATCACATGATCGCCCGAAAACAGCATGGGCGTATCGCGCAACGCGAAACACAGATGATTGGCGGCATGGCCCGGTGTGGCAATGGCTTCCAGCTGCCAGCCCTGCCCTTCCAGAATATCGCCGTCCTGCATGATGGCGGCCGGCGCGTAATCCCGGTCATGGCTGGCATCCAGCCCCTTTTCGATGCCGGCCTGTTTCGGGCGGTACACATCGCATCCGACAATGGTTGCGCCTGTCTCCTGCGCCAGCACTTTCGCGCCGGGGGAATGATCGCGATGGGTATGGGTGATCACAATATGGCTGACGGTTTCGCCACGCAGGGCATGGCGCAGGGCCGCCAGATGGGCCGGGTCATCCGGGCCCGGATCAAGCACCGCGACCTGCCCCGTGCCGACCACGTAGGTGCAGGTGCCGTGAAAGGTGAATGGCCCCGGATTGGGTGCCAGAATCCGGCGCACACCCGGACCAACCGCGATGAGCGCACCGGCAGGCGCATCAAAGCCCTTGTCGAATTGCGGTTCTTCAACAGGAACCGGTGCCGGATCGCTCATTGCATACTATCCTATCGCTTGAGTGCGCGCGCGCTCACGCCTATACAGCGCGCACGTTTTGATGGCACGCGCTGTGCAATCACACCTGTTTGCTGGCACGCCTCGTGCCGTTCGACAAAGGAAATTCTGATGGCTGCCTATGCCTCGCCGACCCTGATTGCCACCCTTTGGCCTGCACGCACCAACTCCACAGCACTTTCGGCAGCCCGCACCGTGGCGCTCATGGTTGCCGGCACGCTGGCCCTGTGGGCATCAGCCAGAATCAGCGTGCCCTTCTACCCGGTTCCGATGACCATGCAGACCCTGGTGGTGCTGATGATTGGTGCTGCCTACGGCGCGCGGCTCGGCCTCGCCACTGTCGCCCTGTATCTGTTTGAAGGCCTGATCGGCCTGCCGGTCTTTGCTGGCACGCCTGAGCGCGGCATCGGCTTGGCCTATATGGTTGGCCCGACCGGCGGCTTTCTGCTCGGCTTTGCAGCCGCTGCCTATCTGACGGGCTGGCTGGCCGAACGCGGCTGGGACCGCTCGATCCTCAAGCTGATGGGGGCCATGGCCCTTGGCCACGCGGTGATCTTTCTGTTCGGGCTGAGCTGGCTGGCGACTTTTGTCGGCCCTGCGATGGCATGGACCTTTGGCATGGCGCCATTTTATGCCGCAACCCTGTTCAAGACCGTTCTTGGTGCCGTCGCCCTGCCAGTGGTGTGGTCACTGATTGCGCGCAAATCGGCATAAATAAAGGCGCAGCCGGAGCAGTGGAAACACACGTCTTTTTTGCTGTTCTGGCTGCGGCCGCGCTCCATGCGAGCTGGAATGCGGTTATCAAGGTCTCAAACGACGCCTTTATTTCTCTGGCGATTATCGGCGTCTTTGCCGGCGTCGTCGCGCTGCCCATGGCCTTTTATTTCGGCTTGCCCGCCAGCGGCTCATGGGCGTGGCTGCTGGCATCGCTGATCATCCATCTCGGCTATTATGTTTTTCTCGGCAAGGCCTACAAGACCGGGGACCTTGGCATTGTTTATCCGATCGCGCGCGGCGTCGCGCCTCTGCTGACCACCATCGCCGGCACATTGTTTTTTGGCGAGACGGTCAGCGGACCGGCCCTTGTCGGCATCTGTTTTATTATTGCCGGCGTGCTGATCCTGTCACTGGTGCGCACGCGCGGCATTACCCGCATCGACAACCACGCCCTGATGTTTGCCTTTCTGACGGCCTGCACCGTATCAGCCTACACATTTGCCGACGGGTTTGGCGCACGCGCATCAGCCAACGCCCATGGATATATTGCCTGGCTGTTTGTGACCGACGGCCTTGCCATTGGCGCGCTGGCGTATTTTCTGCGCGGCCGCGTGGTGATCGACAGCCTGCACAAACATTGGCGCGTCGGGCTGTTTGGCGGCGGCATGGCGCTCGCCGCCTACTGGATCGCAATCTGGGCCATGACGGTTGCACCCATCCCGCTGGTCGCTGCCCTGCGCGAAACCAGCGTGATGTTTGCCGCGCTGATCTCTGCCTTTATCCTGAAAGAAGGCGTGCGCATCAGCCGTCTGGCGGCGGCGTTTGTTGTCGTTGTGGGGGTTGGCATCCTGCGGCTGGTATGAAGCAAAGGCCCGGGGCCTGATCCTAACCAGCGACCGAGCGCAAGCGGCTTTCCTGCAATTCCCCTGTCGCTTCGAGGATGGGGTGGGCTGTGGCCGCGAGATGGCCATTGATGCGCTTGAGATCGCGCAGCAAATCCAGATGGATGCTGCTGGTCTCGATGGACTCCACCCGGCCAGCCCGCATGCGCTCGTAATGGCTGTCCGCCGCATCACGCTCGGCCGCGCGGATATTCGATTTTTCCTCGATCAGGCGGCGCGCGAGGCTGACATCCCGGGTGGCAAACACATTGAGCGCCAGCGCCATGTTATCGACAATGCGGGCATGGAACTGACGGATTTCGGCGGCACCTTCGGGGGAAAAGACGGCACCCTTGCGGATTTTTTTCGCAACCAGCTCCATCAGATTTTTGTCAATGATATCGCCGATATGTTCCAGGTTGGTGGTAAAGGCCATGATCTCCATGGCGCGCCGGCTTTCCTCACCGCTCATTTCCGCGCGCGAAACTTTCACCAGATAATCGCGGATGGATTCAAACAGGCGGTCCACCGCATCATCCATATTTTCAATATCCCGCGCCACACGCACATCGGTGGAATCAAAGGCATCCGGCACACGCCTGAGCATGTCCGCGACACGGTTGCCCAATTCCAGCGCCTCACGCATCGCACCGGCCAGCGCCTCGGTCGGTGCATTGATGACATTGGGGTCCAGATGCTGTGGCGTGCCGGACACGGCATTGGCGGCCGTGTCGGGAATCAATTTCTCGCACCAGCGTGCGACGATACCGACAAGCGGCAGAAAAATAATCGCCACCGCGATATTCAGCGCCGTGTGGGCGTGCACAACCAGCCGCCCGGGCGACGCCAGATCAAGTGTCGCCAGCCATGTGCCCAGCGGCCGCACAAACGGCAGCAGCACCAGCGCCACCATGCCGCGCATGATCAGATTGCCGAGCGGCACGCGGCGGGCTGCAGGCGGTGAACCGGCCAGCGCCATATAGGGCGCAAAGGCACCGCCAATGTTGGCCCCCAGCACCAGCGCCAGCGCCAGCCCTGTCGGCACCGCACCGGCGGAGGCGAGCGACACCACAAACAGCACCATGGCGAGGCTGGAATGGGCGAGCCACGTCAGGGTCGCCATCACGGCCACAGCCAGAATCGGTTCGCTTTCCAGCGACCCCAGCACGGCGCGGAACAGCCAGGATTCGCGCAATGCCCCGGCGGCATCACCAATTTCCTTGAGTGACAGCAGCATCACGCCCAGCCCGATCAGCAGCCGGGCCGTGCCGCGCAAACGGTCATTGTCCACCGACATGGCCATGCCGACGCCTGCCACGGCCAGCACTGCCCACAGCGCCTTGATGTTGAACGCCAGCGCCTGCGCCGCGATGGTGGCGCCCACATCGGCCCCGAGCATCATTGCCAGCGCAATCGGCAAGGCGATCAGGCCGCGCCCGGCAAAAGAGCCAAGCAGCAGGGCTGTGGCTGTGGCGGACTGGAGCAAGCCGCTGACAAACCCGCCCGCGACAAAGGCCCGCATCCGGTTTTCCGATGCCGCGGTGAGAAGCCGCCGCAAATCCGGCCCGAATGCGCCGGTCACGCCCAGCCGGACCTGACGCACCCCCCACAGAAGAAGGGCAACGCTGCCGAGCAGAGTAACGGTCAATTCAGTAGCGCTCACGGCAGATCAAACTCGTGCTGGCAGGCGGGAATGGCTGAGGGGTGTAACCGCAATTGGTTCGCCGGCTCATGAATAACACGCAACCTAAAGCCGTTTTGCCCGCGCGCAAGCGGCAATTTCAAGGCCATGGAGACGCGCAGTGCTGCATCGCGCGCCACCATCATGCCAGCCAGCCCTGCTCATGCGCGCAGTCGGCGGCTGCCGCAAAAAACGCGGCCACCAGGGCGAGCTTGCGCCGCTCTGCCAGCGCCACGGCATATTCGCCAACAACCAGATCAGCGCCGGCAATGGCGACGGCGCGAAAGCGGCGATCCTCGCCCAATTCGCTCGCGAAGATGATGCCGACACCGAACCCGCCCGCCACAGCCTCGGCCACCGCCTCGCGAGACTGAACCTCGAACAGCCGTCCCGGCTTCACGCCAGCGCTGGCGAGTGCCGTTTCGAACACCTCGCGGGTGATCGATCCCCGTTCCCGCAGCACCAGCGCCTGCCCGGCCAGATCCGCAAGAGCCACATGGCCCCGCTCCGCCCATGGATGATTCACCGGCACGAACAAGGTGAGCTTGTCGCGGCGGATGGGTTCGCTGGTCAAACGCGGGTCCGATACCGGCAGGGCCATCACGGCCACATCAGCGGCAAAGGACTGGACATGGCCCAGAACCTGCGCCGAATTGCCGATCTGCAACTCGAATGTCAGGCCGGAATGGCGGCGGCGCATGGCCGCCAGCACGGGAATGGCATGGTGGGCGCTGTCTGCCGCAACACGCAGATGGCCGCGCAGCACCCAGCGATTGCCTGCCAGCAGCGCGCGCGCCTCATCTTCTGCTGCGAACATGCGGCTGGTGATCTGTTGCAGGGACTGGCCCAGCGGTGTGAGCTGCACGCCGCGCCCGCGCCGGTCGAACAGGCTGACGCCATAGGTGCTTTCCAGCGCCCGCACCTGCGCCGACAGGGTTGGTTGCGACACACCGGCCGTGCGCGCGGCCAGCGTGAAGCTGCCGGCGTTCGCGACGAGATGAAAAGCGCGCAGATGGGTCGGGATCATGAGAGGGGTGTGACACCCGCGTCTGGCTTTGTCACATAGGTAGCTTCTATGGCTGATATATAAGCAATCGCCTTTATCTCTGGCAACGGCTCGGCTTATGGTACCGCAGAGTCACCGGCCTGCTGTCCGTTGCACCACTGCTGTACAGGAACCGTTTCATGAGCGCCGCACCAACCACCGCCCCAGCCTTCATCCCGGCCGTGTCTGAAACGGGCGATCCGCTGCTGCTGACGCCGGGCCCATTGACCACATCCAAAAGCGTCAAGGCCGTGATGGTGCATGACTGGGGATCGCGCGATGCCGCCTTCCTGCAAATCAACCGCGAGGTCCTGGAGCGGCTGCCGACCATTGTGAATGGCGGCGATGATTATGTGACTGTGCCCATGCAGGGCTCCGGCACGTTTGCCGTCGAGGCCATGCTGACAACATTCGTGCCGCCGGATGGTGAAGTGCTGGTGCTGATCAACGGCGCCTACGGCCAGCGCGCCAAAAAAATTCTCGACATTGCCCGCCGCAAAACCATTGTTCATGAAACGCCGGAGGATACGCCGCCTGATTTAGCAAAAATCGAATCCATTCTCAGCGCCCATCCGTCGATCACGCATGTGTTTACCATCCATTGTGAGACCACGTCGGGCATTTTGAATCCGGTGCATGATATTGGCGCACTGGCAAAAAAATACGGCAAGGGCTATCTGATCGACTCCATGTCCGCCTTCGGTGCCTTGCCGCTGGACGCCAAACGCGCGCATGCGGATGCCATTGCTGCCTCGTCCAATAAATGTATCGAAGGTGTGCCCGGCCTTGGCTTCGTTATTGCGCGCACGGCTGCGCTGGAAAACACCAAGAGCAACGCCACAACGCTGGTGCTCGACCTGCACGACCAGTGGCAGAATTTTGTGAAGACCGGGCAATACCGCTTCACGCCGCCCATTCATGTCATCGTGTCGTTTCATCAGGCGTTGATGGAATTTTTTGATGAAGGCGGCCAGCCAGGACGCGGCAAGCGCTATGAATCGAACCGCGACATTCTGATTGACGGCATGAAAGCCATGGGTTTCCGCACATTGCTGCCAGCGCAATTGCAGGCCCCGATTATCGTGACTTTTCATATGCCGAAAGATCCGCATTTCGTATTCCAGACATTTTATGACAAGCTGAAAGAACGCGGCTTTGTGATTTATCCCGGCAAGCTGACGGTGGCGGATTCTTTCCGCATCGGCTGCATCGGCCGGTTGAACAATGACCATATGCGCCAGGCGCTTGCCGCCGTGCGCGCAGTGCTGAACGAATTTGGCATCAGCACTGTTTCGTAAATGACCATTCGCTTGCTTGCGTGAAGGACCAGACAATGAACGCCCAGCCTCCCACAATCGTCACCTGCAATGGGCGCGATTATGCATTTCCCCAAAAACCGACCGTCGTGGTCTGCATCGACGGGTCCGAGCCGGGATATATCGAGGCGGCGATTGGCAAGGGGCTTGCACCGCATTTCGACCGGCTGATGAAAACCGGCGCGCATGTGCATGCCAAATCGGTGATCCCCAGCTTCACCAACCCCAACAACATGTCGATCATCACCGGCCGCCCGCCGGAGGTGCATGGTATTGCCGGTAATTATTTCTACGACCGTGCCGCTGGCGTTGAAGTGATGATGAATGATGCCAAATTCCTGCGTGCGCCGACCATCATGAAAGCCTTTCACGATGCGGGCGCGAAAGTCGCGGTTGTCACGGCGAAAGACAAATTGCGGGCGCTCTTGTGCAAGGAATTGCCGATGAACTCCGGCCGCGCCATCGGCTTTTCATCGGAAAAGGCGGATGCTGTGACGATGGATGTCAATGGCATCACCGATGTGCTGGGGATGACCGGTATGCCGGTCCCCAGCGTCTATTCCGCTGATCTTTCAGAATTTGTCATGGCCTCTGGTGTGAAATTGCTGGAGCGTTTCAAGCCAGACCTGATGTATCTTTCCACCACCGATTATGTGCAGCACAAGGCCGGCCCCGGCGCTGCCATGGCGGATTCTTTTTATGCCATGATGGATCAATATGTGGGCCAGCTCGATGCACTGGGCTGCAACCTTGTCCTCACTGCCGACCACGGCATGAATGACAAGCATTTGCCGAACGGCGAACCGGATGTGATTTATTTGCAGGACCTGACGGATGGCTGGTATGGTACAGGCGCAACGCGCGTGATCCTGCCCATTACCGATCCCTACGTGGTGCATCACGGCGCGCTGGGTTCGTTCGCTACGGTTTATTTGCATGCGCCGCTCAACCGCGATGAGCTGATTGCAAAAATTGCCGCCATGCCCGGCATTGAGAGTGCAATGACCAGCGAAGACGCATGCAGGCGCTTTGAATTGCCGGCCGACCGCATTGGTGATGTGATTGTTGTTTCGACCCAGCACAAGGTGCTTGGCACCAGCCGCAGCAAGCATGACCTGTCGGGCCTGACAGAGCCTTTGCGCTCCCATGGCGGCGTCACGGAGCAGCGGGTTCCGATGATTTCAAACCGCAAGCTTGCGCTTGTGCCCGGCCATGACCTGCGCAACTTCGATGCGTTTGATGTGGCATTGAACCGTATCGCCGTTTGAGGATTTCGCCATGAGCGCAGCGACGAAGAATGCAGCGACGAAACATCCGCCACGGCATGAGCCGATGCGCATTGCGGGCAAACTCGTTTCCACCGATTCTGTGGTTGAGGTTCTCAACCCCTATGACAATTCGGTTGTTGGCACCGTGCCGGCCGCGCGGCCCGAGCATGTGCGCGAGGCCTTTGCCAAAGCGCGCGCATTCAAGCCAAAATTGTCGCGCTATGAGCGCCAGCAGATTTTGCTGCGCACGGCAGAATTGCTGCGCGACCGCAAGGAAGAATTTGCAAAACTCATCACGGCGGAATCCGGCCTGTGCTGGAAAGATTCCCTGTATGAGGCGAGCCGCGCCTATGATGTCTGGTCTTTCGCTGGTCAGCTTTGCATCCGCGATGACAGTGAAACATTTTCCTGCGACATCAGCCCGAACGGCAAGCAGCGAAAAATTTTCACGCAGCGCATGCCCCTTCTGGGCGTGATTTCCGCGATCACGCCGTTCAATCATCCGCTCAACATGGTCAGCCATAAATTGGCCCCGGCGATTGCCACCAACAACCGTCTGGTGCTGAAGCCGACGGAATTGACGCCGCTGACGGCGCTGAAGCTCGCCGATGTCTTGTATGAGGCGGGGCTGCCGCCGGAAATGCTGTCTGTCGTCACCGGCAACCCCTCGACCATGGGCGATTCGATGATCACAGATCCGGATGCGGACCTGATCACGTTCACTGGCTCGGTGCGGGTTGGCAAGCACATTGCGGAGCGTGCCGGCTACAAGCGCTTTGTGCTGGAACTGGGTGGCAATGATCCGCTCATCGTCATGGAAGATGCCGACCTCGACAAGGCGGCGGAGCTTGCCGTGCAGGGCGCGACCAAAAATTCCGGCCAGCGCTGCACGGCAGTGAAGCGCATTCTGGTTGTCGAAGCGGTGGCGGATGATTTTTCCAGGCTCGTGCTCGAAAAAGCGAAGAAGCTGAAATATGGCAACCCGATGGATCCGGATGTCGATGTCGGCTGCGTCATCCATGAGGGCGCGGCAAAATCCTTTGAGGCGCGCGTCAATGATGCGGTGGCGCAAGGTGCCGAGCTTCTGCACGGCAACAACCGGCAGGGCGCGGTTTATCCGCCAACCGTTGTGGACCGCATCCCCTACACCTGCGAACTGGTGCGCGAGGAAACCTTTGGCCCGGTCATCCCGATCATCCGCGTGCCGAACGCCATCGACGACATCATCCGCATATCGAACTCCACGGCCTATGGCCTTTCATCGGGCGTTTGCACAAACCGCATGGACTACATCATGCGCTTCATCAACGAGCTGGATGTCGGCACCGTGAACGTATGGGAAGTGCCGGGCTACCGCATCGAGATGTCGCCGTTCGGCGGCATCAAGGACAGCGGCAACGGCTACAAGGAAGGTGTCTGGGAGGCGATGAAGAGCTTCACAAATGTGCGCACCTATTCGCTTCCGTGGGGATAACGGGCAGGCTGCGCCCATAAATCATTCAATCCGGGCGCGCATAGGCTTTGAATTGCGCGGGTTGTCATCGTAACGTCATTCATCGCGCCCCATGAAAAGGCCGTAAAAGGTTATCCATCACAGGAGGGATATCGATGTCGTTTACAAAACGTGCTCTGGGTGCAGTCTCCGCACTCGCAGTCACCACATTCGCATTTGGCCTGTTTGCCGCCGGCCCTGCCGCTGCCCAGACACGCCAGAAGGTGACGGTCTACACTGCTTTCGAGCTTGACCAGCTTGCCCCTTACAAGGCCGCGCTGGAAGCGGATGTGCCGGATGTGGACATTCAATGGGTGCGCGACTCCACCGGCGTGATCACCGCCCGCTTCATGGCGGAAAAGGACAATCCCAAGGCCGATGTGGTTTGGGGTCTCGCCGCAACCTCACTGATGACCTTCAAGAAGGCCGGCTTGCTTGAGCCCTATACGCCGAAGGGCGCGGCCGATCTGAAGCCATCCTTCCGCGACGCGGGCGCTCCTGATTCATGGACGGGCATGGACGCATGGCTTGCCGTGGTCTGCTTCAACACCGCTGAAGCGGCGGCCAAGAAAGCGCCAGCGCCCGTGAGCTGGGCTGACCTGACCAAGCCGGAATACAAGGGCCAGGTTGTCATGCCGCATCCGGCATCATCCGGCACCGGCTTCCTCGCCATTGCGGCCTGGCTGCAAATGTGGGGCGAACAGAAGGGCTGGGAATACATGGACAAGCTCCATGAAAATGTCGCCGTCTATACCCATTCCGGCTCCGCCCCTTGCGTGCAGGCCGCCAAAGGCGAGCGCATGATCGGCATCGGCTTCGACGTGCGCGGCGCGTTGGAAAAAACCAAGGGTGCGCCGCTTGATCTCATCGTGCCGCCGGAAGGCGCAGGCTGGGACATGGAAGCCACCGGCGTCGTCAAAGGCACCAAGAATCTGGATGCGGCCAAGAAGATTGCCGACTGGGCTGCGTCGAAAAACGCCAACGAGAAGCTGTATTCGAAATACTACGCCATCGTTGCGCACAAGGACGTGAAGGCCGCGCCGAAAAATTACCCGGAAACAGCCGAAGCGCGCATGGCCAAAATTGATTTCGGCTGGATGGCCGACAATCGCGACCGCGTTCTGGCGGAATGGTCAAAGCGTTACGAATCCAAGGCTGCGCCGAAGAACTAAAGCACTTCAGGCCGGGGCTGCGATGCTCCGGCCTGACTTTTGTGACCTGCACCGGTCACAGACATATCAATCTCCTTCACCACATTTCTGGACCCAGCCATGGCAGAGGCCGCTGATTTTGTGCGCATTCGCGACCTGACCAAGCGGTTTGGCGCGTTTACTGCCCTGAAATCCATTTCACTGGCGATCCGCCCGCAGGAATTCATCTGCTTTCTTGGCCCGTCCGGTTGCGGGAAAACCACGCTGCTGCGCGCGATTGCCGGCCTCGACACGCAGGATGAAGGCCAGATCATCATCAATGGCCGCGATGTCAGCCGCGCCCCGCCATCAGCGCGCGATTTCGGCATCGTGTTTCAATCCTACGCGCTGTTTCCCAATCTCACTGTTGCCGACAATGTGGGCTATGGCCTCGTGAACCGCAAAATGCCGCGCGATAAAATCCATGCGCGCGTGCAGGAATTGCTCACACTGGTCGGCCTGCCGGATCAAAGCGCGAAATATCCGGTGCAGCTTTCTGGCGGACAACAGCAACGCGTGGCGCTGGCCCGCGCATTGGCCACCTCTCCCGGCTTGCTGTTGCTGGATGAGCCATTATCGGCGCTGGATGCCAAAGTGCGGGTACGCCTGCGCGATGAAATTAAAAATGTGCAGCGCCGTCTCGGCGTGACCACGATCATGGTGACCCATGATCAGGAAGAGGCCTTGTCGATGGCCGACCGCATTGTGGTGATGAATCATGGCGTGATCGAGCAGGTCGGCACGCCAGAAGATATTTACCGCCAGCCGGCTACCGCCTTTGTGGCTGATTTTGTCGGCCACATGACATTCATGGATGCCCGGGTGTCAGGCCCGCAACGGGTGGATGTCGGACATCTTGGCTTTGCTGTCGCCAGCACGAACGGGTTTGCCACCGGTGACGCTGTTTCGCTGGCCCTGCGGCCGGAAGACATCCGCGTGCGCAACCTGACTGCGGCAACGCCAAATATATTCGAGGCCACGATCACGGAGCTTGATTTTCTTGGCTCATTTGCCCGCGCCTGTCTGAAGCCCGTCCAGTCACCCGGCACGACCATTGCGGCGGATTTTTCCAGCAATGCGCTGCGCGACATGGACCTCAAGATCGGGCAGACCATCAAAGCCTCGCTGCCGCCGGAAAGCCTGCGGCTGTATGCGCGACCATGAGCCAGCGCGCATGAGCAGTCTTGGCCAGGATACCCCTGTCAAACAGGCCGGCACCGTTGACCGCGAGCGCCTCGTGGCAGGAATCGGCATTGCTCTGATCGGATTATGGCTGTTCCTGACTGTGGCCCTGCCGCTCAGCGCCCTGTTCATCAAGAGCCTGCAGAATGCCGATGGCGGTTTTGTCGGGCTTGATAATTTCATCCGTTATTTTTCGACCCCGGCACTGGCCAATTCCATCGGCAACAGCTTGATGGTGGCCATTGCGACAACCGTGATTGTTGTGCCGCTGGCCTTTACGTATGCCTATGCCCTGACGCGCTCGACCATGCCGGCACGGGGATTTTTTCATGCCGCAGCCTTGCTGCCGATTTTTGCGCCTTCGCTGCTGCCGGCCATTTCGCTGATTTATCTGTTCGGCAATCAGGGTATCCTGAAAAGCTGGCTGTTCGGCGCGTCTATTTATGGGCCGCTGGGCATTATTCTGGCGCAGGTGATTTATTGCTTTCCGCACGCCCTGCTGATTCTGATCACCGCGCTTTCGATGGCCGATGCGCGCCTGTATGAGGCGGCGGATGCGCTGGGCACGAAACCATCGCGCGTGTTTTTCACCGTGACGCTGCCCGGCGTGCGCTACGGCATGATCAGCGCCGCCTTTGTGGTCTTTACGCTTGTCATTACCGATTTCGGCGTAGCCAAGGTGATCGGCGGGCAATTCAACATGCTCGCCACCGATGTTTACAAACAGGTGATGGGACAGCAGAATTTCCAGATGGGCGCAGTTGTCGGCCTCATTCTGCTTTTGCCTGCGGTGCTGGCATTTATTGTCGATCATAAAATTCAAAAGAGGCAGATATCGCAGCTCTCGGCACGCGCCGTGCCACTGGTGCCGAAGCGCGACGCCAAACGCGATGCGCTGCTGCTGACATTCTGCATCCTGATGATGCTGGCCATTGTCGGCGTGACTGGCGTTGCCGTCTGGGCCTCTTTTATCACCTACTGGCCCTACAACATGACGCTGACGCTGGCGAATTACGAGTTCTCGAATTTCGATGCCACGGGCTGGGCACCATTCCGCAATTCCATCCTGTTTGCGGCGGCAACGGCGGTGATCGGCACGGCGGTTATTTTTACCGGCGCCTATCTGATTGAAAAAACCAAGGGCTTCACCTTTGGCCGCGTGTTTGCCCAATTGCTGGCGATGCTGCCGGTGGCCGTGCCGGGCCTTGTGCTGGGGCTATCGTATATTTTCTTCTTCAACGCCCGCAGCAATCCGGTGAATTTTCTGTATGGCACACTGGCGCTGCTGGTGATCAATTCCATCGCGCATTTCTACACCGTCTCGCACATTGCCGCGACAACGGCGCTCAAACAGATCGACAGCGAATTTGAATCAGTCTCCGCCTCGTTGCAGGTGCCGTTCTGGCGCACGTTCCGGCGCGTCACCGTGCCCATCGCCATGCCGGCCATTCTCGATATTGCGGTGTATATGTTCGTCAATGCGATGACGACCGTATCTGCCGTGATCTTCCTTTACGGCACGGATTCCAAGCTCGCCTCGATCGCCATCGTTCATATGGACGAAGCGGGCGCCACAGCCGCTGCGGCCGCGATGGCGACACTGGTTGTTATTGCAGCCATTGGCGCAAAGGTTCTACAGTTGGTTGTCTCCGCCCTGCTGGCCAACTCGCTTCAGGCATGGCGGCGTCGCTGATCCACCCGCTGCGTACTCCTTGAGGATTTCCATGGCCGGCAACCTGACGCTTGATGCCCTTCGCACCCATGTCAAAGCCGGCACCATTGATACGGTGCTGGTGTGCATGGCCGACATGCAGGGCCGCCTGATTGGCAAACGCTTCCATGGCCAGTTCTTTGTTGATGGCGGCCATGAAGAAACGCATGCCTGCAATTATCTTCTCGCCGACGATATCGATATGGAGCCGGTGCCGGGCTATGAGACGGCGAGCTGGGACAAGGGCTATGGCGATTTTGTGCTGAAGCCGGATATGTCGACGCTGTGCCTTGTGCCCTGGCTGGAGGCCACAGCCCTTGTGCTGTGCGATGTGGTCGACCACCATCACCATGATGTGCCGCACAGCCCGCGCCAGATGCTGAAAAAACAGCTTGCGCGGCTGGAAGAGCGGGAGATGCGGGCCTTTTTCGCCTCCGAGCTGGAATTTTATCTGTTCGATGAAAGCTATGAGGCCATTGCTGACAAGCGCTGGCACAAGCCGAAAACGGCAGGCCGTTACATCGAGGATTATCATATTCTGCAAACCTCGAAGGAGGAGCCGGTGATGCGGGCGATCCGCAACGGATTGCAGGCAGCGGGCATTCCGGTTGAAAACTCCAAAGGTGAATGGGGGCCGGGGCAGGAAGAAATCAATGTGCGCTATGCCGATGCGCTGGTGATGGCGGACCGCCATGTCATCATGAAAAATGGCATCAAGGAAATTGCGCACGGCCAGGGCAAGGCCATCACCTTCATGTCAAAATGGCGGTATGATCTGGCGGGATCGAGTTCGCATGTGCACGCCTCGCTGTGGAGCAGGGATGGCAAAAAATCCCTGTTCCATGATCCCAAAGGGGAATTCGGCATGTCCCCGCTGATGCGGCAATTCGTGGCGGGGCAGTTGAAATATGCGCCGGATATGACGCTGCTGCTGGCCCCCTATATCAATTCCTACAAGCGGTTTCAGGCCGGCACCTTCGCGCCGACAAAAACGGTGTGGAGCCGGGACAACCGCACCGCGGGATTCCGTCTGTGCGGCGAAGGCACAAAGGCCATCCGCATCGAGTGCCGCATTGGCGGAGCCGATCTCAACCCCTATGTGGCTTTCGCCGGATTGATTGCAGCGGGCCTTGCCGGCATTGATGAAAAACTCGATCTGGCCGCGCCGTTCAGCGGGGATGCCTATGCCGGCGCGAAATTGCCGGAAATTCCCAAAACCCTGCGCGATGCGACTGACGCATTTTCCCGGTCAAAGATGCTCAGGGCGGCGCTCGGCAGCGATGTTGTGGGGCATTACACCCATGCAGCGCGGTGGGAGCAGATGGAATATGACCGGCGTATTACGGATTGGGAATTGATGCGCGGGTTTGAGCGCAGCTGAGGTCATGATGAACGCGATTTCCTGTATTTCTCCCGTTGACGGGCGCGCATATGCGCGCCGCGACGTTTTCTCCGGTGCGCAGATTGCTGCGGCTGTCGCGCGGGCCAAAACGGCGCAGAAGGACTGGCGGTTTGTGCCGGTAGCCGAACGCGCCAGCATTTGCACGGTGGCGGTTGATGCCATGCTGGCGATGCGCGAGGCTATTGCGCCGGAGCTGTCATGGCAGATGGGGCGGCCCATCCGTTACGCTGCTGGCGAATTGAAAGGCTTTGAAGAACGGGCGCGTGCGATGATCGCGCTGGCTCCGCAAGGGCTGGCCCCGCTGGAGCCGCCGCAGCGTGACGGCTTCCGCCGTTTCATGGCCAAAGAGCCGCGCGGCCTCGTCTTCACCATCGCACCGTGGAACTATCCCTATCTTACGGCCGTCAATTCAATCATTCCCGCACTGATGGCTGGCAATGCGGTGCTGCTGAAGCACGCCGCGCAAACGCTGCTGGCCGGTGAACGCTTTGCCGAGGCTTTCCGCATGGCCGGATTGCCGGATGGATTGTTCCAGACCCTTTCGCTCGACCATGAAAAAACATTGGCGCTGATTGCGTCGGGGGCTGTCGATCAGATCAATTTTACCGGCTCGGTGGAGGCAGGCCGCGCCATTGAAAAGGCAGCGGCTGGCACCTTTGCCCATGTGGTGCTGGAATTGGGCGGCAAGGATCCAGCCTATGTGCGGGCTGATGCCAATCTGGACCACGCGATTGAGAATCTTGTCGATGGCGCCATGTTTAATTCCGGCCAGTGCTGCTGCGGCATTGAACGCATTTACGTGCATGCGGATTTGTATGAGCGCTTTGTTGCCGGTGCTGTGGCATTGACCAGCACCTACAGGCTCGGCAACCCGCTGGATGAGGCGACGACGCTGGGTCCGATGGCGCGCACCTCGCTTGCCCAAACCGTGCGCCACCAAATCGCCGATGCTATATCCCATGGGGCCACAGCGCATATTGATGCGCGCGCCTTTGCTGCCGATACCGGGGCCACTGCCTATCTTGCGCCGCAAATTCTTACCGGCACGCCGCAGAATTTGATGGTGATGCAGGAAGAAACATTTGGCCCGGTGGTCACCATCACGCCCGTGCAGTCTGACGATGAAGCCATCGCCCTGATGAATGATTCCCGCTTTGGCTTGTCGGCCGCGCTGTGGACGAGCGATGTTGCGGCCGCACAGGCCATTGGGGCGCGGCTGGAAACCGGCACCGTGTTCATGAACCGCTGCGATTATCTTGATCCCGATCTGGCCTGGACCGGGGTGAAAGAAACGGGGCGCGGCCTTTCCTTGTCCGTGCTGGCCTATGACCAGTTCACGCGGCCAAAATCCTATCATCTCCGCACCGTTATTTGAGGGTATTCGATGCAACTGAAAGGCAACTGGAATTATCCGACTGCGGTGCGGTTTGGCGCCGGACGCATCAGCGAACTGGCGCAGCATGCCCGTGATTGCGGCATGAAAAACCCGCTGTTTGTCACCGATCCGGGACTGGCGGCCATGGCCATGACGCAAGCGGCCTTCTCATCGCTTGCTGCTGCCGGATTAAAATCGGCCCTGTTCACGGATGTGAAGCCCAATCCGGTTGCCGCCAATGTTGACGCGGGACTCGCGGCTCTGCGTGCAGGCGCACATGATGGCGTGATTGCCTTTGGCGGCGGCTCGGCGCTGGATGCCGGCAAGGTCATCGCATTCATGGCCGGGCAGACACGGCCGATGTGGGATTTTGAAGATGTCGGCGACTGGTGGACCCGTGCCGACCCGAAAGGCATATTGCCGATTATCGCGGTGCCGACGACAGCAGGCACAGGCTCTGAAGTGGGCCGCGCCGGTGTCATCACCCATGAAGAGTCGCACACGAAGAAAGTGATTTTTCATCCGCTGATGATGCCGAAAATTGCGCTATGCGATCCGGAACTCAGTGTCGGCATGCCAGCCAAAATTACCGCCGGCACAGGCATGGATGCGCTGGCCCATTGTCTGGAAGCCTATTGTGGGCCGTTTTATCATCCCCTCGCCGATGGCATCGGGCTTGAAGGCATGCGCCTGTGCAAGAACTATCTGCCGCGCGCTGTGGCCAATGGCACGGATATTGACGCACGCGCGCAGATGATGTCGGCTGCGGCCATGGGCGCAACGGCTTTTCAAAAAGCGCTGGGCGCCATTCATTCCCTCTCACACCCGGTTGGCTCTTTGTATGATTTGCATCATGGCATGCTGAATGGTGTGTTCATGCCCTATGTGCTGCATTTCAACCGCAGCGCGATTGAGGAAAAAATCATCCGTGCAGGTGCTTATCTTGGCATTGCCGGCGGATTTGACGGCTTTGTGCAATGGACACTGGCATTGCGCCGCGCCATCGGCATCCCGCATACGCTGCGCGACCTTGGCGTTGATGAGTCCAAAGCGGATCTGATCGCAAAAATGGCTCCCCTTGATCCGACGGCAGGCGGCAATCCCGTGCCGCTGGATGAAAAAGGCGCGCGCATGATTTTTAATGCCGCCTTGAACGGCACACTTTAATATCAGGAGACTGTCATGGCTTTCACCGGATCACAGGATGAAACCCTTGCTGTGACCGGGCTGAAAGACCCTGCCTCTATTGTCATTGACCGCTATGGCATTTCGCACCTGCGGGCCGGCAGCGAGCATGATCTCTGGTTCATGCAAGGCTTCAATGCGGCGCGTGACCGGCTCTGGCAAATTGATTTGTGGCGCAAGCGCGGACTGGGATTGCTGGCTGAAAATTTCGGCCCCGGCTTTCTGGAGCAGGACAAGGCCTCGCGGCTTTTTTTATATCGCGGTGACATGGCGGCGGAGTGGCAAGCCTATGCGCCCGATGCCAAAGATATTTGCACCCGCTTTGCCGAGGGTGTGAACGCATTCATCGCACTTACGCAAAAGGAGCCGGAGCGGCTGCCGCCCGAATTTGCCATCACAGCAACGCAGCCGCAGCACTGGTCCGCAGAGGATGTGGTGCGGATTCGCACGCACGGATTATCACGGCAAGCTGTTTCCAAGGTCATGCGTGCGCGGGTGCTGGCCAAAGCCGATTTGAAGGCTGACGCGCTGCGCAAGGTCATCACGCCGGATGTCGCGCCGACGCACGATCCTGCGGTTGATTTATCCGCCGTGCCGGAATCGCTTATTCATGTGATGAGGCTTGCGACGCTGGCGCCTACATTTTCGCCTGAGCGCATGGCCGCAACGATGGAAACAGCGCATTTGTGGCGCAAGGTGACCGACCTTGGCGACATGATCATGGATGCGCAGGCGCAAGGCTCCAACAATTGGGCCGTGCATGGCAGCCGCACGGCAACGGGCAAGCCCATTCTCGGCAGTGATCCGCATCGCGCCCATGGGCTGCCGTCCCTGCGCTATCTCGTGCATCTGAGCGCGCCCGGATTTGATGCGATTGGTGCCGGTGAACCCTCCGTGCCCGGACTTTCGTTCGGCCATAATGATACCGCTGCATTTTGCATGACGATTTTTGGCATGGATCACGAAGATGTTTATGTCTACGCGGTCGATCCGGCCAATGCCAACCGCTACCGCTACCGCGATGACTGGGAGGACATGACCATCGTGCATGATATTTTTGCGGTGCGCGGTGCCGATGATCAGAAAATTGACCTTCTGTTCACGCGCCACGGCCCGGTGATCGGGCGCAGTGACTGCGGCCAATATGCCTACGCCGTGCGCTCGGTCTGGTTCGAGCCCGGCGGCGCGCCTTATCTTGCCAGCCTTTCCACCATGCGGGCGAAAACATTTGATCAATTCCGCGCCGGCAATGCGCGCTGGGTCGCGCCTTCCGCCAACAATGTCTACGCCGATGTGAATGGCACGATTGCATGGGTGCCGGGCGGGCTCATTCCGCGCCGTATGGGCTGGAACGGCCTGCTGCCGGTGCCCGGTGATGGCCGCTATGAATGGCAGGGATTTCTGCCCGCCAGCGAATATCCCGAACGGGTGAACCCGGCGAAGGGATTTGTCGCCACCGCCAATGAATTTAATTTGCCCGATGACTGGGATCACGAGAAAAAAAGTGTGGGGTTCGAGTGGCTCGATGCCTCCCGCATTTCGCGCCTGAATGAGGTGCTGTCATCGCAGCCGCAGCACACCGTCGCGGATTCACAATCCCTGCAAACGGATACGGTGAGCACGCCAGCACGGCGGCTGATCGCGCTGCTGCAAAAAATCGCCACGGGCAGCGATGCGGCACAAAAAGCCCGCGCCATGCTTGTGAACTGGGATGCACGGATGGATAGCGATAGCGGCGCGGCGGCGCTGTTTGAAATCTGGTGGACGCTGCATCTCAAGCCCGCGCTGTTTCATGCGCTCGCGCCTGAGGTGGCAGCCATGCTTGTTCCCGGTGATGCCGATGGCGTGCTGGATGCTCTGGAAAATCCTGATGCGCGGTTTGGCGCCGATGCGGCGGCTGCGCGTGATGGCGTGATGATGGCTTCGCTGGCCGATGCCTATGCCACGGCAACGCAGCGGCTTGGGAGGGATGAACAGCAATGGGCCTGGGGAAAAATTCACCACGGCTATTTTGAGCACCCCCTCGCGGCTGTGCAGTCCGGAAAGACATCCGCACCTGACATCGGGCCATTTCCCAAAGGTGGCTCGGCCCTGACACCGATGTATGCCAGCTACCGGGGCAGCGATTTTCGCGTGCTGCACGGCGCATCCTTCCGCATGGTGGTGGATTGCGCTGAATTTGACCGCAGCGTCTGCATGAATGCGCCAGGACAGTCGGGTGACCCGCGTTCGCGCCATTATGATGCGCTCGCACCGCTGTGGGCGCGCGGCGATTATGTGCCCATGCTGTATTCGCGCGCGGCTGTGGATGCTGCCGCAGAAACGGTGTTGACGCTGACCCCAGCCTGATGTGCCCTGAGGGAGCACGCACTCTTTGACAGGGCGCTGGCGGCGTGCTCACATAGGTATAGACATAATGAAGGGGAGCCTCATGGTCCGCAAATCTCTCAGCATGCTTTCTGTTGCTGCGGCGCTTGCCGCAACGCCTGCATTGGCCCAGACCAAGGTCGGCATCGGCATTTCGGGCTGGACCGGCTTTGCGCCGCTGACGCTTGCCCAGGAAGCCGGCATCTTCGCCAAGAACGGGCTTGATGTGACGATCAAGAAAATCCCGCAGACGGACCGCCACCTCGCCATCGCCTCTGGCGACGTGCAGTGCGCGGCAACGACCGTGGAAACATGGATTGCATGGAATGCCAATGGCGTTGCCACCAAACAGCTTTTCCAACTCGACAAGAGCTACGGCGCCGACGGCATGGTGGTGCGCAACACCGTCAATTCCATCAAGGAATTGAAGGGCAAGACCGTGGCGGCTTCCGCCCCCGGCACAGCGCCCTATTTCGCGCTCGCCTGGTTTTTGAAAGAAAACGGGCTGACCATCAAGGATGTGACGGTTGTCAATATGGAACCCGGCCCGGCAGCACAGGCCTTTATTGCCGGACAAAATGATGTCGCCATGACCTACGAGCCGTACTTGTCAGCCGTGCGCAATGCGCCCCAGGCCGGCAAGATCATTGCCACGACACTCGATTATCCGATGGTGATGGACACCTTTGGCTGCACGCCGAAATTCATTGGCGAGAATGAAGCTGCGGTGAAGGCCCTGACCAAGAGCTATTTTGAAGCGGTGGAACTGATCAAGAAAGATCAGGCCAAATCCTATGAAATCATGGGCGCAGATGTGAAGCAGACGGGCGAGCAATTCGGCAGCTCTGCCAAATTCCTGCGCTGGCAGGGACCGGAAGAAAACAAGAAATTCTTTGCCGGCGAGTTGCAGGAATTTTCCAAAAAGGCCGGGGCCTTGCTGCTTGAAATTGGCGTGATCAAGCAGATGCCGAAAATGGAAGATCTGTTCGACGCGCGTTTCGTCAACAATTGATCGCGTGACCATACAGGCCGGGCCATCATGCCCGGCCTGTTTTATTGTGCGAGGCCCACATGTACCGCCCGCTTGAACCTGTCAGCCTGCCAATGCGGATTGCGCTTGGCATCGGCTTTTTCGTCCTGTTCGTTCTGTTCTGGTCGTGGGCTACCTTCGGCGGCTATGTCTCACGCACATTTCTGGCGGACCCCTTCACCATGGTGCAGGAGGGGTGGACGCTTCTCACAAAATATGGATTTCTCTACGACATCGGCATGACCATCTGGCGCGTGGTCGGCGGATTTGTTCTGGCGGCTTTGCTGGCGGTGCCGCTGGGCATCATCATGGGGGCATGGAAGCCGGTTGAGGCTTTTTTTGAGCCCTTCGTTTCGTTCGCACGGTATTTGCCAGCATCCGCGTTTATTCCACTGCTGATCCTGTGGGCCGGTATTGGCGAAATGCAGAAATTGCTGGTGATCTTCATCGGCTCGTTTTTTCAGCTTGTGCTGATGGTGGCTGTCGCTGTCGGCGGCATCCGCCGCGATCTGGTCGAAGCGGCCTATACGCTTGGCGCGTCTGACATGAGCATGGTCAAGCGGGTCATGCTGCCGGCGGCCGCACCGGAAATCGCGGAAATTCTCCGCCTTGTTCTGGGCTGGGCCTGGACCTACGTCATCGTTGCCGAATTGATTGGCTCATCCTCCGGCATCGGCCACATGATCGTGGATTCGCAGGCCTTGCTGAATACCGGCCAGATTATTTTCGGCATCATCGTGATCGGCCTCATCGGCCTGATTTCCGATTTTCTGTTCAAGGCGCTCAATCGCTGGCTGTTTCCATGGAGGGCGGCATGAGCGCCGTTGTCATTGATAAAGTCGGGCGGATTTTTCCCGGCCATCGCGGCGGCGCCGATGTCGTGGCTTTGCAGCCCACCTCACTCACCGTGTCCGATAATGATTTCATCACCATTCTCGGCCCGTCCGGCTGCGGTAAATCAACCATGCTGCGCATTGTGGCCGGGCTTGACCGCGCCACCAGCGGGGTTGTGAC
>JBOFCU010000052.1:0-24733 GCA_051646285.1 Beijerinckiaceae bacterium
ATGATGTCCTTCGAGCGGTCCTTGAGCTGAATATAGCCGTCGGGGTGTTTGACGCCGAGATCGCCGGAATGGAACCAGCCACCATGCAGGGCTTTTTCTGTTGCGGATTTGTTTTTTAAATATCCCTTCATCACCACATTGCCGCGGAACATCACCTCACCCATGGTTTCAGCGTCAGCAGGCAGGGATTCCATTGTCTCCGGATCTTTGACATCGAGATCATCGAGCGCCAGATAGCGCACGCCCTGACGGGCTTTTTTCTGCGCGCGTGCATCAGGTTCCAGATCGTCCCATTGCGCATGCCAGTCATTGATCACCGCAGGGCCGTAGGTTTCGGTCAGCCCATACAGATGGGTAACATTGAATCCGGCCGCGCCCATGGCACCGAGCACAGCGGCAGGCGGCGGCGCGGCGGCAGTAAAAAATTGCACGACATGTGGCAAGGGCCGCTTTTCATTGTCCGGTGCATTCAGCAGCGTCGACATGACAATCGGCGCGCCGCAGAGATGGGTGACCTTATGGTCCGCCAGCGCCTCAAACATGGCGTTGGCGCGCACATAGCGCAGGCACACATGGGTGCCGGCGACGGCAGAAATGGACCATGGGAAACACCAGCCATTGCAATGGAACATCGGCAGTGTCCACAAATAAACCGGATGTTTGCCCATGCCGCAGGTGAGCACGTTGCCTTGCGCCAGCAGCGCCGCGCCGCGATGGTGGTAGACCACCCCCTTGGGATCGCCGGTTGTGCCGGATGTGTAATTCAGGGAAATGGCATCCCATTCATCATCGGGCATGTGGCCGGTGTAATTGCTGTCCCCCGTGGCGATGAATTTTTCATATTCAATGCTGCCGAGCAATTCGCCGTCACCAGAAAATTCCGGATCATCATAATCAATGATGAAAGGCTTCGTCTTTGCATCCGCCAGTGCGGCCTTGACGATTTTGGAAAATTCGCGGTCCGTAATCAGCACTTTCGTTTCGGCGTGATCGAAGGTGAAGGCGATGGTTGCCGCATCCAGACGCGTGTTCAATGTGTTGAGCACCGCCTTGGTCATCGGCACACCGTAGTGGCATTCCAGCATGGCCGGGGTATTGGCCAGCATCACCGAGACGGTGTCGCCCTTGCCAACGCCCATGTTCGCCAGCGCCGAGCCGAGCTTTTTCGCACGCGTGTAAAAATCACGGTAATTGCGGCGCAGGCTGCCGTGGATGATGGCGGTGTGATCAGGATAAACCGCAGCCGCGCGTGACAGGAATGTCAGGGGTGTCAGGGGCTGGAAATTGGCCGGGGTTTTCGGCAAATCAAGATCATATCTGTTCACAGCCATCGTTCGCACTCCCGCAGTCCATTGCATGGCTGGCACTGTTAGGCGTTTTGCGGCGCAGCTTCAACGCTGCGAAGGGCTGATCACCGCAGACCGGCGATACCCGTCCAGATCAGGCGGATGCCCATGACAATCAGCAGGCCATAGATAATCGGGTAAAAGCGGGCGACCGGCAGCCGTTTCACCAGTTCCACGCCGGCCAGCATGGACAGCACTGCGATGGGAAACAGGATGGCTGAGGCGATGAGGGTTTCGCGTGTGAAAAGGCCGAGCGCGGTATAGGGAAGCAGCTTGACCAAGTTCAATCCGGCAAAAATGAAGGTCATCGTGCCGGCAAAGACCAGAGGCGGCAGTCGTAACGGCATGAGATAGACCTGCGCGGGTGGTGCCCCGGCATGGGCAATGAAGCTGGTGATGCCTGTCAGTGTGCCCCAGAACAGGCCAGCCGCATCGCTGGCCCGGTGGGGTGGCTTTTCCGGGTGGCCGCGCAGGCGCTGCACCCACCAGTTCGTCCCGAAAACGAGGGCTATGATACCCAGCAAAAGCGTGATCGCCTCAACCGGAACCCGGCTTGCCAGAAGCGCGCCGATGACGGTTCCGGCCACGGCGCCGGCAAAGAGAATGAGCAGGCTCTTGCGGTCGAGGTGCTTGCGGAACGTCCAAAGCCCGACCATGTCCTGCGAGATCAGCACCGGGAGCAGGATGGCTGCGGCAATCAGGGTCGGCACAGCCATGGCCAGAATGGGCACTGAAAGCACGGCCAGACCGGAAAAGCCGCCCTTGGACAAGCCAAACAGGGTGACCGCAATGGTTGCGGCCAGCCAGAACGCCGGTTGGGTCAGAAAATCCTGCACAGCCCCGTGTGCTTCGGCTTGTGTGCCCTGTCCAGAGGCGACGGCTTTGCCCCTCCCGCATGGCTGTGCTAGCCAGCGGCAGGCCATGACCAAGTGCTCTTGGCCAAGTCAAAGTCCGAGTGAGATGTGATGACCGAAATGCACCCCGACCGTATTGCCGCCACCTTTGCCGCCTGCGCTGCCGCAGGGCGTGCAGCACTTGTGACCTATGTGATGGCTGGCGACCCGGATCGCGAAACGGCACGGGCCATTCTCAACGCCCTGCCGGAAGCAGGCGCTGATATTGTCGAATTCGGTATGCCGTTCACGGACCCTATGGCCGATGGCGCTGCCATTCAGGCGGCTGGCCTGCGGGCGCTTGCGGGCGGGCAGGGCGTCGCCAAAACGCTGGATGACATTCGTGATTTCCGCACCCGCAACAGCACCACCCCTGTGGTGCTGATGGGCTACTACAACCCGGTTTATATCTATGGCGTCGAGCGGTTTCTGGTTGATGCCAAGACGGCTGGCGTGGATGGCCTGATCATTGTCGATCTGCCGCCGGAAGAGGATGACGAGTTGTGCCTGCCTGCGCTGAAGGCCGGGCTGGCCTTTATCCGCCTTGCCACGCCCACAACCGATGACAAGCGGCTGCCAACGGTGCTGAAGCATACGGCTGGTTTCGTCTATTATGTCTCGATCACCGGCATCACGGGGGCCGCGACGCCGAATTTTGACGCAACATCGACGGCTGTCGCGCGCATCAAGCGTCATAGCCCGTTGCCGGTCGTCGTTGGCTTCGGCGTGAAGAATGCGGAACACGCTGCGGCGGTTGCGCGCGGTGCCGATGGTGTTGTGGTTGGATCGGCGCTGATCGATGTGCTGAAATCAACGCTGGACGCCAATGGCAAGGCCACGAAAACGACGGTATCGCAGGTTACTGCGCTCGTTGCTGAACTCGCGCGCGGTGTGCGCGGTGTCAAAAAAGCCAACGCTGCCTGATGCGGCAGACAATCAAAAGGTTCGATCATGAACTGGATCAGTGATGGCGTTCTTCCGCGCATCAAGACATTGTTCAAGCGCGAGACGCCGGAAAATCTCTGGATCAAATGTCCCGATACCGGCCAGATGGTTTTTCACAAGGATGTGGAATCAAATCTGTTCGTCATTCCAGGCTCAGGCCATCATTTGCGCATCGGCGCCAGTGACCGGCTGAAAATGATGTTTGATGGCGGCACATGGCTCGATGTCGCATTGCCTTCGGTGCCTGATGACCCACTGAAATTCCGTGACAGCAAACGCTATACTGACCGGCTGAAGGAAGCGCGCAGCACAACCGGATTGCAGGATGCATTCAAGATCGGTTATGGCCGCGTCCATGGCGTGCCTGCGACGATTGCCGTGCAGGATATGTCGTTTATCGGCGGTTCGCTTGGGACATCGGCTGGCGAAGCCTTTGTCAAAGGGGCGATGACAGCGGTTGAGAAAAAAACACCTTATATTGTCTTCACCGCCTCCGGCGGCGCGCGTATGCAGGAAGGCATTTTATCGCTGATGCAAATGCCGCGCACGACCATCGCGGTGCGCGCGCTGCGTGAGGCGAAGCTGCCTTATATTGTGGTGCTGACAAATCCGACGACGGGTGGTGTCACTGCGTCCTATGCCATGCTTGGCGACGTGCAGATCGCCGAACCTGGCGCGTTGATCGGGTTTGCCGGACAGCGGGTGATCGAGGCGACGATCCGCGAAAAATTGCCGGAAGGATTTCAGCGCGCAGAATATCTGAAAGAGCATGGCATGGTCGATATGGTGGTGCGCCGTCATGAGATGAAAGATACAATTGGGCGGCTGTGCCGTATGCTGCTGAATTTGCCCGCAACGGATGGGAATGCGCAGGCGGCCTGAATCGTTTCTGCCATGCGCGAAACCAATCGGGGCCATGGCGTATCAATCCGGCTGCCGCATGCTTGTTCAGGTCAGGCTGGTAAGGCAAACGCCGGAATGGCGAGGATCAGAATGGTCAGCGCCAATGCTGCAATCCGTATGGCTGCAATTCGATTGAGTGTCATCGCCGCCGCCTCCTGCCTTGGCCTCGCCTCTGTGAGGATGATCTTATGGCAGGGTGAGTTGATTTCTGTGCGCGGGCGCACATGAAATGATGCTGGTGATACCTGAGAAATACTTGTGTCGTTTCGCGGCGTGACCATGTAGGAAGCGGCGCGATTTTCTTTCGCGCTGCGTTTTCATCCCCGCCAACAGGCATGCTTCATCGTGACTGGCTCTGACCACCTGCTTGACCGCTTTATCGCGCTTCACCCAAAGCTGATCGACCTGTCGCTTGACCGGATCCAGCGCCTGCTGGGCGTGCTCGGCGATCCTCACAAGCGGCTGCCGCCGGTCATCCATGTCGCTGGCACGAATGGCAAAGGCTCTACGGTTGCCTTCATGCGCGCTGTTCTGGAAGCGGCGGGCCTGTGTGTGCATGTTTTTACATCCCCGCATCTCGTGCGGTTTCATGAGCGTATCCGGCTTGGTGCGGCTGGCGGCGGCCAGCTTGTTGATGAGGCGCGTCTTGTCGATGCATTCGAGCGTTGCGAAGCCGCCAATGCCGGTGTGCCGATTACCGTTTTTGAAATCACAACGGCGGCTGCGATGCTGTTGTTTGCCGAAAGTCCGGCCGATGTGCTGCTGCTGGAGGTCGGTCTTGGCGGGCGCTTTGACGCCACCAACATCATCGACAACCCGATTGCCTGCGTGATCACGCCGGTGTCGATGGACCATGCGGAATTTCTTGGTGACACGGTCGAGAAAATTGCCAGCGAAAAAGCCGGTATTTTCAAACGCGGTGTGCCCGGCATTGTCGCACAGCAGGATGAGGCACCGCTGGTCGTGATCGAGGCTGTTGCGGCACGGGCCGGCACGCCGCTCATCGTTGGCGGCCAGGATTTTGCCGTGCACGAGGAAAATGGCCGGCTGGTTTATCAAGATGAGCGCGGCCTGCTTGACCTGCCATTGCCGCGCTTGGCGGGACGCCACCAGCATATCAATGCTGGAACCGCGATAGCGGCATTGCGCCATGCCCGTGGCCTGCCCCATCTGCCGGCAGAGGCTTTCGAGCGGGGAATGCGCAGCGTATCCTGGCCGGCACGCCTTCAGCCGTTGCGGGAAGGCCGCCTGCTCAAGCTGCTGCCTGCCGGGTCAGAATTGTGGCTCGATGGCAGCCACAATGCCGACGGTGGCCGGGTGACGGCTGCCGCCCTGGCTGAAATGGAAGAACAGGCGGCGCGCCCGCTCGTGCTGATCGCCGGTATGCTGGCCACGAAAGATGCGCGTGCTTTCCTGCATGCCTTCGATGACCTTACGCGCACGGTTGTTGCCGTGCCGGTGGCAAGCCAGAAGGCGGGGCGCACGGCGGATGATATCGCCGTCATTGCCAATATCCTTGGTTATGAATCCACCACTGCGGCAACAGTCGAGGAGGCCCTGGCCGACATTGCCAATCGGCCATGGGCCAAGCCGCCGCGCGTGCTGATCACAGGCTCGCTGTATCTGGCCGGTGATGTGCTCGCTGTGAACGGCACGCTGCCGGAATAGCCATCGGCACAGGCAACAAAAAGCCCGCGAGCGCCGGATCACGCTGCGGGCTAATTTTACGCAATGACGCTTGGCGTCAGATCGATGCCGAAATCCACTTTGACAGGTCGCCCTTGGGGGCAGCGCCAACCTTCTGGCTGGCCAATTCGCCATTCTTGAACACCATCAGGGTCGGGATCGACCGGATGCCGTATTTTGCTGCAACGCCTGGATTTTCATCGACATTGAGCTTCACGACCTTGACCTTGCCGTCCATCTCCTTGGAAATTTCATCAAGAGCTGGTGCAATCATGCGGCAGGGGCCGCACCATTCCGCCCAAAAATCCACAACCACAGGTGTCGCAGACTTCAGGACATCGGCTTCGAATGTCGCGTCGGTGGTTTTATGTGCGCCCATGGCATCCTCTATTCTCAGTGTCCGCGCCCGCAAGAGGCGCTCTGGTGTGTGGTGCAAACGTATGTATGGCCTCCACCGGAATCAAGCCGAAGTCAAATCAACTCCAGCGCATCCAGCGCGGCATCGAGTTGCGCCTGTTGCAGTTCATGGACCACCGGCCCGTCCGTCCAGATAACCAGACAGCGCACAGGCCTGGGGGCCACAATCGCGCGCATGGCAGCCTGATAAAGCGCCAGCTGGCGCACAATGCCTGCTGGCGTATCCATGGCTGAGCGGGGCGGCGCAGGGCCGGTCTTGAAATCAGCCACCCACGCGACATCTTCCATCACAGCAACGCGGTCAGCGATGCCAAAGATGTCATGGACGGTGCCGTCAGGCGCCGTCCAGCGGCCCGTGATCGCCACTTCAGCACGTGATTGCGGGCCAAACAGCATGGCCAGATCTGGCCGGCTGAGGATGTCCAGCACGGCACTGATCAGCGGCTCATCGGATGGCAAAACGCGCCGTTGCAGCTTTTGAACAATGGCGTGCGCTGCCGCGCGCCGCGATTGCGCATCTAGCGCGGGCAGCTTTTCCAGCAGAGTGTGGACAAGACGGCCGCGGGCACGCGCCGCCAGAATTGCATCGCGGTCGCCCGGCTGCATTGGTTTGTGCTCGTCTTCACCCTGCCCAGAGGGCGTCAGCAATGCGCGACTCACCTGCGATGCTGGCGCGGGTGTGAAAAGCCAATCAGGCACTGCTGCCGGCTCAACCGCTTTGGCCGCCGTCTGTTTTTCATCCGCCGGCAATTTTTCCTCCACCGGCAATATCCAGCGCTGAACAGCCTCACCATCGAAGCCCTCCACATCGATCAGGCGGCCGGGCGCTTTTTCCTCGTGCGATGCCGCCGTGAGCGCTGATTTCACCATCTGATACCAGCTTCCCGGTTTGGCCGCTCTTTTTTGCGCGCCGCAAATCAACAGGCCGTTGCGGGCGCGTGTCATCGCCACATACAATTGCCGCCGGTATTCATTTTCCTGTTCAAGACGTTCATCAGCACGAGCGTTCAGCACGATGGGCGGCTCGCGCCGGCCCGGCGGCATCCATAAGGGCACTCTTTCGCCAGCAGCGCCTTTGACCGCAACAATTTGCGATTTATGCTTGGATGTTGGGGTGGATATCGTGTCAGGCAAAATCACGATGGGTGCCTCAAGCCCCTTGGCTGCGTGAACAGTCATGACCCGGACCTGATCGCCACTTTGCGCAAAATCGCGCTTAATCTCGATATCGCTCGATTCAAACTCCATCAGAAAAGCTGACAGCGAGGCGCTGTGGCGCATTTCAAATGCATATGTGCGCTGAAGAAATTCATTGATGGCATCTGTCGCCTCCGGCCCCAGTCTTTGCATCATGGCGCGGCGACCACCTTCTACCTCAAGAATACACGTATAAAAGGAAAAGGGCCCGCATTGCGCAGCGTGCAGACGCCAGCGGCAGAGTTTCTCCCATGCCGCCGCGAGCCGGCCATACTGGCCAGCAGCATCGCGCAACGCATCATCCAGCGCTCCCTGCCGCTGCGGGGCAAAAAGCATCAAATCATTATCATCAAGCCCAAAAAGGGGGCTCTTGAGCACACAGGCCAGCGTGAGATCATCACGCGGCACCAAGCATGTGCGGCCCAGCGCGAGCAGATCCTTAATGGCGATATGCGCATTCAATTTAAGGCGATCCGCACCAGCCACGGGAATATTTCTCGATTTCAACGCCTGTATCATCGCTTCAAACAGTGCGCCCCGGTGCCGCACGAGGATCATGATATCGCCCGCCGTCACAGGATTGTTAGCCGCATCCCCATGGGTAATGATGTGCTGAATATAACGCGCAATGCGCTCCGCCAATTCGGGCACCGGCTTTTTATCCGCCGCATCTGCACTGCCGGCGTTCCAGGGGTCACTGATCTCATCGCCATCAGTGCCGCATTCCTGAGGCCATAGTTCCACAAATCCCATTTCACTGTGCCGCAAACTTTCATGGGATGCGATGCCGTTGCCCTGATCAAACACCAGACCACGGGACTGATCGCCATGGCTGAATGTCTGATCAACGGCGCTCAGTACTTCCGATGTCGAGCGAAATGACAGAACAAGAAGCACATTAGCCAGTTCACGATTGGCTGCAATATGCTGCCGTTTGAGAACATGATACGTCTCACCAAATGATGCGGGCTTGGCGCCCTGAAAACTGTAAATCGACTGCTTCTCATCTCCCACAGCAAAAATAGTACGATTTTGTTGGTTTGCAGTGTCGCCGACGTTGAATTCCTCTGCCAGTTTCTTGATAATCTCCCATTGTTCTGGGCTTGTATCCTGCGCTTCATCCACGAGAATATGTGACAGGCCGTAATCGAGTTTGTATAATATCCATGGCCCAATATCAGCGCGGTGCAGCAAACGGTTTGTCTTTGTGACGAGATCATCAAAATCGAGTGACCCACGCTGGGTCTTGAGATTCTGATAACGCGCTATGAATTGAATAATGAAAAGAGTGATAGCGGCTGAACGCTCAACCGTTTCGACCAGCGCAATCTTGTCCTCAAGGTCAGAAAATTTCTCAAGTACCGCATCGAGCGCAACCGCGCTCTCTGGGTAGAGTTGCCGTGCCGTTTTCGTGACAACGTGCGAAAGCGATCGAATTTTACCACTGGAAGTATATATATAATCACGCAGAGAGGCCATTTGCTCATCCGGCATCTTGCCGAGAAGTATCGCTTTTAAAGCTGCACCGGTTTTATGATCATAAGTTGTCTTATTTTTCGATCCTAACGGCATCGCTAACAATTGGGTTGCAAATTCTGGCGCAGTTTTAAGCCAGAATGGATGGGAAAAATAATCGCGGGTATAACCTACGATGCTCGCGTCATCCGGAATGGACATGGCTTCACGCAGACGATGTACAAGTCTGTTAAATTTCAAATTATCCTTACTGTATGAGAGAAATATATCCTTTTGCGAAAGGGCCTGCTTCAGAACATCTTCCAGCCCATCACTCGTTGTCTCAGATACAATCCTGTCAATAACAGCGGCTGCATCATCCTTTGCAATCGAAAATTCATCGAGCAATGCCCGTAATGCCAGCTTGCGAAGGTTTTCCTGTCCTGCCTCATCAAGTACAGAAAATTGCGCCGGGACATTGGCGTCAAAAGGAAAAAGATGCAGCAAGCGTTCGCAAAATGCGTGGATTGTTTGTACTTTCAACCCGCCGGGGGTCTCTAACGCATCCGCAAACAAACGCCGCGCACGGTGCAATGTGACCGCAGCCGGTCGCTGGCCAGTTATTTTTTCAATCTCACCGACAAGCTCGTGATCATGGGCCGAAATCCACTCGGCGAGCCGCTTGAAGACGCGATTCATCATTTCGGCAGCGGCAGCCTTGGTAAAGGTCAGGCATAAAATTGCATTTGGCCGCGCGCCATCGAGCAGTAATCGGATAACGCGCTGGACCAGCACTTCTGTTTTTCCTGATCCTGCATTGGCTGATACCCAAACCGAGTGCGCAGGTGATGATGCGCGCCGCTGACGCTGCATTGTATCTACAGGAATGACAGCACGGTTACTCATCGTCAGAATCATCCATCATTTTTTCCCATTCAGCCACGCGCGCGAGATGATCGTAATTGCCGCCACCTCTGCTCTTGGAAGGGAATTTTCGCGATATAAAACCGACGCTGCCTTTGTAATGAAGCGCCATTCTATATTTAAGGGCGGCAACATGCTCTGCAGCTATACTCTCAATCATGTTGGCTTTATCACTAGATTTCGCCTCTATTGCATTTTTTTCTGATGATCCACTAGAGCTATCTTTTAGTCCGACGTAGACCAATTCATAAATGGGTGAATTTCTGAATTCCTGTCCGAAGGCACCATTTCCGACCATTGCAGCTTCCAGCGTCAATTGCGGATTAAGGCCCGTTTTTACATCTTTCGTTGCAGGAATTGTTCCCGTCTTGAAATCAATCAATGCTATTCCATCTATTGTTTTTTCAATACGATCTGCTCTGCCCGTCAATATGACTCGATAATCTGACGTGATATCAATTTCCATAGCACCAGTATGTTCGGTTTTCAAAACAGGCGATGCACTCATGCGATGCGCGTGCCATTTCAAAAACCACACGCCGATTTTCCTAAAGCTCTGACGCCAAAATATTTCACTTTGCAGCGGAGCGGTTGAAGCATGAATATGCTTCCTGATGATTTCATTCCATAGCGCGACATCAATATTAGCACTTTGCGGCATCGATGCTATTTCTGCGACTGCATTGTGCAGAATTTTCCCCTTCATTGGTGCGATAGACACGTCATTCCAGGGGCGTGCTGGTTCTAGATGTAAAATTTTTCTTGCATAAAATGCATATGGGTCCCGCACGAGAATTTCGGCATCTGTTATTGCAATACGTGTCGGCAGCATGTGTGGAGACGGTATGGGATCAGGTCTGGCCGCAGGCGTAAGTGTTTGGCATGAGTCCAGAAGTTTTGCATAATGAATATATTTATCGCCCCGCGCTATAGCATTTTTCCATGCTACATGATCTGTTGTTACATATGCCATTAGCCGCTGCAGAAATCGCGAGGCGATTGTTGGTGCGCCATCTGCCTTCAACGCACGTGTGAGAATCACGTCTCGTGTGCCGACAAAGCTTTGCACGAAATCATGTGCAGACTGACCTATGGCACGTTCAGGCAATGGTAATTTCAACTCTTTCCTCAAGGTCCGTGTCAGGAATGCATCATTGCGGGCGGCTTGAGGCCAGCTCTGTTCATTTAATCCTGCCAGAATTATTCTATCTACGTTCATCAGGCGCGCTTCAAGAAGTCCCCATATCTTGATATTGGATTGAGGATTGTTATTTGTTGTTTCGAGGCTTGCTCCCATCAGATCAGGTATTATTCTGGCGAAATCACTTGCTATGAGCTGAAATCGTTTTAATTCCTGTTTTTCATGAGAGTGGAGCGATTCGCTGAGCGCCATGAAATCTCTGTCACTTTCATGGATGTGATGATCAGGTGAAAGTGCAGCCTGCATGACGGCGCGATGATTAGCGATGTGCGATGCCAGTGTTGTTATATTATTCTGAAAAATATCAGGCGCAGCTTCTGTCAAATCAATCAGACTGTTAATAAGCGTGATTGTATTGATCCAGTTTTCGTCCGAAAGATTTTTTATGGCACGGATATGGTATTTTCGCGCATCGCCAGTCATTTCCGCATTGATCCGCTTTATAATCACTTGCATATTTGATGGCTGGCTGCGGCCGCGGAAAATGCACAAATCAAGAATTTGTATCACATTTTGAAGATCGCACTTGCTCATGCCAAACCGCGCACTGGCATGAGATAACATGCTCATAATATTATCGGGTATATTCGGAGCGCTGATCCACTGCGCAATGGCAACAGCGAATGTGCCAATGGATGTGCGAGACAAGGGAAATCCGGCACTGTCGTCTACGGATAAATTCCACCGGGCGAGATTGGCGGTAACTCTCTCTGCCAAATGCCGGTCTGCTGTAATCAGCGCAACAACTTTATCTGGATTTTCAACGCTTTCTCGTATTGCGCAGGCAATCGCTTTTGCCTCTGTCTCTTCATCAATGGTTTCCATGATGGCGCAGTTGTCGAATGCGGCAGGAATAAAGCTGTTTTTCTGTTCAGTCTGCAGAGACCATTTTGGTGTCGATTCAGGCGGCAACTGCGATTGTGCTGTAATCCATTCACGGCTTACAAGAGCTGTATCGCGTGATTGCAATGTCACTACATCTCTGCGTTTGACGCTCAACACCTCAAGCAGATTGAGAAGAATGAATTGCGGATGATTTGGCTCACCTGAGTCAGACGCAATTGTGCTCAGGAGTTCTTCATCTGTATATTGATCAAGGCCGGGAAGAATAATCCGGCCATGGAGGGATCGTGCGACTGCGCGCATGAGTTGCGCTGTTGCTGGTATTGAGCCTGTTGAGCCAGCGATGATTATTTTCTCTTTTTTTTGTCTCGCTTCCAAAGCATGCACGAGCGTCCAGATTTTGTTCTGGCTGGCCATCAACGGATCGTCGACACCGGCCGCTTTGAGATAGAGAGGCCACTGACGCGTTATGATGGAAATGAATTTATGTGTTATCTTCCAATATTCGTCTTGCTCAGATGGTGCCGCAGCGTTCAACGCATCGGCAGTTACACCATGAATGGTGAAAGTATCTAGCAGCGTGGCCAGATTTTTTGCGAGTGCGATAACTTCAGTGGCTGTGCCTGCAATCAGATGATGATCGTCGTTTTCAATCAGTGGTAATGTCTTTTCAATTTCCTTTTGCCAGGCTGTGACCATATCTGCCAAAAATAGCAGGCGCTGTGCTGGTGATAAGCTGTTGTTGGCCGCAACACCGGAGTCCATAGCGATGTGTTCTGGCTCAATGTCATCAGGGAAGTCGCCGAGCGACAGAATATTTGGCAGAAGAGCGTTGCCTAATTTTTCGCTCATGATGCGGCGCATGGATTGAACAGCGCGCCGCGTTGGCAAATAGACAGTCAGATCGCTGAGATGAAAAAAATCGTTGGCTGTTTCGGCTTCACCATAGAGGGTGCCATCCAGAATTGCCTCGATAAGTGTCGGAATAAACGGCGCTCCGGGCGCAATTGAAAAGATTTTGGGCCGATGATGCGGCATTTTACCGATTGAATTGGCGGTAACTTTCTTCAGCGGGTGTTATGGCCTGAGGCGTACCGACGTGAAGCCACAAACCGTCGAGAGTGTGACCGAAAAGTCTTTTGCGTGCAATCGCTCTGTCAAACAAAACGTTCAGAGAAAAGGGGCCATCGGGCGTGCCGTGAAACAATTCCGGCTTGATAATGGCTACGCCTGCGTAAACCATTGGCGCATATGAACCATCGCGGCGGGCCAGTTGGCCCGTTTTATCCATTTGGAAATCGCCTACGCCATCGTAACCGACAGTACTATCCTGCTGCACAACGAGCAGCAGCATATCCATCGCACTTTCATCCCATGCCTGCAGCATGGCGTCTAGGTTCCTGCTGTTGCCCTCTGCCCAGAGACAGTCAGAATTCATTGATAGGAATGGCAGGTTGGCGAAATGCGGCAAGGCTTTCTTTGCGCCGCCGCCGGTTTCAAGGAGGCACGCACGCTCGTCCGAAATAATAATATTCGGCTTTTTCCGCGCAGCGAGATGCTTCTCAATTTGTTCTGCGTGATAATGCACATTGACAACCACTGTGGTGATGCCTGCATCGGCAAGCCGGTCGAGCGCATGATCCAACATGGTTTTGCCGGCGATCGGCACAAGCGGTTTTGGCAGAGTGTCTGTGATCGGGCGCATACGCTTGCCCAAACCGGCGGCCAGAACAATCGCTTTCGTGGGGCGGTTGGTTGTGTCGCTCATGTGGCCTTGCGATTTTTCATGCGTGCGCGATAGCGGTTCAGCACTGGCGGTTCAATGGCTTGCTGTGTGAAACAGGGATGGCAGAATTTTTTCATACCAGGCGCGCACATCGCTCAATGCTGGATGTGCCAGGTTGCGCAGGAGATATTTCTCAACACGCGGAATGTGCTTGAGATAAACAGGTTTGCGGTCCCGCTTGTCGAGCCGTGTAAAGATACCAAGAATTTTTGTCGCTCGTTGTGCACCCAGCGTTGCATAAGCGGCGCCAAAACTTGCCGCATCGAAATCAGCATTCAGGCTGCGACGTGAGCGGATGTAATATGTGATCAGCTTCAGTTCGAGATCTTCAGGGATGTCGAGACGGGCGTCTTGTGCGAGCGATGCGACATCATAGGCAGGGTGGCCAATGAGCGCGTCCTGAAAATCAATGATTCCGATGCGATCTGTGTTTTGACGCTCTGAAAGCCACATCAGATTGGGAGAGTGATAGTCGCGCAGCATCCATGTCGTTTCGCCAGCCAGAGCTGCGTGTGCCGCACTCCAGACATTGACAAATTCGGCACGGGCTGTGGCAGAAATGGCTATACCGCGAAATTGCGGTGCATACCAATCCAGCAAGAGTTCCGCTTCTATCAAAAAGGCTTCGCGATCAAAGGGCGGAATGGTGTGTGTATGTGTTGCTGATACAGGCAGTTGTGCTGGCAAGGGCTGGCCGTGCAATTTGACCAGCACATCAATGGCAGCAGCGTAGCGTTCTGCAACCGGACCATTGTCATCAATGACGCCAGCGTGCCCGAAATCTTCAATCAGCAGCAAGCCATGATCGACGTCTTGCGCATAGATTTCCGGCGCATTCAGTCCGGCTTGCCGCAAGCCATTGCCGACAGCGACGAAGGCGTGCACAGATTCAGCCAATTTTGCGATTGCACTATAGGGTTTGCCCCACCGGATAGGCGGGCCGTCGGGCCTTTTGGGCGAAATCATCAGCACAGCTGTTTTGCCATGCTGGCGCAGCCGTTCATAAGCACGTGACGATGCATCACCGAGCATGAATGTGCGCTCGGCTTTCTGCCAGCCTGCCTGCGTCAGAAATTCCTTGATCGCCCGCATCCGCGATAATTTCGGAGCGAAGCTCCCGAAGCCTTCAATGGTGGCCTCCCGCGTGTCGTTGGCAAGAATATTGAACGTCACTGAGAGCCGGTCATCGGCCAGTGTATCGCCGGCGCGCTCTGGCCACTCCACAATCACAAGCGATTCATCACCTGTTTCATCCCAGCCAATTTCTTCCAGTTCGGATGGATCAGCGATGCGAAACAGATCGGCATGGATAATCGGAAATTTTGTGCCGTCATAATGCTGGATGATCGTGAAAGTCGGGCTCGGCACATCCTCTTGCGGGCGGCCCGTCAGATGGCGGATCAGATAGCGCGCAAACGCTGTCTTGCCTGCGCCGAGATCGCCGCTCAGGGTGAGCAGATCGCCGGCTCCCACCATCGAGGCAATATCCTCGGCCATTGCGGCTGTGGCGCTCTCATCGGGCAGCGCGATACGCCACTGGCTGTTCGTGGAATTGTTCGGCTGGGTCATGCGCGCTGCTGTGTTTCAACGGGGGCTGGCACGGCTGTGCGGTAGGGAATGCGGAAATAGACGGTGGTGCCGGTACCTGGCTTGCTATCGAGTTGCACATGGCCGCCGTGCAATTCGGCAAAGGATTTGACGATGGACAGGCCAACCCCGACGCCGCGCTGTTTTTCGCCTGATGTGTGTGATTCAAATGGCTCAAAGACTTTTGTCTGCAATTCCGGCGCAATGCCGGGGCCATTGTCGGATACAGCAATCACAAGCGTGCTGTTTTTTTCTTCCGCCGTGATCGTGACAGTTTCGCCGGGCGGTGAGAATGCAATCGCGTTGGACACAAGGCTGTAAACGGCGGTGCGGATGCGCCGGGAATCGGCCATGAAGGGTTGCAGGCTGCCACTGATGCGGGTGACAAGTTTGACCTGGGCCGATGCGCGCTGGTCATCAATGCCGGCAACGACCTTGCTGATGTCCTCGGCCAGATTACAGGCTTCCAGATCAAGCGCAATTTCGCCGGCATCAATGGAAGCCAGATCGAGGATATTGTCGATCAGCACAAGCAAGGCTGCAGACGAGCGGATGATATGCTGTGAATATTCGTGCTGTTTTGGTGAGAGCGGCCCGCCAATGCCATCATCCAGCAATTGCGCAAATCCGATAATCGTGGTGAGCGGGGAGCGCAGACTGTAGGATACGCTCTGCACAAATTCATTGCGGATGGCAGCAGAGCTTTGCAGGGCCTCATTGCGTTCACGCAAAGCCTGTTCGATGCGGAAACCTGGTGTCGCGTCGCCCAATGTCACCAATGTGCCGCCATCCGGCAGCGGTGCAATATTGTGCTCAAGCACCACACCATCGCGGCGGACAATGCGTCCTGAAAATCCGGTACGGCGATCACTGAGGCCTGAAACGATGCCGGGCAAATCAGCCCATAGCGGGTCATCAGGCGCTGTGATCATCGCGACGCGCACCACCTCATCAATATGCGGCGACAGGCGCATCACGGCTTCCGGTATTTTCCAGAGTGATGCAAAGGCAGGATTGGAGAAACGCAGACGGCCATCAGAGCCGAAAACCGCCACACCTTCCTGCAACATATCCAGCGTTTCGCCCTGAATGCGCAGCATGGCGTTGAAGCGTGTTTCAAGCGCATTGGTCGCAGTAATATCGTCAAACAGATAGGTCAGGCCGCCTTGCGGATTGGGCGTTGAAAACACGCTGACCGAACGCTCATCGGGCAAGAACCAGCTCAGGCGGCGTGGTTCCAGCGTGCGATAGCCCGACAGCCATTCCGTTTTCCATTTGCGGAAATCATCCGGCTCGGGAATTTTATGCTCAGAGCGCAGACGATCAAGAATTTCCGATTCCGTCGGGCCGGATGCCAAAAATGCAGGATCAAGGGACCAGAGCAGGCGGTAGGCGACATTGTGAAACACAAGGCGCTGGTCCTTGTCGAAAATAACAACAGCGGTCGGAAGCTGGTCGAGTGTCAGCACATGGGCCTTCATCTGCCGTTCCAGATCCGCACGCAGCGATTCCAGTTCCGACATGTCGATGGCAATACCAGCCGAACCATGTTTGCAGTGCGTTTCAAATACATCGACAGCGGCGCGGGTTCCGGCAATCACGGCGGGCAACCGGCCACGATACAGAGAATTGCGGCTCAATCCCGCCTCGACTTCGCTGCGCTGGCGATGATCGAGCAATTCCACTTCGCGCTGCAAAGCGTCAGTGGCATCCGGCGCATCGACAGCATGGGCATAGGCCTGATTGGCCCAGACAAGGCGGCGGTCTGCGCTGCGCATCCATACAGGCTGCGGGAATTTATCAAGCGCATCCTTGAACATTTCGCATTCGGCGCTCACCAGCGCGAGCTGGTTTTCCGAATTGAGGCGCGCCTTGCGCTCTTCGCCCACATCGCGAATGCGCATGATGGCACGCCCGGCCACAACGCGGCCCGTGGCTTCCAGATGCTGGCCATTGATGCTGCGCACGAGGCGCGCAAATGGTTCGCCCTGGTGGCGCAATTGTGTGAGATGCTCTTCCATGATGCGTGCATCATTGGGCGGCAGCCAGGTGCCGAAGGCGAGCACGCGGCGCGGGTTGTTGGTGCCGGTCAGCGCAACATGGTCGCCATCAATCAGCGGCTCATCATTGGCCGGGTTCCATGTCACGATGATCTGCACATCGCTGGCGAGCAGCAGTTGCGCACGGTCAGCCTCGCTGCGCAGGCGCGTGATTTCATCTTCATAGACACGGGCCTGCCCGCCCCATTTGTCGCGCTCGCGCACATATAAAAACGATGTGACAACGGAAAAAACGGCGAGCACAACGAAAATGGAGAGCGTTGCCTCGCTGTGATTTTCAATGATGCTGGCAAGACTGACCGGCGTGAGCGCGGCGTGGGCCAGACCTGCCGGGGCCATGGCCGTGATCGCGGCTGCACTGGTTGTGATGGATAACCGCCGTCTGCGGGGGAAGATGCCAGATTGCAACACGCGCTGCCACAGGCCGCGCGGTGCCGCGTTTGTCTGCTCATGCCAATGGATGTGCCCTCGGCTTGGCTGATCGCCCGCCATTCGAATATCCTTGTGCCCGCGCCGCCATACGAGCCCAACCGCCAAGCGAGCCCGAATCACTTTCACCATAACGGTAGGATGAGTCCGTCAGGAAGCGGTTAATGAATCCTCAATGCAAAAAAAATTGCGCCGGACTCCGCTGTCAGGAAAATAAGACTCGCGCGGGGAAAATATGACTCGTGCCGGCTGGTTTCATGCAGCCATGCGCCTGACTGGGCAGGTGCACCCGATGGCGCGCCGCCGGTAAAACGAAAAACGCGCGGGCTTGGGTGCCCGCGCGTTCTGTCTTTGCCGTGGCCGTGGCTGCATGGTGCAGCCGCCGCGGATCAATAGCGATAATGATCAGGCTTGAACGGACCCTGTTCCGGCACGCCGATATAGTCGGCCTGTTCCTTGCTCATCTTGGTGAGGCGCACGCCGAGCTTTTCCAGATGCAGGGCGGCAACCTTTTCGTCGAGGAACTTGGGCAGGGTGTAGACCTGCTTGCCATATTTGCCGTTGTCCTTGTTCGCCCACAACTCGATCTGCGCCAGCGTCTGGTTCGAGAAGGAGGAGGACATAACGAAGGAAGGATGGCCCATGGCATTGCCAAGGTTCACCAGACGGCCTTCGGACAGAAGGATGATACGGTTGCCTTTCGGGAACTCGATTTCATCGACCTGCGGCTTGATGTTGGTCCATTTGAAATTCTTCAGGCCGGAGACCTGAATTTCATTATCGAAGTGGCCGATGTTGCAGACAATCGCCCGGTCCTTCATTGCGCGCATATGCTCGATGGTGATGATGTCCTTGTTGCCGGTGGCGGTGACATAGATGTCGGCGCGGGGCAGGGCATCTTCAATCGTCGCGACTTCATAGCCTTCCATCGCCGCCTGCAATGCGCAGATCGGATCGACTTCCGAGACGATGACGCGGGCACCGGCCTGACGCAGCGAAGCGGCCGAGCCCTTGCCGACATCGCCGAAACCCGCCACGAAAGCGACCTTGCCGGCCATCATCACGTCTGTGCCACGGCGCAGCGCGTCCACGAGGGATTCACGGCAGCCATAGAGATTGTCGAATTTCGACTTGGTGACCGAGTCATTGACGTTGATCGCCGGGAACAGCAGCTTGCCTTCTTCGGCGAGCTTGTAGAGGCGGTGCACGCCGGTGGTGGTTTCTTCCGACACGCCCCGGATGGATTTCGCGACTTCCGCGAACCAGCCCTTCGGCTTCACGGCGAGCATTTTCTTGATCAGGTTGAAGAAGATGATCTCTTCTTCCGAGCCGGGGGTATTGAGGAAAGCCGTGTCACCCTGTTCGGCGCGCAGTCCGTAATGCACCAGCATGGTGGCGTCGCCGCCATCATCCAGGATCATGTTGGGAACAAGCGTTTCGCCGTTCTTTGCCCCATGCCAGTCGAACAGCTTGGCGGTGTAATCCCAATATTCTTCCAGCGTTTCGCCCTTGTAGGCGAAGACCGGGATGCCAACAGCAGCGATGGCGGCGGCGGCATGGTCCTGTGTCGAGAAGATGTTGCAGGAGACCCAGCGGATGTCGGCACCGAGCGCCTTCAGCGTCTCGATCAGTACGGCGGTCTGGATGGTCATGTGCAGGGAGCCGGCAATCCGCGCGCCCTTCAGCGGCTGGCCTGGCCCGTATTCCTCGCGGATGGCCATCAGGCCCGGCATTTCAGTTTCGGCGAGTTCGATTTCCTTGCGGCCAAAAGCGGCGAGGCCAATGTCCTTGACGACATAATCGTGTTGCATCGGGAATTTCCTGTCTGGGTCGCGGAACGGCGCGACAGCCGGCGAGGGCAGGCCAAACGGTCCGCCTCAGCGTGGCTGCGCCCTAGCATGGGTTTTGGCCAGATGCAATAAAGATATAAAGATAAGTTTATGTGATTTAGCGCGGTGGGCACGGTTGGTATAGGCTGGTCCATCACCGGCACGGCGGCACACAATCTCCTGGCATGGCGCTGCTGGCGTTCACGGCTCAGACCAATTCACCGGATTGATCTGACGGCTGCGCCGTCGCCATTGCCCCGGCCAGTGGCTCCAGAGGCAAAGCCGGCCTCCCCTTTTGCTGGCGGCGCCTTTGCCTGTTCCCCAGGGAACAGCGGAACCGGCGCTTGTCCTTCATTGTCTGGTCATGGGGTGCTTCTGCCCCGCACCAATGGAGAGAGACGATGGCAACTTTCAAAGGCAACTGGAATGGCCTGTTCCCGAACGACGACATTGCCGACACGATTTACGGCAACACGCTGACAAGTGACTGGGGCGGACGCGACGACATCATTGACGGGTTCGGCGGCAATGACCGGCTGTTTGGCCGCGGCGGCAACGATACCATCCGTGGTGGTGACGGCGATGACCTGATCGTTGGCGGCAGCGGCAATGATACGCTGTCGGGCGGCGCCGGCAATGACACCTTCATTTATGAGAGCGGCACGGATTCACTCTCCGGCGGTACCGGCTATGATATTCTCGAATTCCGCAATGTGGATATTCAGACTGACTTTTTCGGCAATATCTCGACGGCGCTCCTGCCGGAAGACCAGCCGATTTTCTATGACGTGGCCTCGGGCGATGTGCGGACCGGTGAAACGCTGATTGGCCGCATTTCTTCCCTGTCATCGATCGAGGAAATCAAGCTCACCAACAACAATGATACGCTGAACGACAACAATACCGGGCGCACCATCACAGCCAATGGCGGCGATGATATTGTCCATGGCAATGGTGGCAATGACCTGATTTTTGGCGGCACCGGAAATGATACGCTCACCGGCGATGCTGGCGACGATATTATTGTTGGCGGCCGGGGGCGCGATGTCATGACCGGCGGTGAGGGGAATGATATTTTCCGCTTCGATGCCGCTAACGATGCTGTCATGGTGGTGTCGGGCAATTTTATTCTGCCGGGTGACTCCATCACGGATTTTCAAAGCGGATTTGACCAGATCGACCTGACGCGCATTGATGCCAACACCTTGGTGTCCGGTAATCAGGCTTTCACTGTCGTGCAGCAATTCAGCGGCAATGCGGGTGAACTGGTGGTGCGCAACCTTGTCGGATTTACGTTCGTCAGTGGCGATGTGAATGGCGATGGTGCGACAGATTTCCAGTTCCAGACCAACGGATTGGCACTGGTTTCGGACATGCTGCTCTGATCACACCAATCATTGCGTATGGGTGGGGGATGTCAAAGGCGGGGGCGGATTATTCGCCCTCGCCAAATTTGTCGGCGAGCAGCGCTTCAATCGCATCCAGCGCTTCATTGGCCTGTGCGCCCAGGGCTGTGACCGTGATGGATGTGCCTTGTGCCGCAGCCAAAGTCAGCAGCCCCATAATGGATGTGCCGCCAACGGTTTCACCGCAGCGGGTCACGGTCATGTCGCAATCAAATTTTTCGGCGGTCTGGACAAATTTGGCGGAGGCGCGGGCGTGCAGCCCCTTGCGATTGGTAATCGGCAATTCCCGGAATAATGCTCCTTCCGGAATGGGCGGCGGCGGGCAATCATCATCAAAATCGGCCATTGAATGTCCTGAATTATTTCCCGGCCAGAATACGGCTGGCAATATTAATATATTTGCGTCCGGCATCCTGTGCTGACACCACCGCCTGATCGAGCGATGCTTCATCGCGCACACGGGCAAGTTTGATCAGCATCGGCAGGTTGATGCCGGCAATCACTTCAACCTTGCGGCCGTTCATGCAGGAGATCGCCAGATTTGACGGGGTGCCGCCGAACATATCGGTCAGCACCACGACGCCATCACCCGTGTCCGTCCGGTCAACCGCCGCCATGATGTCCTTACGGCGGCCATCCATGTCATCTTCCGGCTCGATAGCGATGGTTTCAAGCTGGGCCTGTGGACCGACCACGTGCTCAAGGGCAGCCCGAAACTCATTTGCGAGCCGCCCGTGCGTGACGAGCACCATTCCAATCATGCAGATACGAATCCGTAAGACCCGGCTGGGCCACAAGAGGCGCTATTTTGTTCAGGTGCGGGCAAAGCGCAAGCCATGTTTCTGCAAAACCTGCCGACAGGCGGCTGGCCTGCATACCCTAGCGTGAAGTCAGCGCCTTGTGCTGTGTGATCCGCGCGAGCGCATCACCGCCATCTGTAATGGTGAGCAGCGGCAACAGCACGCCATTGATCGACGTGGTGAAACTCCCGCCATCCGGCAGCCGCGCGCCATTTTTGCTGGCCAGATCGACCACGAGTGCAATCGTGCAGGCCTGCTCAAATGCCGCTGTCAAAATGCCGACGCCGCGCTGCTCGATGCGGCCTGCGATGACTGGGTGAGGCACGGCAACCAGCTGGCCATGGTGGTTTTCGACCAGCACCCGGTCATCCGCCACAAGACGGGCAAAATGGGTGGGCTGATAGTGGGCGATGAGTGCGAGCGCGAGCGCGCTTTTTCCTGCACCGGATGCGCCGCGCAGGAGAACGCCTTTCTCCCCGATGACGACGCAACTGGCGTGAATGTTATCGGCCATGTGTCCAGTCCGTCCTCAGGCTGCTGCCGGCAGGGACACGGTAAATTGGGCACCGGCCGATAAGCCGGAATGGGATTTATCGCCGCTGCTGACAGGTGCCTTGCGATTTTCGGCCCAGATGGTGCCGCCATGGGCTTCGACAATCTGGCGCGAAATTGACAGGCCAAGCCCGGAATTCTGGCCAAAGCCCTGCTCCTCCGGCCGGTCAGTGTAAAACCGTTCAAAAATCCGCTCAAGGGCATGGTCGGGTATGCCCGGCCCTTCGTCAGAAACACGCAGCAGAATGGCATTGGCGTTGCGCGCAATGCTGACGCGCACCGCGCCGTCAGCGGGCGAGAAGGAGCGGGCATTGTCAATGAGATTGGTGAGCACCTGCGCCAGGCGGCTATCGTGACCGAGCACGAAACATTGATCCCTGGCCTGCTTTGTCTTGGGCGCGTCGAGCGTGATTCTGGCCTGTCCCTCGCGCCGCGTTTCGTTGGCCATGCCAACAACGGTCTCAACCAACTTCACCATGTCCACGGGCGAGGATTCCTGCCGGGCCAATTCGGCATCCAGCCGCGACGCATCGGAAATATCGCTGATCAGACGGTCAAGGCGGCGCACATCATGCTGGATGACTTCGAGCAAACGCTTGCGTGATTCATCCGTGCGCGCCAGCGGCATCGTCTCGACCGCGCTGCGCAATGAGGTGAGCGGGTTCTTGAGTTCATGGGCCACATCCGCCGCAAAACTCTCAATCGCCTCGATGCGATTATACAGCGTCTTGGTCATATCGCGCAGGGAACCGGAGAGCAGGCCAATTTCGTCGCTGCGTGCAGTAAAATCAGGAATTTCCACGCGCGATTTCACGCCATGGCGCACGCTGCGGGCGGCGGCCGCGAGCCTTTGCATGGGGCCTGCAATGGTTCGGCCCAATAAAATTGACAGCACCAGCATGACAGCCGCTGCAACCAGAAAAATCTCAACGATGGCCCATCGCTCGGACGCAATGATCTCGTCAATATCGCCACCTTGTGTGGACAGAAGCAGCGCGCCCTGCACGGTGCGGAAACGCAGGACCGGCACGGCGACAGATACGATGGTCTGGCCGCGCTGGTTGAGCCGTACGATGCTGCTGGATTCATTTTCCAGCGCCTTCTGCACTTCAGGCAGGCTGCGGCCCGTGACCGGATTAGGCTCTTCATTGATGGGCACGCCGATGCGGCCGAAACGCAGCCGCAAAATGCTGAAGGTGCGCTGGATCAGTGTCAGATCTTCATCGCTGGCTTGCGGTGCTGCACTTGTTTCCGGGCGGCGCACATCGCCGCGGGTGAAAAAGCGGGCGGTATCCATCAGGATAATGCCATCGCGGTCAAATACGCGGGCGCGGGTTTTCGTTGGAGTCACCAGACGGCGCAGCACGGGTGCGACCCGTTCGGGATTGATGGAAAATTCCAGCGTGGCATCGTCGCTGGCCCCTTCGCCTGTCTGGAGTTGCAGCAATTTCTCTGGGTCTAGCGTGATGCCATCGCTTTCAACTGTCGCTGACGCAGCAATCGCGCCGGCAATGATCTGGCCCTGAATCAGCAGGCTTTGCACGCGTGCTTCGATGAGACCGGCGCGAAACTGGTTGAGATACAAATATCCGAGCAACAGGGCGACGAGGCCGGCCAGATTGAGCAGGATGATGCGGCGCTCAAGGCTTGAGGTGAAACGCTGGCCAAGCCAGCGCAGCAGCGCGCGGATACGCCATTGCAGGGTGCGCACGGGCGATGTATCTGCTGACGGGTTGGACACTCTACGTTCTCGGCTTACGGACATGGTATGGCGGCTCTATAGCGCGCCCACCAGCAACTTGCGAATGTGTTGATTTTTTGGGCATCCCTGCCGGTAACACCGCCAGCGTAACAAAGATTAACAATCGTTAGGGTGATGTGCCTGATCGTGTTAAGAATGGCGAAGTTGGATCAGGTGGCTCTTGAGCGTGCGCCCATTCTTCTGCCGCGTCATGGCTTTCGCTCTGCGAGCCTCCGGCCAGTAAGGGTAGCATCATGACATCCGTCAATCCCATTCATCTTGAAGCGGCCAGTACTCTGGCCGTTATCGGCTCCTCGAACGAGCCGCTCCTGTTCCTCGATGGCAATTTCAACGTCATAGCGGCCAGCGCCTCCTTCTGTCGCAATTTTCAGATTGACCCGTCGTACGTGGTAGGCCGGCGGATTTTTGACCTCGGCGATGGCGAATGGGGCTTGCCGCAGCTCCAATCGCTGCTGCAGGCCACCGCGTCAGGCGGCGCGCTTATCGAATCGTATGAAATGAATCTGGTCCGAAAAGACCTGCCGACTCGATGTCTGGTTTTGCATGCCACCAAGCTTGATGATGGCGACAAAGATAGAATCGGTCTTTTATTGGCAATAACGGATATTACTCTGGCGCGGTCAGAAGCGCGTCAAAAAGACAATCTCATTCGCGAGAAAGAAATTCTCCTGCAGGAGGTGCAGCACCGGGTTGCCAACAGCCTTCAGATTAT
>JBOFCU010000088.1:0-3153 GCA_051646285.1 Beijerinckiaceae bacterium
GACACCTGGCAAAATTCCTATACATCGCTGATCACCAAGTCGCAGGACATGGTGGATTGCATGGCGCTGCTCAAACCCGACGCCATGACAGGCCACTGGGAATTTACCCTTGGTGACAAGCGCGTGAGCGATATTGTCGAGAAACTGGGCTTTGAATTTCTGGCGCAGAATGTGCGCGAGAATGAATTTGAAGAAGAGGTTTTCAAGGGCCACGCGATGTTTGAGCGCGGCGGCGTGAAAATTGCCGTGATCGGGCAGGCCCTGCCCTACACACCCGTCGCCAATCCGCGCTGGATGATCCCGAAATGGTCTTTCGGGATCCGCGAAAAAGAATTGACCGCGCTGGTGGAAAAGGTGCGCGGCGATGGGGCGCAACTTGTCGTGCTCCTGTCCCACAATGGTTTTGACGTGGACCGCAAGCTCGCTTCGCGCGTCAGGGGGATCGACGTTATTCTGGCCGCTCACACCCATGATGCGCTGCCCGTGCCGGAAAAAATCGGCAACACATTGCTTGTTGCGTCCGGATCGCACGGCAAATTTGTCAGCCGGCTTGATCTGGATGTGCAGGGCGGCGCCATCAAGTCCTTCCAGTACAAATTGATCCCAATCTTTTCCGACGCCATTGCACCGGACACCGCCATGGCTGCCATGATTGCGAAACACCGTGCCCCGCATGAAAAAATGCTGGGCGAGGTTGTCGCAACAACGGAAACAACGATGTACCGGCGCGGCAATTTCAACGGCACGTTCGATGATGTGATCTGCGATGCGCTGCTGAAGGAGCGCGATTCGGAAATTGCGCTGTCGCCAGGATTCCGCTGGGGCGCAACGCTTTTGCCAGGCCAGAGCATCACCCGCGATGATGTCTATAATGCTACAGCCATGACCTATCCGAACGCCTATCGCATGACCATGAATGGCGCGCGCCTGAAAGAGGTGATCGAGGATGTGGCTGACAATATTTTTAATCCCGACCCGTATTTGCAGGGTGGCGGCGACATGGTGCGCACTGGCGGGCTGGCCTATCGCATTGATGTGAACAAACCCATTGGCCAGCGCATCAGTGACATGAAGTTGGTGCGCAACAATCAGGCGATTGATGCCGGCCGCGATTATGTCGTCTCGGGCTGGGCCAGTGTCAATGAAGGCACGGAAGGGCCGCCGGTCTGGGACGTGGTGTTTGCCCATTTGCAGCGTGTGAAAACAGTTGCACCAAAGCCCAACACCAACGTGACCGTCATCGCGTAATAATATAATTATTGAGAGGGGAAACCTGACCATGAGGGATGAAATTCCACCACAGGCCGCAATGTCTTCCCGCCGCGCCTTGCTGAAAGCTGGCCTTGCTGCGGGCAGTGCTGCCGCGCTCGGCGGCACTGCCATGGCGCAGGCACCGGCTGCGCCCAACCCGGAGAATATGGCACCCAATGTTGCGGACTGGTCGAAATATCTTGGCGACGGCGTGGCTGTGCGCAAATATGGCAAACCCTCACAATATGAAGGGCATGTCATCCGCCGCGATGTGGAATGGCTGACGGCTTCCAAGGAAAGTTCCGTTTCCTTCACGCCGCTGCATGAGCTGGACGGGCCGATCACGCCCAATGGCATCTGTTTCGAGCGCCATCATGGCGGTATCGCTGAAATCAATCCCACGGATTATCAGCTGATGCTGCATGGGCTCGTCGACAAGCCGCTGATTTTTACGCTCAGCGATCTGAAGCGTTTTCCCGTTATAAACCGCGCGTATTTTGCCGAGTGCGCTGCCAATTCAGGCATGGAATGGCGTGGTGCTCAGCTCAATGGCTGCCAGTTCACCCACGGCATGATTCATTCCGTGATGTATACCGGCGTGCCGCTGCGGACATTGCTGAATGAGGCAGGTTTAAAGCCGAAAGCGAAATGGCTTTTGCTGGAAGGCGGCGATTCAGCCGGCATGAGCCGCTCGCTGCCGCTGCAAAAGGCGCTTGATGATGTGCTGGTGGCCTATCGCATGAATGGCGAGATGCTGCGGCCGGAAAATGGCTACCCCGTGCGCATGGTCGTGCCCGGATGGGAAGCGAATATGTGGGTGAAATGGATCCGCCGCATCGAGGTGGGCGATGAGCCATGGCATCACCGTGAAGAAACCTCGAAATACACTGATCTTCTGGAAAATGGAAAATCGCGCCGCTTCACCTTTGTGATGGATGCGAAATCCGTCATCACCAATCCGTCACCGCAAGCACCGCTGAATCACAAAAAGGGATTCACCGTGTTGCGTGGCGTGGCCTGGTCAGGGCGTGGAAAGATTGCCCGTGTTGATGTGTCGGTTGATGGCGGCCGCAACTGGAAACCTGCACGCATTGATGGCCCGGTGTGGGACAAGGCGATGACCTGCTTCTATTATGAATTTGACTGGGATGGCTCGCCGCTGCTGCTGCAATCGCGGGCGATGGATGACACCGGCTATGTGCAGCCGACCAAAAATGAATTGCGCGCCGTGCGCGGGGTCAATTCGATTTATCACAACAATGGCATCCAGACCTGGCATGTGCAGTCAAACGGATCGGTGGAAAATGTCGAAATTTCCTAACATTCTTTTTGCATCGGCGTTGATGGCCGGCAGCGTGCTGATGCTTGCCCCTGCGCCACAGGCTTTTGCTCAGCAGGCACAAAAGACCGCCGTATCGACGCCCAAGAAATTCGGATTTGGCCGCGAGGCTACAGCCGAAGAAATCAAGGGCTGGGATGTGGATGTGCGGCCTGATGGTGTTGGCTTGCCCGTTGGCAAGGGCACGTCAAAAACCGGTGAGCCGGTATATATCGAAAAATGCGCGTCCTGCCATGGCGAGTTTGGTGAATCATCCGGGCGCTGGCCGGTGCTGGCCGGCGGTGCGGGCACGCTGAAAAGCGACAACCCGGTCAAAACCATCGGCTCATTCTGGCCCTATGCCTCGACGCTGTATGATTACGTCAAGCACGCCATGCCGTATGGCAGTGCGCAATCGCTCACAGCCGACGAGATTTATGGCATCAGCGCCTATCTTCTCTATCTCAACGACATAATCAAGGATGAGAATTTCGAGCTGAACGAGAAAACATTTCCCAAGATCAAGCTGCCGAATGAAGGCAATTTTTTCGACGATGACCGCGAAAAGAGTGAAAAACACTTTT
>JBOFCU010000123.1:0-2130 GCA_051646285.1 Beijerinckiaceae bacterium
CTCCAGCGGGTCAATTATTCCCCGCAGGTGATCATCACCACGCCAGGCGTGGTCGCGCCCGTTTCTGATTTCTGTTCCGGTACGGACCCGGTGACTTCCGAAGGGTCGCCTTTGCCGAAGGTCACGGCCTTGGCATAGCCCTTGGATTCGCACCACGCATCGGCCACGATCCGGCCGCAGCCGGATGCCGGGCCAGCCGCGAGGCACTCGCCAACGCCATAGCCGTCATTATCCGGCATCATGAAGGTGCGCGGCTCAGCCCTGGGAGCGGCGGTCTGCGCTGTTGCCAGCGGCAGGAATGTCAGGGCCATAAAACCGGCCAGGGATGCAAAGGCGACAGCGCGCAGCATCGAAATCTCCAAAACAAAGGAATCCACTGAAGATGAAGCCGCAACGCGGTTAATCTTTCGCTAAAGATTGCAATCTTTCGCAAAACATTAAGGTGCGCTTCAGCACAGGGCAGGGGCATGAAGCGCAACGCATGGCCCGCAGGACAGCGACGCTTCCTGTCATGTTGCGTTGCACCATGCAAGATGCCTTGCCGGCTATCCCCCCTCATCTTGCTCGCGACGCCTTGACGTCAGCGCATGGCAACCGTAGGGAAATGGCCATGACGACCGACGCGCGCATCTGCCGCATTATGATTTGCCGCTAGCGAACATCGCTGGCTGGAGTCGTCTATTGTCGCAAGACCGGATTGATGACCCCCGCCAGCGGGTGAGGGACAGTATTATCGTGACCGACGCCAAAATGCCGATCCAGCTTTACAACACGCTGACCAAGCGCAAGGAACCGTTTGCGCCGCTCGATGACAAGAATGTCCGCATGTATGTCTGCGGCCCGACGGTGTATGACGAAGCCCATATCGGCAATGCGCGCCCGGTCATCGTGTTCGATGTGCTTTATCGCCTGCTGCGCCATGTCTATGGTGAGAAGCACGTCACCTATGTCCGCAACCTCACAGATATTGATGACAAGATCAACAAACGCGCCTTCGAGCGCTGGGATAAAAAGCGCCCGCTGCTGGCCGAAATTCGCGCCCTGACGGAAAAGACCGCGGCGCAATTTCACGCCGATGTCGATGCGCTCGGCAATTTGCGGCCCAACCATGAGCCGCGCGCCACCGACTATGTCTGCGACGGTGAAAAGCGCACGGACATGGTGCGCATTATCGAAAAGCTCATTACGCGCGGCCACGCCTATGCGGCGGAAGGGCATGTGCTGTTCGATGTGCCGTCCATGCCCAATTATGGCCGTCTCGCGCGCCGCACCAAGGACGATATGCTCGCAGGCGCGCGCGTCGATGTCGCGCCCTATAAAAAAGACCCGATGGATTTCGTGCTGTGGAAACCGTCAGACCCGGAAACGGAACCGGGTTGGGCGAGCCCGTGGGGCTTTGGCCGTCCTGGCTGGCATATCGAATGCTCCGCCATGTCCGGCGCATTGCTGGGCGAAACTTTCGATATTCATGCCGGCGGCATCGACCTGATTTTCCCGCACCATGAAAATGAAATCGCCCAGACCTGCTGCGCCTTCGGCGTTGAGAAAATGGCGAGCGTGTGGATGCACAACGGCTTCCTGCAAGTCGAAGGCGAGAAAATGTCCAAGTCTTTGGGCAATTTCGTAACGATCAATGAATTGCTGCGGACAGAGAAATTCGGCGGGCGGAGCTGGCCCGGCGAAGTGCTGCGGCTTGCAATGCTGAAAACACATTATCGCCAGCCGATTGACTGGACGGTAAGGGCATTGGAGGAGGCCTTGCGTGAGTGGGTTTCGTTTCGAGAAATAGTAACTGATTTTCTTGCGATGCCAGAGCCCGACAATGAGTTCATCAGCGCGCTCGCAGATGATATCAATACACCGGCTGCATTTGCACGGCTTTATTCGCTTAGAGATCAGGCAAAGTCTGACGTTAGCGCAGGAAGAAGGCTAACTCATAGCTTGAGATTATTAGGCTTTTTCAATGCCCGGTTTGCATTAAAATTTTCAATCTCATACTCTGAAAACGAAATATCACCACAAGGCATCATGGATGCATCATCAAATTTAACGGGAGATTTTCCAGTAAGCGCCATCGCGGAACATTTTGAACAGAAGTATCAAGGGCTAGATATAGAGGCGTCAAAAGTG
>JBOFCU010000139.1:0-5231 GCA_051646285.1 Beijerinckiaceae bacterium
CAGATATTCCTGTTTTACCCGAATCAGGCAAGAGTCGCTGCGCACACCCCGCGCCAATTCACGCCATTGCGGCCTTCGCGCCACAGATGGCAGCATCAGGCCGCGTCAACACTCTCTGCCGGAATGCCATCTTCAAGGCCATATTCCTTCAGCTTGCGATAGAGCGTCGAACGCCCGATGCCGAGCCGGCGCGAAACTTCTGTCATGTTCGAGCGGTAGAATTTCAACGCGAAGCGGATCATTTCCTCTTCAACCGTTTGCAGCGTCCGCATTTCGCCATTTTCGCCGACAAGCGTTGTCGCATTGGGGTCGCGGATTTCGACGCGGACAATTTCCTTTTCCACGCGCCCGCCCTGCGGCAGCGCCATCCGCTCAATCGGCGGAATACGCACGTCGAACCCGTCAACCTGCGCGGCAATTTGCGGAAATTCGGCCACCGTCAGTTCGTCACCATCGCTCAGCACGACCGCGCGGAACACGGCATTTTCAAGCTGCCGCACATTGCCCGGCCAATCATAATTGCGCAGCAGCGCCATCGCCTCTGATGAGACATTACGGATTTTGCGGCCTTCTTCTGCTGCAAAGCGCGCCATGAACATCCGCACCAGTTCGGGAATATCATCCCGGCGGTTGCGCAGGGGCGGAATGGTGATCGGAAAAACATTCAGCCGGTAAAACAAATCCTCGCGGAATTTGCCCTGCTTCACGGCGGCTATCAGATCGCGGTTGGTTGCAGAAATCAGCCTGATATCGACGCGCACCGGCTTGCGCCCGCCAACCGGATCGACCTCGCCTTCCTGAATGGCGCGCAACAGCTTGACCTGCGCTTCCAATGGCAGTTCGCCGATTTCATCCAGAAACAGGGTGCCGCCCGAGGCTTCGACAAATTTACCGGCATGCTTTTCGGTAGCACCCGTGAAAGCCCCTTTTTCGTGGCCAAACAGCACGCTTTCCACCAGATTGTCAGGAATCGCGCCGCAGTTCACAACGATAAAAGGTTTGCCGCGGCGGTCGCTGCTGCCCTGAATGGCCCGCGCGATCACCTCTTTGCCGACGCCGGATTCACCTTCGATCAGCACCGGAATGTTGGACTTGGAAGCCCGTTCGCCCAGCCTGTTGACCTTCTCCATCTCCGGCGTGCGTGTCACCAGATCACGGAATGTCAGCGTGCCGGAAACCCGCTTGTTGATGCGGCGGATTTCCGTTTCCAGCGCATCGACGCGCAAGGCGTTCTTGATGGAGATTTGCAGCCGTTCTGCGCCCACCGGCTTGACCACGAAATCCAGCGCGCCAGCACGCATGGCGGAAATCACGGTTTCAATCGACCCGTGCGCGGTCTGCACGATCGCCGGCACATCAATGCCCTTGTCGCGCATGGCGCTGAGCACGCCCATGCCGTCAAGATCGGGCATCACCAGATCGAGGATGGCCAGATCAATCTTCTTGTCCCCCTCCGTCAGGGCCCGCATGGCCCCATCACCGCCATCAACCACAACAGTCTCGTATCCGAAGCGCCGGACCATGGCTTCCAGCAGGCGGCGCTGGACCGGATCATCATCGGCAATGAGAATCGTATGGGGCATCAGGCAGAACCCGGTTGGGTGCGGGTGCAACCCCGCAGCAGTTGTATCGTTCTGACGCGATGCTTGTCTGCTTCGGGTAAAGGCGCTGTTAACGACGCGGTTGAACAGCGGCCCGGAAAGGCCGATATGCAAAGAAAATTGATCTGCCCCCGCTCAGGATACCACCAATGACCCCTCCCATGCCCCGCCTGACTGCCCCGCCAACGGATGCCGCCGCGACTGCGCGGGCCGAATTGGGCACCCTGCCCCTGTGGAACCTGACCCATCTGTATCCGGGCATGGACTCAGAGGCCCTGAAGGCTGACATCGCGAAGGCGGACACAGACAGCAAGGCATTTGCGGAGCAATATCGCGGCAAGCTCGCCGCGCTGGCTGCCACACCACAGGCATCTGCCGCACTGGGCGAGGCGCTCGGCGCCTATGAAGCGCTGGAAGACCTGCTCGGCCGCATCATGTCGTATGCCGGACTTGTCTATTGCGAGGACACGACAGACCCGGCCCGCGCCAAATTCTATGGTGACGTGCAGGAAAAACTCACCGTGATGAGCGCCGGACTGTTGTTCTTCACACTGGAATTGAATCGCATCGATGATGCCTTGATGGATCAGGCTCTGGAGGCTGGCCCGCTCAGCCATTACCGCCCATGGGTCGAAGACCTGCGCCGTGAAAAACCATTCCAGCTCGCCGATGATCTGGAAAAGCTGTTTCTTGAAAAATCCATGACTGGCTCCTCGGCATGGAACCGGCTGTTTGATGAAACCATCGCCCATCTGCGCTTTAAGGTTGGCGGGCAGGAGTTGCCGATCGAGCCAACATTAAATTTTTTGCAGGATGCGGATGGCGAGAAACGCAAGGAAGCAGCCGATGCGCTGGCAACCACATTCAAGGACAATCTGCGCACCTTCACGCTGATCACCAACACACTCGCCAAGGATAAGGATATTTCTGACCGCTGGCGCGGCTTTGAAGATATTGCCGATTCCCGTCATCTTTCCAACCGCATCGAACGCGAGGTTGTCGATGCCCTCGTCACCGCCGTGCGCGACGCTTATCCGCGCCTGTCCCACCGCTATTATGCGATGAAGGCAAAGTGGTTTGGCAAGGACACTTTGAATCATTGGGACCGCAATGCGCCTCTGCCCAAAGTCGATCACAAGACCATTGACTGGCAGGATGCGCGCACGACGGTGCTGGATGCTTACGCGCAATTTTCTCCGCGTCTGGCCACCATCGCGCAACGGTTTTTTGATGAGAACTGGATTGATGCACCGACACGGGCTGGCAAGGCCCCTGGCGCCTTTGCCCACCCCACCGTGCCATCAGCCCATCCTTATGTGTTGCTGAATTATCAGGGCAAGCCGCGCGATGTCATGACGCTGGCCCACGAGCTTGGCCATGGCGTGCATCAGGTGCTGGCAGCGCCCAACGGGGCACTGATGGCGCAAACCCCTCTCACACTGGCTGAGACGGCCAGCGTCTTCGGCGAAATGCTGACATTCCGCAAACTTCTCGCAACCACGACAGACCCAAAGGCAAAAAAGGCGCTGCTGGCCGGCAAGGTTGAGGATATGATCAACACCGTGGTCCGCCAGATCGCATTTTATTCGTTCGAGCGGAAAATTCACACCGCGCGCAAGGAAGGCGAACTCACTTCAGAACAGATTTGTGACATCTGGCTTTCCGTGCAGGCGGAAAGCCTTGGCCCGGCCATTAAGATCGGCCCTGGTTATGAAACATTCTGGGCCTATATCCCGCACTTTATCCACTCCCCGTTTTATGTTTATGCCTATGCGTTCGGCGATTGCCTCGTCAATTCGCTCTATGGCGTTTATCAAAAGGCTGATCCAAAATTCGTTGATCATTATTTTGCGCTTCTGAGTGCTGGCGGTTCAAAACACTACAGCGAATTGCTCAAGCCCTTTGGCCTGAACGCCAGCGATCCCGGATTTTGGCAAATCGGCCTGTCGATGATTGAAGGTATGATCGACGAACTGGAAGCGATGGGCAGCGAATAAAACACACAAACAGACAACACGGGCACATGGGACATGACAGCGGAAATACCCTTGCACCCCGCAACACGACTGCCTGACAAGAAGCCCTTCACCATCGGGATCGAGCCGCTGGACCGTTCCCGATGGATCGAGCCTGATGAAAAACTATCTGCCGAACTGACGCTGAAGCAGGAATTGTTCACCCATCATTGCAGCGATGTTTTCCGCGCGGAACAGGATACCCATCAGTCACAACTGGAAATGCGGGATGCACTGATTGCCTTCCTGACTGCGCACCATCCGCAGCTTTATCACCGCAACAGACATATCATCCACGTCAACAAAAAACCTGTTGCACTCAGCGACGAGCCGCCGCTGCTGACAGCATCACGCCTTGTACAGGATGATCTGTGCATCATGCGTGCATCACCCGGCGGATGGCGGCTGGTAGCAGCCTGCCTGTGCTTTCCCTCCACATGGGTGCTGGAAGAAAAATTCGGCCAGTCGATGACAGATATTCACGCGCCCGTGCCCGGGTTTGCCGGGACAATGAACAACCGGGTGCAGCGCATTTTTGATTCCCTGCAACCGGATTATCCGGTATGGCGCATGAATTGGTCGATTTATGACAATGCCGCGCTGCGCCACGCCCATACACACAGCGGCCCGCCCGTCTGGCACAGGAAAGGGATTGATCCGGGGAAAAATGCCTTCCTGCGCATCGAGCGGCAGTCATTGATGAAAATGCCGGTATCCCGCGACATTCTTTTCACCATCAGAATATATCTTGATCCGCTTCAGGCATTCACGCACGCGAGCCAACCGGTCATCACCGCGATGCGGAACCAATTACTGGCCATGGATGCGCCGCAACTGGCTTACAAGAATTTATTGCAGGACCGGGATGATATGGCCACAGCCCTGCTTCAAATGATGCAGTGATCAGCCAACCGGCCTTTCATCGGCAATCACCTTGCCATCATTGGGCAGTGTGCCGGGTGCGGCAAAGACAATCGCGCTTTTCAGTTTCGTTACAGCCGCAACGGTTTCTGCAAGCTTCACCGCCAGCGCGTCCGACGGGCTGCGTGTTTCGGCATGCAACGCCATCACATCCTGCTCATGGACGCGCGACACGACGAGGCGCAATTTTTCCACAGCAGGATGCCGCTTCATCACATCAGCGACCTGTTCGGGCCGCACGAACATGCCCTTGATTTTCGCGGTCTGATCAGCCCGACCCATCCACCCCTTGATACGCATATTGGTGCGCCCGCACGGGCTGACGCCAGCCATCACCGCAGTCATGTCTCCCAATGCAAGCCGGATAATCGGGTGATGCGGATTGAGCGATGTCATGACCATCTCACCCACTTCACCCGGCGCAACAGGGGTCCCGGTGCCGGGGCGGACAATTTCCAGAATGATATCCTCGTTGACGACCAGCCCCTCGCGCGCCACGGTTTCGTAAGCAATCACGCCCACATCCGCCGTCGCGAAACACTGATAGGCATCGACGCCGCGCGATTTGATTTCCGCCTGCAAGGATGCGGGAAATGCAGCACCCGAAACCAGTGCCCGTTTGATCGAGGAGGCATCGCGTCCCAATTCCTTGGCTTTATCCAGCAGAATTTTCAAAAAATCCGGCGTGCCGCAA
>JBOFCU010000129.1:0-44308 GCA_051646285.1 Beijerinckiaceae bacterium
GAATCCACGCCAAGCCGGCGCTTCTTGTCCTCTTCGTAATCCTGGAAATTGCCTTCAAACCATTCAACGTGTGAATCGCCCTCGAACGCCAGAATATGCGTGGCAATGCGGTCGAGGAACCAGCGATCATGCGAAATAATCACGGCGCAGCCGGCGTAATCCTCCAGCGCTTCTTCGAGCGCGCGCAGCGTATCGACATCAAGATCGTTCGTCGGTTCGTCAAGCAGCAGCACGTTGGCGCCGGATTTCAGCATTTTTGCCAGATGCACGCGGTTGCGTTCACCGCCGGAGAGCATGCCGACTTTCTTTTCCTGATCGCCGCCCTTGAAATTGAAGGCGGAGACATAGGCACGTGCCTTGATTTCCTTCTTGCCGAGATAAATCACGTCGTTGCCGTCGGACAATTCTTCATAGACGGTGTTTTTATCGTTCAGCGCATCGCGGGATTGGTCGACATAGCCGAGCTTGACCGATTCACCGATGGTGATGGAACCGGCATCCGGCGTTTCCTGTCCCGTGATCATGCGGAACAGGGTGGTTTTACCCGCGCCGTTCGGACCGATAATGCCGACGATGCCGCCCGGCGGCAATTTGAAGGATAAATTGTCGATCAGCAATTTGTCGCCGAAGGATTTGGACAGTCCATCGAAGTCGATCACATTGTTACCGAGGCGTTCAGCGATGGGAATGATGATCTGCGAAGTTTGCGGTGCCTTGTCCGCCGCTTTTGCGACAAGGTCTTCATAGCGGTTGATGCGCGCCTTGGATTTTGCCTGACGGGCCTTGGGGGAGGCCGCCACCCATTCCTGCTCACGCTGTATGGTGCGCTGGCGCGCCTCATCCTCGCGGCCTTCCTGCGCGAGGCGCTTCTGCTTCTGGCCGAGCCAGCTTGAATAATTGCCCTCATAGGGAATGCCGCGGCCGCGATCCAGTTCGAGAATCCAGCTCGTCACATTGTCAAGGAAGTAGCGGTCATGGGTAACGATCAAAATCGCGCCGGGATAATTTTTCAAATGGCCTTCCAGCCAGTTCACACTTTCCGCGTCGAGATGGTTTGTCGGCTCGTCGAGCAGCAGCAGGTCGGGCGCTTCCAGCAACAATTTGCACAAGGCGACGCGGCGCTTTTCACCGCCGGACAGTTTGCTGACCTCCGCATCATCCGGCGGGCAGCGCAGCGCATCCATAGCCTGATCAACCTGACTGTCGAGATCCCATAAATTCTTGGCGTCAATCTCATCCTGAAGTCTGGCGCCCTCCTCCGCTGTCTCGTCGGAGTAGTTGCTCATCAGCTCATTGTAGCGGTCGAGCACGGCCTTTTTTTCGGCGACGCCGAGCATGACATTCTCGCGGACATTCAGGCTCTCATCGAGCTGCGGTTCCTGCTGGAGATAGCCGACCTTGGCCCCATCTGCGGCCCAGGCCTCGCCGGTCCATTCGGTATCCATGCCGGCCATGATGCGCAGCAGGGTGGATTTGCCGGCGCCGTTGACACCGAGCACGCCGATCTTGGCATCCGGGTAAAATGACAGATGAACATTGTCCAAAACCTTCTTGCCGCCGGGCCAGGTCTTGGAAAGGCCTTGCATATGGTAGATGAACTGGCGTCCGGACATGGAAATCCTCGGAAAATGCGATAGGAAAGGCGGCGGGCCTGTGATTAGGCTCCGGCCATCAGGTTTTGGAGAATGCGCGGCGTGGTTAGCAGTGAGCGGCACAAGCGGCAAGGTCAGGCCCCGGCTTCATACGCCCGGGTGCTGACGCGCGGCATGGCTGCGGTGGTGATCTCGGGCTGTGCACTGGCCTTCAGCACCGGGGGTGGCCGGGCAGAAACGCGGTGGGACCTGCCTGTTTCCTCGGCCGGCACCAGTGTGCCGGGGCGGCATCTGCGGGTTATGGCCGAGATGGCTGCCGCGCTGTCGGGCAATGAGCTGCAAATCAGCGTGCATGAGACGGGCAAGCTCATGGCGGCGGCAGAGATCAAGGATGCGGTGCGCAAGGGTGTCGTTCCGATCGGTGAGATCACGCTGGGGCTGCATGCCGGGGAATCGCCCATCTATGGCCTCGATACGGTTCCCTTTGTAGCCATGTCCTATCCGGAAGCGCGTCAGCTTTATGCCTTGCAGCGCCCGTTGCTGGAAAAACGGCTGGGCGATGAAGGGCTGGTGCTGCTCGCCTCCATCCCCTTCCCGCCGCTTGGGCTGTGTGCCCGCAAGCCGCTGACGGATGTGGCTGATCTCGCTGGCCTGCGTATTCGCGCCTATAACGGCCTGACCAAGAAAATGGCGCTGCGCAGCGGCGCCGAGGCTGTGCCGGTGGAAACCAGCGACCTGCCAAAGGCGGTGAAAAGCGGCATTGTCGATGCTTTCACCGCTTCGCCATCACAAGCCCTGTCGCGCAAGGCAGCAGCCTATACGCCTTATTTTCATCGCACCAATGTCTGGATTCCGCGCAACGCCGTGGTGGTGAACAGGGCCGCATTTGACGGGCTGCCGGCCGCTGACCGCAAGGCGCTGCTCGACGCAGCCAGCAAGGCAGAGGAACAGGGCTGGATCCAGTCGGAAGCGGAAGCCCGGCAGCTGGAAGAGCGGCTGACCACGGCCGGTTTTTCCGTTGTTGATCCTTCGGCCGACTTCATGACCGGCGTGCGCCGCATCGGGCGAGAGATCCTGACCGACTGGCTCAAGGACAGCGGCGAGGATGGCGCGGCCTTACTGGACCGTATCTACAAGAATTGAAGATAAACGCCCCGTTAACGGCGTCTGCAACTGGCGGGTGAATTAGGGCCGCACGCGTGCCTTGAATCAGCACACCGGAGCGTTTTGACAGATTGCGTCAACCGCTGGGTAATTTTTAAGCCCCACGATGAGGCATGTCATACAATGCCCCCCTTATCGAAGACACTTTGAGCCTTGCAACGCTTGACCCGGTCTTGACCAGCCTCCAGCCAGAGCGCCTAGGGCCCGTGCTGGAAAAGCTCGGAAGTGTATTCAGTGACCTGAGCAACCGGCTCTCTGATGAGCCGGTCAGCCTGTTCGACCATCTCTTTCTCAGCCTGACGCCGCGCGCTGACATTCCCGCCCGCGCCTCGCTCTCCAACATTCTTGCGCCCATTCCCAACGCGCCGCCGCGCATTTCGCAAACATTGGCGCGTGATGAAGTGGCGCTGGTGGCCTCGCCGATGCTGCGCCAGTCGCAGCGTCTGGATTTCAGCTTTCTGATGGAAATTGCCTCGCGGCGGGGGCAGGACCATTTGCAGGCACTGGCCCAGCGCGCCGGGCTTGATGAAGCCATCACTTCATTGATCGCTGACCGCGGCCAGACCGCCGTGCTGCGCACACTGGTCGGCAACAGCACGGCCAAGATTTCCGACGTCGCCTTCGCGCTGATCACCGCGCGGGCATCCGCGCAAAAGGAATTGCAGGATGTGCTGAAAACGCGGACCGATTTGCCGGCCAAGGACCGCCAGAGGCTGGATGCGCTGGCGGCACCGGAACTGACATGGCGCGACCGTTCCGCCAGCAACGATGCCGAATTGCTCGCGGCCATCAATCAATCCGACTGGCTGCGCACGGCCGAACTGCTTGCCGCCTACACAAAAGTTTCGGCGAGCGCCATTCTCACCACCCTGTCCACCCAACAGCTTGACCCGATTCTTGCCTGCGCACGGGCAGCCTCCATGGACTGGGAAACAACTGAAATGCTGCTGATCCGCCGCCTCGGCGCGCAGGCCACAGCCAAACGGCTGCAAGACGCGCGGCAGAGCTACAAGAATCTGACTCGCGATTCAGCCGCGCGCTCGTTACGCTTTCTGGCGATCAAGGCGCGTATGGGGACCGGGCCGCAGGCCGCCTGACGGGCGTGGAATTGGGCAAGCCCGCCAAACCCCGCCTGCCCCCTTTCATGCCAAACTTTCCCGCAGCAGCCCGGTTGCTCCGGCGTGGAAATGCCGCTACCCGTGCGCCCTGAGCGTGACACGGGTTGGGGCCTGTAGCTCAATGGTTAGAGCCGACCGCTCATAACGGTCTGGTTGCAGGTTCGAGTCCTGCCGGGCCCACCATCTGCCTGTCCGGTTGTCAGCACAACTCTAGACGGACTCGATTTCACCTCTAGAGTGACTCGATCACGCTAGTCGGACTCGATAGAGCCGTGATTGAGAAACCGCTTGCGCCATGCTTCGAGGAATTCGATGAACGCGAGCTTCCGCGCCAATTCGTCGCGATCGGTCGGCTTCACCAGCGGGGAAATTGTTGCCGCCGCATGCGCGGTCACCATGGCAAGCTCTTCAATAACACCTTTCAAGAGTTTTTGGTCGGGGTATGGGCCTATGTTCGTCATGCCGTCAGGCGAAATGATGCCGAAGCCTTCTGGGGTCGCGTGTGCCCCATATGTGGACAGCATCTTGTAGCGCTCCTCGCGCCTTTTCTCCGTGAATCCGTCCAGCGTATCGAGGGCCTGCCTAATGCTAACGGCCTTGAATTGTTTTTTTCGTTCCTGCTCCGAAAGCGTCAGCCATGCCTTTAGCTTCGTGGCATCGCGGGCGAGTAGGTCGAGTAGGAACTGGGTTTCGTATAGATCACGAATTACCAATATCGTCGGTTGCCAATGGCCACACCGCAATAAGCGTAAGGCTGCACCGCACGAGTTGAAGCACCGGACGCCGAGCCGAAGCAAAGCGAGATGTTCACCATCTCGATGATCTTGGAGCTTCAAAAGCCAGTCTATAAAGTCTAAACAGCCGTTTATGAGCTCCGCATGTGACTTTAAGTCTGGGTTTTGAGCGATCAGGTCATCATGCACGGCAACGATCCGTGTTTCATCCATGACGTAGAAATCGGAAGGAAGATTTGTCATCACTGTGGGCTTACTTTGGTCTGGTGGAGATTGCGAAACGAGTCCGACTAGAATGCACACTCTTGGTGATCGAGTCGGACTAGGATCCCGGATCGAATCCCTTTAGCCTGCAAGGGGCTTGAAGCTACAGGGCAATCGAGTCTGTCTAGACATGCGCGGTCATCCGGCAGATCACGAGGTATGCCAGTGCATCTTATGCAATTGCGCCTGCTGGCCGTCGGGCTTTGAGTTCACCTAGTTTGCGCAGCGCGCCTCCAGCGCATCGACAAATGAACGGTCCCAGCGGCCTTCGAGAATGGCGTTGACCGTTGCTTCTTCTGCCGCATGCTGCTTCAGCGCCTTGGAGATAACCTCTTCGGCAAGCGCCGGGGAAAATGCACACAGGCCATCCTGATCACCGACAATAATATCGCCGGGGCGCACCACCATGCCGCCGACCGTCACCTCGACATTGATGGCGCCGGGGCCATCCTTGTAAGGGCCGCGATGGCTGACGCCGCGCGCATAGACCGGAAATGTGCGCTCGCCAATTTCGGCCATGTCGCGGATCGCGCCATCAATCACCATGCCGGCCAAACCCAATTTGTGCGCACCGAGTGACATGATGCCGCCGACAATGGCGTTGCTCACATCACCGCCCGCATCAACGACCATGACATCGCCGGGGCGGCAGAAATCATAGGCGCGCAACACCGCAAGATTATCGCCGCCGCGTGTTTTCACGGTCACGGCCGTGCCCGCCATCGGGGCCGGCTTGTGATAGGGGCGCAAACCAACGCTGCCGATATTCCGGTGCATGCTGTCGCTGATGAGCGCGACAGCAATATCACGCAACTGCGCGATGATTGCCGCATCAGCCTGCGGTGCGGAAGGATTTTTAATCAGGGTGGCCATGGTGTGTTCCTCAGGTTTGCGGACAATTCATTTTAATTGCGAGAGCGGCGTGACGGCACCGCCAGCACGGATGATTTCGTCACGCACGGCTTGCGCCAGTTGCAGCGCGCCGGGCGTATCGGAATGAACGAGGATGGAATCGACAGCCACCTGCATATCTGTTCCATCGTGGGTGATGATGGTGCGGTCTGCAAGAATACGCCGGACGCGGGCGAGAACAGCGGCATCATCCTTGATCACGGCGCCGGGCAGCGCGCGCGGCACAAGCTGGCCATTGGGCAGATAGGCCCGGTCGGCGAGAAATAAATTGAAGGTGCGCAAGCCGGAACGCTGCGCTGCTGTTTCCAACTCGGTATTGGAGAGCACAAGCAGTGCGAGGTCACGGTCAAATGTGCGCGCCGCCCGCACCAGTGTTTCGGCCATATCCTTGTCGGCGCAGACCTGATTGCCGAGCGCGCCATGGGCATTGATATGGGTGACGCGGTGCCCGGCTGCGCGCGCGAGCGCATCCAGCGCGCCGAGCTGGTAAAGAATATGACATTCCAGTTCGTGATGACTCATCGGAATTGGCCTGCGGCCAAACCCCAATAAATCAGGGTAACTGACATGCGCACCAAGATCGACACCGCGCGCCTTCGCCTGCCTCGCCGTTGCGGCCATGATCATGGGGTCGCCGGCATGATAGCCGCAGGCGACATTGGCTGAAGACACAATGCCAAGCAGCGCTTCATCATCGCCCATGGTCCACGGGCCAAAGCCCTCGCCGAGATCGGAATTGATGTCGATTTTCATGGAATAAGTCATGGCATGATGGCCTCCGTGGCGCGGAGAATGCGGAAAAGCGGCGTGCCATGTCCCGCCCGTTCACCATCGGATGCGGCTGCAAGCACCCAGCCATCGCACGGCATGGTGACAGGCATCCGCAGCGGCCCCCGTTGCAGGAAGCCGATCATCCAGCCCCTGCGCATCAAGGCGCCGGACTGAGATACCGTCTCAAACCAGCGCACAATACCGGGAGCATCAGCGCAAATCGTTTCCAGCACCTCGCTGCCGCCAATCTGCACACTCAGTCCGAAGGCATCCGTCCCAGGCACATCGGCCAGCACAATGCGGATCGTGTTGTCAGCCGCACTCATGCCGCTGTCCCCAATTCGCATGTCGCCATCCAGGTGCGGATGCGGTCCAGATGCGCCGCCAGCGCATCATGCGCGGCCAATGCTTCTGCATAGGTGCAGCGCTGGAAACGCAGCGCGTTGCCCAGCGGGGTCTGTGCAATGCGCCACAGATCAGGCTCGATCACCACGCCGATTTTTGGATAGCCGCCTGCGGTATAGGCGTCGGCAAGCTGAATGATTGGCTGGCCGCCCGCTGGCCCCTGAATAACGCCAGGCACAAGACCGTGCGAACGCATTTCCAACGATTCCGCAAGGTCCAGCACCGGCCCCATCAGGCGATAACCGGCGCGATTGCTTTGTGAGGAAATGCGCCAAGCCGTGGTCCAGAAAGCGTGCTGCGCATCGGCATGAAAAGCATCATATTCCGCCGCTGGCAAAACCCGCACCAGAGTTGCGTCATCACTGCCATTGAGCGGCAGCGCCTTTTCCGGCGGCCCCACACCGAAGGACGCTTGGGCCGCATCGCTCTTGCCAACTGGCAACTGATCACCGGGCTGCAATATCCGGCCTTTGAATCCGCCGAATATGCCGCGCACATGTGTGGCGCGCGAGCCAAGCACAAGCGGCACATCAATGCCGCCCGCAACAGCAATATAACTGTAGACACCGTGCCGCGCATGGCCGAGCACCAGCTCATCACCCGCACGTGCACAATCACGCCAGTTGCGCGGAATTGGCCTGCCCGCCAGCGTCACACCAGCATCAGCACCTGTGATGGCGAAGGCAGTATCGGCAAGAAAGCGCAGACGCATAGGTACGCCCGGCACTTCAATGGCGGCGCAATTCAGATGATTGCCAAGCATCACATTCGCGGTTTTCAGCGCGAGTGCGTCCATCGCGCCATTGGAACCGATGCCGACATGGCGATGCCCAAACCGCCCCGCGTCCTGCACCGTCGCGTTCCCGGCGGGAGCGAGAATGTCGATCATGGCACTATCGCCTCGGCGATGAAACGGATGCGGTCCCCCGGCTTCAACAGGACCGGCTCATCCGCATCCGGAGTAAAAAAGACCTGCCGCGTGCGCCCGATGGTGTGCCAGCCCGAAGGGCCGGCGGAAGCGGAAGCGCCGGTCTGCCAGCCGCCAATGGAAACCGATCCTTCCGGCACACTCACGCGCGGCACCTGGCGGCGGGGAATAAATAAACGCGGATCGACAATGCCGAGATAACCGTAACCGGGATGGCTGCCGAGGGCGAACACGGTATATTCGCGGCCGGCATGAATGGTAACGACCTCTTGGCGCGCAAGCCCGGTCTGTTCCGCCATATGGTCGAGATCAGGCCCATCTTCGCCGCCATAGATCACGGGAATCTCAAACAGGCGGCCCGCGCCTCCCAGCGGCCCGGCTTGCGCCCATGCGGCCAATAATGCGCGCTCGATGTTTTCAGGCGCGCGCGGCGGGTCACGAAACATCACCAGCAGATTGGTCATGCCCGGTGCGGCTTCCACCACATCCGGCCATTGCTCCACCGCGTGCGCCAGCGACCAGATGCGGCGCTGATGCGCCAGATCAAAAGCGCCCGGTGCTTCGAATAAAACCGCATTCAGGCCCATCAGGCTGACATGCGGTTCTGCCCTGCTGCGGTCCATGCGCATGGCTCAGCCTTTGCCGATGCGGAAAAGCGGCTGTCCGCCCGCCACTTCCGCTCCCGGTTCAGCAAGGATCGCAAGGATGCGCCCATCACGATCACTGGCGATGGCGTTGAATGTTTTCATGGCCTCGATCAGGCACAGGGGCTGGCCCGATGTGACGCTATCGCCAACGGCAACAAAAGGCTTCACGCCCGGTGCCGGTGTGATGTGAAAAACACCGAACATGGGTGCAGAAAAAATATCCGCCGCCATGTCTGGAGCGGCTGATGCAGCCGCTGCCATTTCCGCCACGCGCACCGGCGCATTGCCATTGCGCGTGATGGAAATATGCGTGCCATCCTCTACAACCTCAATGCCACCAACGCCTTGTGCAGCGGCGAGTGCAATCAATTCCCTCAGGCGTGCGATGGATACGGGCATGGACTTACCAAAGTTCAGCGCAGGCCCGCGCGATGCGTTCACATCCCTCGCGCAACACGTCATCGGATGTGGCAATGGACAAGCGAAAATGCGGCGACAGGCCATAGGCCGCGCCATGCACAGTCGCGACGCCCGCATGCTCCAGCAGATACAGCACGAAATCCTTGTCGGTTTCGATTTTTTTACCCGATGGCGTTGTCTTGCCGATCACGCCGCCACAGCCGGGGAAAAGATAAAAGGCGCCGCTGGGCGACACACAGGTCAAGCCTTGTGCGGCGCGCAGAATGGTCACGGCCATATCGCGCCTGCGTTTGTACACCGCACTCGCCTCATCTGCGAACGTCTGCGGGCCTGACAGCGCTGCGGCAGCCGCCGCCTGCGAAATCGAGGACGGGCAAGATGACATTTGCGATTGCAGCGTATTCATCGCCATAACAAGCGCTGGCTCGCCAATGCCCCAGCCTATCCGCCAGCCCGTCATGGCGTAGGTTTTGGATACACCATTCACCGCCAAAATGCGGTCAGCCAGATCAGGCGCGATAACAAGCACCCGCGTGATTGGCATATCGTCAAACCAGACCTGATCGTAAATATCATCCAGCAGCACGCGCACATGGGGATGCCGGCGCAGCATATTGGCCAGTGCCTGCCATTCATTGGCGGAATAAGCCGCGCCGCTGGGATTGCCGGGAATATTCAAGACCAGCCATTTTGTGCGCGGCGTGATCGCCTTCTCGATGATTTCAGGGCTAACCTTGAAACCATCCGCCTCGCTGGCCAAAACAATGACGGGCGTGCCTTCATTCGCCAGCACCATATCCGGATACGAGACCCAGTACGGCGCGGGAATAATCACCTCATCGCCTGCATCAAGCGAGGCCATGAAGGCGAGAAAAATCACCTGTTTTGCGCCACCGCCGATGGTGATGCGATTGTCCGGGCATGGCTGCCCGGTCAGACGGTTGTGATTATCCGCAATCGCCTTGCGCAAGGCTGGCGTGCCATTGACAGCGGTGTAACGCGTCTCGCCACGATCAATGGCTGCTTTCCCGGCCGCGCGCACATCAGCGGGCGTATCAAAATCAGGCTCGCCGACGGTGAGATCGATAATGTCGCGCCCCTGTGCCTTGAGATCGCGCGCCAGCGCCGCTGCTGCAACGGAGGGCGAGGGCTTGATGCGCGTAACACGCGCAGCGGGAATAAAAGCAGTGGTCATTATTTTCCAAGCAGCAGATCAGGAAGGAATGAAACGATACCGGGGAAGGCAGCCAGCAAAATCACAAAGCCCATCATGATAAACAGATACGGCATGGTCACGCGCGTCAGGTAGGACATGGGGCGGCCGGTAACGGACTGGATCACCGACAGATTGAATGCCACAGGCGGCGTAATCTGCGCCATCTCCACCACCAGCACCATGAAAATGCCGAACCAGACCTTGTCAAACCCTGCCGCCTTGATCAGCGGCAGCACGACCGGCAGCGTGGTGGCAATCATCGAAAACCCCTCGAGTGCCGTGCCGAGAATGAGATACAGGATCATCAGCGCAATGATCAGCCCCATCGGGGACAGATTAAAATAGCGCACAAATTCAGCCACAGCATCCGGAATACCAAGCAACGCCGTGACATTGCCGAGGATGGATGCGCCAACAATAATCAGGCCCATCATCGAACAGGCCTGAATGGTGCCGATGCCGACATCCATCACCGTGCGCCAATTCAGCGAACCTTGCATGTGAGAAACCAGCGCTGCCCCCAGCACGCCAAGCGCTGCCGCCTCGGTCGGTGTGGCGATGCCGCCATACATCGAACCGAGCACGCACAGAATGAGAAACAGTGCGGGGGCCAGCTCTCTCAATGCGGCAATGCGCTGACCGAATGTGGCATGCCTCAGCGCGCGCTCTGATTCCGGCACAAGATCGGGCCGGATAGTTGTATGAATCATGATCCAGCCAGAAAAACATGCAGCCAGAAGAATGCCGGGAATAAATCCGGCCGTGAAAAGCCGCAGAACGGATTCTTCCGCCAGCACGCCATAAATAATCATCACCGTTGATGGCGGGATCAGAAACCCGAGCGTGCCGGCACCGGCCAGCGAGCCAATGGCAATATCCGGCGAATAACCGCGCTTCAAGAGCTCTTTCAATGTCATGCGGCCGACGACCTGTGTCGTTGCGGCCGATGAACCGGAAATGGCGGCGAAAATCGAACAGGCCACGACATTCACATGCAAGAGCCGCCCCGGCAATAATCCCGCCCATGGCGCCAGACCATTGAACAGGGATTTAGACAGGCTGGTGCGGAACAGAAATTCGCCCATCAGTACAAACAGCGGCAGTGCGACAAGATCGGATGATGTCAGAATGTTGAAGGCGTATTGGGGCAGCAGCCGTGTCAGCGCAATATCCGTGAAGAAAAAGGCCAGCAGCATTGCGGTTGCCGCAAGCGCGATGCCGATCCATGCGCCCACAGCCAGCAAGCCAAAAAGAATACCGAACAATCCGGCAAATACCGAAGTCATGGCCTGTTCCTCACTCCGGTAACGTTGCGATGCCGAGGGTTTTATCCTCCAGCGGTTCGTTCAACAGGGCTGCCATCAGACGCAAGGCCATTTGCAGAAAAAGCACAGCCGCCCCAAGCGTCAGCGCCGCCTGCGGAATCCACAGTGGTGTCAGGCTGTCGCCGGAGACTTGACCGGCGGAAAATGACTGCATGGTGAATCGCACGAGCGACCAGACCAGCAGCGCCGTAAAAGCTGTGCCAATCAATGCCGCGATGATTTCGAACAGGCGGGCATGGCGGCCCTTGCCGGCGCGCAGCAACAATTCCACACGGATATGCATGCCGGCGCGCAATGTCAGTCCCGACCCCATGAGAAACGATATGCCCATCAGGTAGGATGAATACTCCCACGCAATTCCAATACCCGGCGGCAGGCTGCGGACTATTTTAGACGCAAGCCCCATGATAATTTCCGCCGTGACCAGCGCCACAAGGGCGGCAAGGCAGAGCACGGCGGCATAGGCAGCCCACAGCGCAATCAAATCCGCCGCGCGCCGGAAAGCGGCGAAACCGCCCTGTGTTGCAAGGGGTTCGCCGCTTTGTGTCATCTCAGCGCCCTGTATCCTTGAGATACGCTTCAATGATCGCTTTTGACGCTGGCACGCGTTCCATGAAAGCCCCTGTCAGCGGCTTTGCCATTTTATACATTTCTGCCGACATTTCTTTTGACACCGGCATCAACTCCATACCGCGCTCACGCAGCACCTTGAGGCTGACCTCGTCTTCATCAGCGGAGACTTTCCAGAATTCCCCCTCGAGCTTCGCGGCAATATCCGTCATGGCCTTCTGCTGGTCCGGCGTCAGCTTTTTCCATGTGTCGAGATTGATGTTGACCATGTTGGTCGACCAGGTGTGATTGGTCGGGTAGAAATATTTCAGGAATTCCCAGAATTTTCCATCCACGCCGGAGGCGGCTGATGTGGCAACGCCTTCAACACGGCCTGATGCCAATGCCGGGATCAATTCACCCCATGGAATTTGCACGCCCGCCATGCCGACAGCATTCAGCGTATCAACCGTATTCTTGTCGGCACCGCGTGCCTTGACGCCCTTGAGGCCGGCGACATTGTCGGTCTTGACTTTCAGGAACATGTATTGCGCCGGCGATGGCACCATATAAAGAATTTTCTGATTGTATTTGGACTGTACGATTTTCTCAAATTCAGGGCGCAGATATTTGTGCAATGCCTTGAGATCGGCAGGGTTTGAGACCAGGAACGGAATACCGTCTGTGCCGAAAATCGCCTCATCGCCAATCTGCTGCGAGGTCAGCACGTCTGCCATCGGCACAAGGCCATCGCGCACGGCGCGCATCTGCTCCGGCCCCTTGAAGCCGAGCGAGCCGCCCGCTTTCACGGAGATATTCACGGCACCGTTTGTGGCCTTGGCGACTTCTTCGGCATAACGCTTGGCATTGCGCACCTGAAAATTCGTATCCGGCAGGACGGACGACAAATTGAGGGTTGTGGATTGTGCCATTGCGCCGGTTGCGCATGACAAGGCGAGCGTTGCGGCTGCGCCTGCCAGAATATATCTGCGATACATTGCCATGTGATCCTCCTCCATTGTGAGCCGCGGTGGATGCCTGCGGCAGTTTATCCGGTACGCTTCAGGAAATTCAGGCCGCCGGGAACCTGAAAAGTTGGCATGATCTCGATTTGGCCGATATTCACATGGCCAGGCGTGCTGATCGCGTATGCAATCGCATCAGCCACATCCTCGGCCTTGAGGGATTCATACCCATCGTAGAATTGCTTCTGGGCTGCTTCCATGTCGCCGATGACCTTGCCGAAAATTTCCGTTTCGGCGCGGCCGGGCACAATTTCTGTGACCCGCACGCGGCGGCCATAGGCAGCGACGCGGGTCTGCCGGGAAACCATGTGCATCGCGGCTTTGGTGGCGTGATAAACAGTGTTGCCAGAAAAATGATACAGCCCAGCGATCGAGGTGATGTTGACGATGTGGCCGCAGTCGCGCGCCATCATGCCGGGCAGCGTCAGGCGGATGAGGTGCAATGCGGCGCGCAAATTCACATCGACTTGCTCATCAATGCCAAAGGCGTCCATCGTGGCAATATCACCGGAGCGCGAGACGCCGGCATTGTTCACCAGCAGGTCAATCTGGAGCGGCTTGAGCAAGGCCTCGACAGCAGCAATATCGGTGATATCCAGCGCGTGGGGAATACAGCCCGTGCGGGCCGCCAGTTCATCGAGCCGCGTGCCATTGCGCGAAATGGCATGAACTTTGACCCCGTGGCGGCACAGCATCTCGACGATGGCAGCGCCAATACCGGCAGACGCGCCAGTGACCAGGGCCGTTTGATAGTCCGCAAATGACATTCCGCGCGTCTCCGCTGAAACCGGATGCGGTGAGACTTGCGTAAATATCCATTGCTGACAAAGACGGGTTATGTCTATCGTCATAAATCTTTCTTATGGATCGCGAGGCACGGGTGGATACCAAGCGGCTCAGCGCTTTCGTCAAAATTGTCGATACGGGCAGCCTGACCCGGGCGGCGGATAACCTGCATGTGGCACAGCCTGCCCTGAGCCAGCAGGTCGCTGCGCTGGAAGCCCATTTCCGCCAACGGCTTCTGATCCGTTCCAAGCGCGGCGTGGTTCCCACCGAGGCCGGCCAAACGCTTTACCGCCATGCACAGATCATCCTGCGGCAGTTGGGTCAGGCGCAGTCTGAGGTCAGTCTTGGCGCGCAGTCCATCTCCGGTGCTGTCTCGCTGGGGCTGGCGCCCTACAGTGCTGGCGCCAGCCTCGCGCTGCCGCTGATCGTGCGGGTGCGGGAGCGCCATCCCGGCATTGTTCTGCACATCAATGAGAATTTTGGCGGCGTCATCAGTGAGCTGGTGATGACGGGTAAAATGGACATGGCGCTGATCTATCAGCCCGGCCCGATCAAGGGGGTCCGGTTCGAGCCCATGTTTGAGGAAGAGCTTTACCTTCTGGCGTCGTCCCAGATGGGGATGGGACGTGAGAAAGCTGTGACGCTGGCAGCCCTCGAGAATATTCCCATGCTTCTGCCCAGCCGCATCCACACGATCCGGCGGCTGGTTGATTCATCTTTCGAGCGCGCCGGGCTGGCCCTGAACGTGATTGCGGAAATTGAATCCGCCACCACGCTCGCCAGTGCTGTTGATGCCAGCATTGGCGCGACGGTATTGCCATTGTCGTCTGCCCTGTCGATGGTGGAAATGCAGCGCCGGTCCAACGGACGCGATCTGACCGTCACCCGGATTGTTGAGCCGGCCTTGCGCGTGCGCGTTTCCATATGCCTCGCTGACGGCCTGGCCATGTCCGACGCCGCGCAGGCCGTGCATGATCTGATTGCCGAGCTGGTATCTGCAAGTCCGTTTGGCGCCTTGGCTGACACGCAAGCGCGATGATGAATTGCGCAAGCGCGGCTTGACCGGAGCGGCGCATATGCGGATCCTGCTCTTGCATATGCAGTTGATGCTCTTGCATCAGCACGCCCCGCCCGCTACCCGATCACAGCAATGGTATCCATGTCAGGCAGGAGACGGGCGATGGCTTATGAGTGCATTCTCACGGAAACACGTGGCGCTGTTGGCGTGATCACCCTGCATCGGCCACAGGCTCTCAATGCGCTGAATACGCAGCTTATTGGCGAGGTGAATGAGGCGCTCTCGGCTTATGAGGCTGATCCTGCGATTGGCTGCATTGTTCTGACCGGCTCGGAAAAAGCCTTTGCCGCCGGAGCCGACATCAAGGAAATGCAGCCGCGCTCCTACCCCGGCACCTATATGGACGACAAATTTCGCGAGTGGGACAAGATTGCGGATCGCCGCAAGCCGGTGATTGCGGCGGTTGCCGGCTTTGCGCTCGGCGGCGGCTGCGAAGTCGCGATGATGTGCGATTTTATTATCGCGGCTGATAATGCAAAATTCGGCCAGCCGGAAATCAATCTTGGCGTCATGCCCGGTGCAGGCGGCACACAAAGGCTGACGCGCGCCATCGGCAAGGCGAAAGCCATGGATATGTGCCTGACTGGCCGGATGATGGATGCGGCAGAGGCGGAGCGCGCAGGCCTTGTGTCGCGCGTCGTGCCGCTGGCCGACCTGATGGGCGAGGTTATGAAGGCGGCGGACTCGATTGCGGCCAAGTCGCAGGTGATCACCGCGATGACCAAGGATTCGGTCAACCGCTCGTTCGAAATGACGCTGCATGAAGGCATCAAGAATGAGCGCCGGCTGTTTTCGTCGATGTTCGGCCTGCATGATCAGAAGGAAGGCATGGCCGCCTTTATCGACAAGCGCAAACCCAAATTCGAGAACCGCTGAGCGCCACTGGCGCGCGCCACATTCATCCCCGTTTTGAAAGACGCCATGATGACGCCTGACAGTATCTGTTCGCTGGCCGATATTCGCGCTGCGGCGAAACGCATCACAGGTCAGGCCGTGCGCACGCCACTGCTGACCAATCTTGATCTCGATGCCCGCACCGGTGGCCAGATTTTCATCAAGCCGGAGATGCTGCAACGGATTGGCGCGTTCAAGTTTCGCGGAGCTTACAACAGGCTTGTGCAAATTCCGGCGGCTAATCGCAACAAGGGTGTTGTCGCCTGGTCGTCGGGCAACCATGCACAGGGCGTGGCGCTGGCTGCCAAGCTGCTGGGTATCCCCGCAACAATCATCATGCCGGAGGATACGCCGGCGATGAAGCTGGCCAATACACGGGCGCTGGGCGCGCGGGTTGTGACCTATGACCGCTATGCCGAGAATCGCGAGGCCATTGGCACCCGCATCGCTGCGGAAACAGACGCGGTGATCGTGCCGCCCTATGATGACCGTGACATCATTGCCGGCCAGGGTACGGTGGGGCTGGAAATTGCAGAAGATGCGGCCGCGCTGGGTATGGTGCTTGATGATGTTGTCGTCTGTTGCGGCGGCGGCGGGCTGACCGCCGGTGTCGCAACGGCCATCCGCGCCCTGTCCCCCACAACCCGCATCTGGTCTGCCGAGCCCACCACCCATGACGACACGCGGCGCTCTCTGGAAAAAGGTGAGCCTGTCGCCAATGCAGCTGACGCGCGCTCGATCTGTGATGCGATTGTCACGCCCACGCCGGGAAAGCTGACATTTCCCATCAACAAGGCGTTGCTGGCGGGTGGCTTGGCGGTTTCCGATGATGAGGTATTGGCCGCCGTTGCATTCAGCCTTGATACCCTCAAGCTTGTGGTTGAACCGGGCGCTGCCGTGGCACTGGCTGCGGTGCTGGCCGGAAAACTGCCGACTCAGGGGCGGCGCATTGCCGTGGTCATGTCTGGCGGCAATGTGGACTTTCCCATGCTCGCACGGGCGAAAGGATATGCATCTGCTGCTGGCTGATTTGCCGGTTTAACCGTGATTGCGCGTTGACGGCACAAACCCCTTGTGTCATCAGGACGCCCAACGCGGGCCTGTCGGCCTCGCGACTCCATTGCTATGCCCCGCGCCGCCTTTTCTGTTCAGGACAGGCCGTTGCCCGGCAACCAGACTCGAAGGAACGACCATGGCCAACACATCCTCGGCCAAGAAAGCAGCCCGTCAGGCCGTCCGCCGCACGGAACTGAACAAGTCCCGCCGCAGCCGCCTGCGCACATTTGTGCGCCGCGCTGAGGAAGCCATCAAGGCTGGTGACAAGGCCGTTGCTGTTGCCGCGCTTGCCGATGCGCAGCCGGAATTGATGAAAGCCGCCCAAAAGGGTGTGCTGCACAAGAAAACTGCTTCCCGCAAGGTTTCGCGCATGACTGCGGCCGTCGCCAAGCTCGCCTGAACAGCAGGCCAATTCCAGTTTGAAAAGCCGGTCCTGTGGGCCGGCTTTTTTGTTGCTGCCTGCCAGGCTGTGGGATGGGCCGGCAGTGGCGATTGACTCCGTGGTTTCCAAGTTGGATACAGGCGTCAGCAGATGTGCTTCACTGCCTCGCCGTTTCATCCCACAGGTCAAGCGTGATCCATCCTCTTGCCCGCTACCGCGAATCCCATGGCCTGACGCTGGAAGCGTTCGGGCTTCAGGTTGGTGTCGGCAAGGCAGCCGTCCAGAAATGGGAGAGCGGCCAGGTTCCGCGCCCGGAAACACTGGAACGGATTCGCGCTGTGACCGGCGGTGCCATCAGCTCTGACGATTTTCTCACGGCGGGTGCCCAGCGGCGCTCGACCAACACATCCCCGACCAGAAGGCGTAAGCTCATGCCCCATTCCATCACTGAAGCTCTTGAGGCGTTTGCGCGGGGCGAGATCGTCGTTGTGACCGACGATGATGACCGGGAGGGCGAAGGCGACCTGATTGTTGCTGCCTCCCTGTGCACGCCCGAGAAAATGGCGTTCATCGTGCGCCACACCTCCGGCATCGTCTGCACGCCGATCACCATCGAAGATGCCCGCCGCCTGCGGCTGGATCCAATGGTGGCGCACAATGATTCCAACCACACCACGGCCTTTACCGTTTCCATCGATTACAAGCCCGGCATGACCACGGGCATCTCCGCCGAGGAGCGCACCGCGACGTGCCGCGCACTGACGAACTCCAACGCCGGTGCCAACGACTTTGCCAGGCCGGGCCATATTTTTCCGCTGATCGCGAAAGATGGCGGCGTGCTCATGCGGTCAGGCCATACAGAAGCTGCTGTCGATTTGTGCAGACTGGCCGGCTTGCCGCCCGTGGGTGTGATCAGTGAGCTCGTCAATGATGACGGCACCGTCACAAAAGGTCCACAGGTGGCGGACTTTGCGAAAAATCATAACCTCAAGCATGTGACGATTGCCGACCTGATCGCATACCGGCAGGCCCGCGAAAAACTGGTGGAACGGATTTCGCAATTTACAGTGGACTCGCCAATCGGGCCTTTGCAGGGCTACGCTTACCGCACACCGTTCGATGATATTTATCATGTCGCGTTCGTTTATGGTGCGGTCGGCGAGGGTAAGAAAATTCCGGCCCGCTTCCATCGCCCCAATATCGTGCAGGATTTGTTTGGCGGCGCGTCCAGCATTCAAAAATCGCTCGACAAATTCAAGGCCGAAGGACGCGGTGTGCTGGTTTATCTGCGCGATGGCGCCGCCGGTGTGCCGGTGACGCCGATTGATGCTTCGCAATCCAGCGATGCCATGCGCAACAAGCAATGGCGCGAAGTGGGGGTTGGCGCGCAAATTCTGCGCGATCTTGGCATTCAATCCATCCGCAACCTGACATCTGTAGCGCGCTCCTATGTCGGCCTTTCCGGCTTTGGCATTGAAATTGTCAGCAACGAAACCCTTGACTGAAACCAGCAGGATTTTTGATTATGGCCAATCCCACCATTCCCGTTTTTGACATCGGCAATGTGCTGCTCGACTGGAACCCGCGCTATCTGTATCGCAAGATATTCAGCGATGGGGAGCGCATGGAATGGTTTCTGACCCATGTCTGCACCAATGCGTGGAATCTGGAGCAGGACCGTGGCCGGTCATTTCCCGATGCCGTGAAATTGCTGAGCGCAGAACATCCAGACTGGGCAGCAGAAATTTCAGCCTTCGATTTACGCTGGCCCGAAACCGTCAGCGGCGCGATTCATGACAGTGTTGCTGTGCTGGAAAAGCTGCGGCGTGATTGCAGCAAGGTTTATGCCATCACCAACTTCAATGATGAGAAGTTTGCTCTGGCACAGAAGCATTATCCGTTTCTCACCGTGTTTGATGATATTGTTGTCTCTGCAACGGAAAAAATGCTGAAGCCGGCCCCGGAAATCTATCACACCCTGTTGCATCGCAATGGCGTGAAAGCAGAAGAGTGCGTCTTCATTGATGATTCTGAAAAGAATGTTCTGGGTGCGCGGGCTGTCGGCATGCACGCCATTCATTTTACCAGTGCCCGGCAAATGGCCGATGAATTGCGGGCATTTGGATTTTCCGTTTAACAGGCGATGCAGGTTTTCGACAGCGCGCTGCCTATTGACGAAGCGCTGCCTGACTTAAAGGCCGCGCTGCGAAACCACAGCAATGGCGTGCTTGTTGCTCCGCCGGGCGCTGGCAAAACGACGCGCGTGCCGCTTGTGCTGATGGATGAGCCCTGGGCTGCGGCCAAGCGCATCATCATGCTGGAGCCACGCCGTCTGGCTGCACGCGGCGCGGCTGAGCGCATGGCCCGCACGCTGCATGAGAAAGTGGGTGATACCGTTGGCCTGCGCGTTCGCATGGGTTCACGCATTTCCGCGCGCACCCGCATCGAGGTGGTGACGGAAGGTGTGTTTGCGCGGATGATTCTGGATGATCCGGAATTGTCTGGCACTTCTGCCGTCATTTTCGATGAATTTCATGAGCGCTCGCTCGATGCCGATTTCGGACTGGCCCTTGCTCTCGATGCACAGAGCGCATTGCGGCCCGACCTGCGCATACTGGTCATGTCCGCAACCATTGATGGCGCGCGTGTCGGGCAGATATTGGGAGATGCACCGGTCATCACCAGCGAAGGCCGGGCTTTTCCTGTCGAGACCCGCTATATCGGGCGCGATACACAGCGGCGCATTGATGATCAGGTCACAGATGCTGTGATGCGCGCGCTGCGGGCTGATACAGGTTCGCTGCTGGTTTTCCTGCCCGGTCAAGGCGAAATCAATCGCGTTGCCGACCAATTGCGCGAACGGATTCGCGATGAAACCATTCTCATCGCGCCGCTCTATGGCGCCATGGACCAGCGGGCGCAGGATGAAGCGGTTACGCCTGCGCCACAGGGCAAACGCAAGATCGTGCTGGCGACATCCATCGCTGAAACCTCGCTGACGATTGAAGGCGTGCGGGTTGTCATCGATTCTGGTCTGGCCCGCGTGCCGCGCTATGAGCCTGATATCGGCATCACCCGGCTTGAAACCGTGCGCGCCTCCCGCGCTGCGGTCGATCAACGGCGCGGGCGCGCGGGCCGCACCGAACCAGGCATCTGCTACCGCCTGTGGGAGGAGGCTGCGACGGGTGCATTGCCGGCTTATACCACGCCGGAAATTCTGAGTGCCGATTTATCCTCCCTGCTGCTTGATTGTGCGGCATGGGGTGTCAGCGATCCCACAGCCTTGCCATTTCTGGATGCGCCGCCGGCACCGGCGCTGAAGGAAGCGCGCCTGCTGCTGGAAAAATTGCAGGCGCTCGATCCTCACGGGCGCCTGACGGATGAAGGGCGGCACATGCGCGCCCTGCCGCTGCCGCCTCGCCTCGCCCGCATGATCATGGATGCGGCACAATCAGGCCAGGCCCGCGATGCAGCGTTGATTGGTGCCATTCTTGTCGAGCGGGGGCTGGGTGGCGATGCCATTGATCTGACCGAGCGGCTTGACCGTTTCATGCGCGACCGTGGGCAACGGGCGGCAGATATGAAGCGGCTGGCAGACACGTGGGCCAAGCTGGCGATCACGGAAATGCCCGCCGCGCAAAACATCTCTGTCCTCTCGCCGGCGCGGCTGCTGGCGCTTGCCTATCCCGACCGGGTTGCCAAACAACGGGGCAAACGCGGCGAATATCTGATGGCCAATGGCCGGGCAGCCATGATGGCTGATCATGAAAGGCTGACAGCGTCGGACTTTCTCGTTATCGCAGACATGTCTGGCGGTGCGGCCAACGCACGGATCCTGCTGGCATGTGCGCTGCCCGCCGAGGATATACAGGCTATTCTGGCAACGCGCGCGATTGCCCGCGAAGAGATTTATTTTGATGGCGCATCCCGCAGCCTGCGGGCGCGGCGCGTGCGCAGTCTCGACGCCATTATACTGGAACAAACGCCGGTTGCCGTTGCACCCGGCCCGGAGGCTGCGCTGATGCTGGCGGATGGCGCTGCGCAAACCGGCATCGACCGGCTCGGCTGGTCGAAGTCACAAAAGCAGATGCGCGACCGCATTGTTTTTTTGCGCACGGCACTGGAACAATCGGGCGCCGCTGATGATGCTCAGGCTTGGCCGGATTTGTCGGAAAAGGCTCTGGCTGCCACCGTCCATCTCTGGCTCGCACCGCATCTTGATGGCGTGACACAGCTATCGGCGATTGGCCCTGACTGTTTGCAGGCTGCACTGGATACGCTTCTGCCATGGGACAAGCGCCGTCAGATCGAGGCGGATATGCCAAGCCATTTTGTTGTGCCCACCGGCAATGCCATTCCGATTGATTATACCAGTGCCGAAGGTCCGGTTCTGGCTGTGCGCGTGCAAGAACTTTTCGGTCTTGATACGCATCCGGCGCTTGCTGGCGGGGCGATTCCGCTGACCCTGCATTTGTTGTCCCCGGCCCATCGGCCTATCCAGATCACGCGCGATTTGCCGGGTTTCTGGCGCGGCTCATGGGCTGGTGTGCGGGCGGATCTGCGCGGACGCTACCCGAAACATCCCTGGCCGGAAAATCCGCTGACCGCGCCACCGACGCACCGCGCCAAGCCGCGCGGCACATAAATGCGCGGCGCTGTGATGATTTAATTCCCCTGCTCCCAGCGCTCGCGCCATTGGCGTTCCCCAGCCATGCAATCGGGCCGGTTTGACTGGGCTTGCACACGCACAATGCGTGCGCCATGGGCATCAAACCCGTCACGCGGCGGATAAACACCGGCAATTTCCAGCAACAGCTTGGTGCGGATCGCCGGCAAAAATTCCTCGCGCGAGCGGATCGGCACAACGAAGCTGCGCGGCCCGCCGATCACACAATCCTGATAATACATATCGAGCTGATCAATATCGCCCCAGCCGCCACGCTTCATGACAATCGGCAAGCCATTGATGGTGATGCCGCCGGCCAATGCCGCATCCCGTGCCGACACAACCGGAGTGCCGCTGTTGTTAGGGCCATCACCAGAAATATCGATGACCTGACGGGACCCGCGAAACGGATTGACCTTGATCTGTGCCACGCCGAAATCAATGGCGCCTGATATGGATGTGCGGCGGGCGCGGCGGATAGGCTGCGCGGCAATTTTATCAGCAAAGGCATCGGCCGCCGCCGGGCTGTCGATCAGCATCCATGGCACCACCACCTGCTGGTTGCGCGCATCCGCCCAATCAAAATAGGTCACGGCAATGCGCCCCAGCTGACCATTGGCGATGGCATTCTTGATGTCTGCTGACCGGAAGGCCTGCGCATAGCCCTCGCGCTGCAAGGCCAGTTCTTCCAAGTCCATGGAATAGGAAATATCAACGGCGATGACCAGTTCGACATCAACCTCGGTCGGCTCGGTCTGGGGCTGGCTTTGGGCTACACTTCCCTGCCCTCCCAAGAGAAGAGCAAGACCGGTGAACAGGGCACGCAAGGTTCGACGCATGGGCAACCTCCGCTGAATTTGACTGCGGGATGATGATGCCCCGAACAGAATGCTTCGTCACCTGTCACCAATGAGCCATTTTGCCTTGTCGAAAGGCGTCCCGCAGGCCTTGGAAAAGCCCCGCCACCCGTGCGATGCTGCCGCATCGGCTGCCTTGGTTGGCGGCACAGGAGGATCCCCATGCGCGCACGCCGCTTTTCCACCCCTCGCTTCAGCCTTCGCCATGCCGGTCTGGCTCTGGCCGGCACGCTTTTGTCTGCCAGCGTGGCCTTTGCCCAAAGCAAGCCAGCCGTCGTGTATGACCTTGGCGGCAAATTCGACAAATCCTTCAACGAGGCTGCCCATGTGGGGGCCGAGGCTTTCAAGAAGGAAACCGGCGTTGACTACCGCGACTTCGAGATTCAGAACGATGCGCAGCGCGAGCAGGCATTGCGCCGCTTCGCCCGGGATGGCTTTGATCCGATTGTCGCGGTTGGTTTTGCCCATGCCACAGCGCTGGAAAAAGTTGCCAAGGAATTTCCCAACACAAAATTCGGCATCATCGACATGGTGATTGATTTGCCGAATGTGCAATCCATCGTTTTCAAGGAACATGAAGGGTCCTATCTCGTCGGTCTGCTCGCCGCGATGGCCTCGAAAACCGGAAAGGTGGGCTTCGTTGGCGGCATGGATATTCCGCTGATCCGCAAATTTGCGTGCGGCTATGCACAGGGTGTGAAAGCCGCCAAAAGCAACGCCGAAATTTTTCAGAACATGACGGGCACGACCGGCGCGGCGTGGAATGATCCAGTTAAAGGCGGCGAACTGGCGCGCTCGCAAATTGATCGCGGTGCTGATGTTATCTATCACGCCGCCGGAGGCACCGGCATTGGCGTGCTGCGGGCTACGGCAGACGCCGGCAAACTCGGCATCGGGGTTGATTCCAACCAAAATGGCCTGCATCCGGGCAAAGTCCTCACATCCATGCTGAAACGCGTTGATGTGGCCGTGGCAACCGCATTCCGCACCGCAAAGGATGGCAAATGGAAACCCGGTGTCACGGTGCTTGGGCTGGCAGACAATGGCGTGGCCTGGGCGCTGGATGATGCCAACAAAGGATTGATCACGCCGGAGATGAAAGCCGCTGCCGACAAGGCATCCGCCGATATCGTGTCCGGTGCCATCAAGGTGCACGATTATATGTCGGACCAGAAATGCCCGCTGTAAGCGTATGACAACGCTTCGGCCACGGCCCGCGCCAGTGCGGGCCGTGCGCCACGCCTCAACCTCGCACGCGCTTCTCATGTACAGGTCTTGCACAAACGAGTGATGATGCAGCAGCCGGCTTTGACATTAACAAAAATCGACAAGCGTTTTGGTGCGGTTCACGCCAACCGCGCCATCGACTTGACGATTGCGCCTGGCACCATTCACGGCATTGTGGGGGAAAATGGCGCGGGCAAATCGACACTCGTATCGATTATCTTCGGATTTTATGAGGCCGATTCCGGCACCATTGCCGTGCATGGCAAGACTGTGACCATCCGCTCACCGTCGGCTGCCATCGGCCACGGCATCGGCATGGTGCATCAGCATTTCATGCTGGTCGAGCCACTCACTGTGCTTGATAATATCATGCTGGGTGCCGAACAGGGCCTGCTGCTCGCCCGCGGCGAAACAGCGATGCGCGCCAAGCTGGCAGCCCTGGCCGCAGATTATGGGCTGATGATTGATCCAGATGCCATCGTTGGTGATTTGCCTGTTGGATTGCAGCAGCGTGTCGAAATTCTCAAGGCACTGGTGCGTGATGCCAATATTCTCATTCTTGACGAACCAACTGCTGTTTTAACCCCGCCAGAAGCCGATCAGCTTTTTGTGCTGATGCGCCGTCTCAAATCCGAAGGAAAAACAATTCTGCTGATCACGCACAAGTTGCGCGAGATCATGGCCGTCACAGACAATGTCTCGGTCATGCGCCGTGGCGAGATGGTGGCGACTGTCAAGACGGCGGAGACAACGCCGGCGGGGATTGCTGAACTGATGGTGGGCCGGCATGTGCTGCTGCGGGTTGAAAAAGCACCGGCGCAGCCAGGTGCCGAGATATTGCGGGTGGATCATGTGACGGTCAAAGACAGCCAGGGCGTTCCGCGCCTTGACGATATATCCTTTACCGTACGGGCGGGGGAAATAGTCGGTATTGCGGGTGTTTCCGGCAATGGGCAAAGCGAATTGCTTGAGGTGCTGGCTGGCATTACCCGCAAATCAGCGGGCACAATCACGCTGGATGGACAGACCCTGTCTGATCACGAATTGCACCCGCACACCCTGCGCCATCGCGGCGTGATGCATGTGCCGGAGGACCGCCAGCGGCGCGGGCTCGTGACTGCCTTTGAAGAAAGCGAAAATGCCATTCTCGGCTATGTGGATGACCCTGCCCTAGGCGCGGGTCCGTTGCTTGATATTGATCAAGTGCGGGCGAGAGCGGAAAAGGATATGGCAGCCTTTGATGTGCGCCCTCCCGATCCACGCCTGAAAACAGCCAATTTTTCGGGCGGGAACCAGCAAAAAATTGTGTTGGCGCGCGAGATCAGCCGTTCACCGAAACTGCTTCTTGTCGGGCAGCCGACACGCGGGGTTGATATTGGTGCGATCGAGTTTATTCATCGTTCCCTCATCAGGCTGCGGGATCAGGGCTGTGCCATTCTGCTTGTTTCTGTTGAGCTGGATGAAATTCGCGCGCTGTCAGACCGTATTCTTGTGATGTGTGGCGGGCGCATCATGGGTGAGCGAATGCCAGATGCAACACATGAGCGGGAATTGGGGCTGCTGATGGCAGGCGTGACGGAGAAAGCCGCGTGAGCGCCCCCATTGCCTTGCCAAAATGGGCTGAGCGCGGGCTGGTGCCTGCCCTCTCGGTTATCACCGCCTTTCTTGTTGCTGGCCTCGTTGTGGTGGCTATTGGTGAAAATCCGCTGCGCGCCTTGCGCAGCCTTCTGTTTGGTGCCCTTGGCACGGCGGAAGGTTTGGGTTTCACGCTGTTTTACGCCACGAATTTTATTTTCACCGGACTGGCGGTGGCCGTCGCCTTTCACGCCGGTCTGTTCAATATTGGCGGCGAGGGGCAGGCGCTTTTTGGCGGCATCGGTCTGGCACTGATGTGTCTGGCCCTCGACTCTGTTGTGCCGCGCTTTGTCCTTTTGCCGATGGCTGTGGCCAGCGCAGCCGCATTCGGAGCTTTTTGGGCTTTCATACCGGGCTATTTGCAGGCGCGGCGCGGCAGCCATGTGGTGATTACCACCATCATGTTCAATTTTCTGGCCTCGACATTGCTGGTGTATTTACTCGTCAATGTGATGGGCAAAGCCGGCTCCATGCAGCCGGAGACACGGAATTTTTCTGCCGCAGCGAAAATGCCTGCCGTCCATGATATTTTTGCCAGCCTCGGCTTTGCCATGCCGCAAACACCTTTGAACCTGACGCTTATACTTGCCTTGCTGGCTGCATGGCTGGTGTGGCTGCTGATCTACCGTTCACGCCTTGGCTACGAAATTCGCACCGTTGGGGCCAATCCCCAAGCGGCGGTTTATGCCGGTATTTCGCCGGAGCGCATTACCATGGTGGCCATGGCAATTTCCGGCGCACTGGCCTCCGGGCTGGCCGTCAATGAACTGCTCGGTTTTCAGGGCAAGCTGCTGCTTGAATTTTCAAGCGGCTACGGTTTTGTCGGCATTGCGGTTGCCCTCATGGGACGCGCCCACCCGGTTGGAATTGTGTTATCCTCTATTCTCTTCGGTATTCTTTATCAGGGTGGTGCCGAACTCGCTTTCGATACGCCAAGCATCACACGCGATATGATCACGGTGATTGGCGGGATCATTATTTTCTTTGCGGGCGCGCTGGATGGATTTTTCCGCCAGATGGCCGCGCGCCTTGTCGGGCTGTTTCGGCCAGCCCATGCGGCGGGAGCATGAGTCATGGATTTTGAACTCATCTCCGTTGTTCTGGCATCATCGGTAAGGCTGGCAACACCGCTGCTCTTTGCGTGCCTTGCGGGTTTGTGGTCGGAGCGCGCAGGCGTCGTTGATATTGGCTTGGAAGGCAAAATGCTCGCGGCCGCTTTTGCGGCCGCAGTCTGTGCCCATGTCAGCGGTAATGCGTGGGTTGGATTGCTTGGCGGCATCGCCGCATCTGTTTTGGCCAGTCTGCTGCATGGGTATGCGGCAATCACGCAGCGCGGCAATCAGATCGTCTCTGGCGTTGCCATCAATATGCTCGCGGCGGGGCTGACAGCGCTCGTGGGCAACGCATTCTTTGGCCAGGGCGGGCGCACGCCTGCGCTCAGTGGCGCAGCCCGTTTTGAGGACTGGACGCTGCCGTTTTCCGGTGCGCTGCGTGATGTGCCGGTGATCGGGCCGCTGTACAGCGTCGTGCTCTCTGGCCATTCGGCGCTTGTCTATGTCAGTTTTGCGATGGTTGCGATCACGTCATTTGTATTGGCACGCACACGGTTTGGTTTGCGTTTGCGCGCTGTCGGAGAAAATCCCATGGCGGTTGATACGGCCGGTATTTCTGTTGCACGCCTGCGCTATGCGGCGGTGATTATTGCTGGCGTGCTCTGCGGTTTTGGCGGCACCTATTTATCCGTCAGCCAGGCGGCAAGCTTTCTGCCCATGATGACGGCTGGCAAAGGATTTATTGCCTTGGCTGCGTTGATATTTGCGAAATGGAAGCCCCTGCCGGCTTTTGCAGCCTGCATGCTGTTCGGCCTGCTCGACGCAGCGGCCATCCGCCTGCAAGGCGTGCCCATTCCCGGCATCGGCCAACTGCCCGTACAGGCCATTCAGGCCCTGCCTTATCTGCTCACCGTCATATTGCTGGCCGGATTTATCGGCAAAGCAATACCGCCGCGCGCGTCGGGCATTCCCTATGTGAAGGAGCGCTGATGGAGGCCTCACTGACATTGCTTTTTGATGCGGCGGAAAAATGTATGGCCCGCGCCCATGCGCCCTATTCCCGCTTCAAGGTAGGTGCGGCTATCCGCACAAGAGACGGCACCATTTTTTCCGGCTGCAATGTTGAAAATGCCGCCTACCCTGTTGGCACCTGTGCCGAGGCCGGTGCCATCGCCAACATGGTCGCCGGTGGCCAGTCCATGATTGATGACATCGCCATTGTTGGCAGTGCTGAAGCCCCTTGTTATCCCTGCGGGGCGTGCCGGCAGCGCATCCGTGAATTTGCCCATGCCGCAACCCGTATTCATGTGGCGGGCCGCGGCCTGCACATGGCCCGCACGCATGGGCTGGATGATTTACTGCCGCACAGTTTTGGCCCGGATATGCTGCCATGACGGAGCCATTGCAGGATACGCTTGCCATACTTGCTGCGCATGGCATTGCCGGCCCCATCGATGCAGCGATAGTGCTGGGCACAGGCCTCGGTGGCCTTGCTGATGCCGTGCCGAACGCCGTTCGCATCCCGTATTCTGCGGTGCCAGGATTTCCCGCATCGGGTGTATCAGGCCATGCCGGCGCGCTGATTTTTGGAATACTGGACGGCAAGCGCGTGCTGATGATGCAGGGCCGTGCGCATTATTATGAGCATGGCGATGCGCGGACAATGCGCATGCCCATCGCCATCATGGCTGCATTGCGGGCGCGGATGATCGTGCTGACAAATTCTGCCGGGTCACTTCATGAAGCTACAGGCCCCGGCGTGCTGGTGAGCATCAGCGACCATATCAATTATGCCGGCATCAATCCGCTGATTGGTGAAACCAGTGATCAGCGTTTCGTCTCGATGACAGATGCCTATGATCCGCAATTGCGGGCACAGCTGCTGGCGGCGGCGCACAGGGCAAATGTGCCGCTGACAGAAGGCGTCTATATGTGGTTTTCCGGACCCAGCTTCGAGACGCCGGCAGAAATTCGCATGGCGCGCAGTCTCGGTGCTGATCTGGTCGGCATGTCCACTGTGCCGGAAATTATTCTGGCGCGCTATTTTGGCTTGCGGGTTGTCGCCATTTCCATGGTCACCAATCTGGCCGCCGGTATTCAGGGCGCAAGCCCGACCCATGCTGAAACCAAAGAGATTGCAGGCCGTTCAGCTGAAAATATGTTGCGGCTGCTGCGGCAATTTCTGAAGGATGTTTGCCTGTGACAGATGTTCAAAAAATGCAGGCCAGGCGCGCCCTCGCTCTGCTCGATCTGACCGATTTGTCTGATGCCTGCACAGAAGCCAGCATTGAACGGCTTTGCACACAGGCACAAACCACGCATGGCCCGGTTGCTGCTGTTTGCATCTGGCCGCAGCATGTCAAGCTCGCAGCGGCCCGTCTTAAAAATTCCTCTGTGCGCGTCGCCACGGTTGTCAATTTCCCGGCAGGCACCGATAAAATTGGCCGCGTGATCGCTGATGTGGAAGAATCGCTTGGCGACGGTGCACAGGATATTGATCTTGTCATGCCATATAAGGATTTTCTCGCCGGTGACCGCGACAGCGCAGGTGATATGATTGGCGCGATCAGCGACATGCTTGATGATACGCAACTGCTCAAGGTTATTCTCGAAACCGGCGCATATCCCGATATGGCCCATGTATCGCAAGCCAGCCATCTGGCCATTGAGAACGGTGCTGATTTCATCAAGACATCCACCGGCAAGATTGCTGCCGCTGCAACACCTGATGCCGTGCGCACAATGCTGACGGTCATTCAGAGCACCGGCGCGCCGGTTGGAATCAAGCCATCAGGCGGCATCCGCACGCTTGATGACGCCAATCTGTATCTCACGCTGGCGGATGAGATCATGGGCAAGGATTGGGCCACACCGCAAACATTTCGCTTTGGAGCGAGTTCGCTTTGCGACGCTTTGCTGGCCGTGCTTGATGACCATGCGTATACGCGCACAAAATCGGATTATTGAGTCATGCTGCCGCAAGAAATCATCCGCAAGAAGCGCGACGGGCAATCGCTGAGTGACGCAGAAATTCAATTTTTCATCAATGGCGTCACATCTGGAACTGTCACAGAAGGACAAGTCGCCGCTTTTGCCATGGCTGTTTTCTTCAATGGCATGGCCCTTGGCGAGCGTGTAGCGCTGACGTCAGCGATGAAAAATTCCGGCTCCGTGTTGAACTGGCGTGACCTGCCTGGCCCGGTGCTCGATAAACACTCCACCGGCGGTGTTGGCGACACAGTCAGCTTAATGCTCGCCCCTGCCCTGGCAGCCTGTGGCGCATTTGTGCCAATGATTTCCGGGCGCGGTCTTGGTCATACCGGCGGCACGCTGGATAAAATGGAATCCATTCCCGGCTATCAGGCCAAGCCGGACAATGCGCTATTCCGCCGTGTGGTAAACGATGTGGGTTGCGCGATTATTGGCCAGACAGCCGATCTCGCGCCCGCCGACAGGCGCATGTATGGCGTGCGCGATGTGACAGCAACAGTGGAATCCATTCCATTGATCACCGCCTCCATTCTTTCCAAGAAATTGGCCGCTGGTTTGCAAGGGCTCACCATGGATGTGAAAGTCGGCAACGGCGCATTCATGGCCACGCACGCAGACGCACGCGCACTGGCGCAAAGTCTTGTCGATGTGGCGCGCGGGGCAGGCTTGCCAACGACAGCCGTGTTGACTGACATGAATGAGCCGCTAGCCAGTGTGGCGGGCAATGCGCTCGAGGTTCAGTATGCGCTTGATTATCTGACGGGGAAAAAGCGTGAGACGCGCATGCACGCCGTTGTGGTTGCACTGGGAGCGGAAATGCTGCTCCTCGGCAATATGGCGGATGATATTGAAGAGGCAGAAATGATCGTCGAGACCGCGATTACATCAGGGCGTGCGGCAGAAAAATTCAATGCCATGGTCGCTGGCCTTGGCGGCCCGCCGGCATTTATTGAGAACGCGAAGCATCATCTGCCTGCCGCTCCTGTTCAACTGGAAATCCACGGCGAAAGTGATGGCATTGTGACGGGTATTGATACGCGCGCTGTCGGGCTGGCCGTTGTTGCGCTGGGCGGCGGCCGCACGCGCGCTGATGAGGATATCGATCCCGCAGTGGGCTTTACGCAGCTGGCCGGATTGAATGCTGATATGCGTGACCGCAGGCCGCTCGGCATTGTCCATGCCCGCACACAGGATGCTGCCAAAATAGGCGCTGCCTTGTTGAGAAAAGCCTACAGCATAGGTGAGAAGGCGATCAAAAAGAATCCAACCATTCTCGAACGGATCACCGGATGACACTGCTAGTTGCAATCAATGGCTGGGAAGCTGAACCTTGGGCAGAGCGCTTCCGTCTGGTCATGCCTGACCGCAAAGTGGTTCTGGCGAGCGAAGCCTTTGACCCTCTGGAAATCACCTATGCGGCAACCTGGAAGCATACGCACCACTCGCTGACGCCGCTGAAAAATCTCAAGGCTATTTTCTCGCTGGGCGCAGGGGTCGATCACTTGTTTGCTGATCCCGGCCTGCCCAATGTGCCACTGGCGCGTGTCATTGATCCTGATCTGACCGCCCGCATGAGTGAATATATTGTCATGCATGCGCTGATGCATTTGCGCCAGCATAGGCTTTATGATCAGCAGCAGCGTGACAAGGTATGGGCTGATGACAGGTTTCAGCCTGCGGCCAGCGATGTGCGTGTGGGCATTATGGGCATGGGCGAATTGGGCCGTGACGCCGCGCGCAAATTGCAGGCCATGGGATTTCAGGTGCATGGCTGGAACAGGTCCGCGCGAGAGGTTGCTGGCGTGCCGATTTTTTCCGGTCATGAGGGATTGCCGCATTTTCTGGCGCGGACAGATATTCTGGTTGTGCTGTTGCCTTTTACATCACAAACGTCAGGGCTGATTGATGCTGCGTTGCTGCGGCAGTTGGCCCATGATGGGCGGCTTGGCGGGCCCGTGCTGATCAATGCCGGGCGCGGCGGATTGCAGAAAGAGCACGATATTCTGCAATGTCTGACCGACGGCACGCTACAGGCCGCCACACTTGACGTTTTCGAGACAGAGCCTTTGCCTGCAACGTCGCCGCTCTGGGTCCATCCGCGCGTGACAGTGACTCCGCATAATTCCGCAATGAGCAACCCAGATACGATCGGACAGCAAATTGCCGATCAAATCGCTCGATTTGAAAAAGGCGCGCTGCTGCATAATCAGGTCGATCAGGCGCGTCAGTATTAACCCGCTATTGTCACCAGCCGCCGCACAGATGTCACATCACCAGCGCCTTTGGCTGCAATGCGTGCAATTGCCTCACTCAACGGCTCACGCACAACCAGCATATGGTACCCATTGGCGTGCAATAAAGTTGCGGCATCGATCATGATGCCGACATGCCCTTTCCAGAAAATCAGATCGCCGCGCTGCAAGTCTGTCAACGCATCAGGCAAATCACATTTTTTGCCCAATACATCTTCCTGCATGTCACTATCGCGTGGCGCATCGACGCCCGCCATGCGCAAAGCCATTTGTACAAGGCCCGAGCAATCAATACCATCAGGTGTATTCCCACCCCATAAATAAGGTGTGCCTTCACATCGCTCGGCCATTGCAACAAAATCCGTTTCGACGTGCCCAGCAGGCGCCAAATGGGCGGCCCAAACATATTGCTTTTCGCCAATGCGCGCAAAATCGCCAATCACGTCATGCACTGTCACATCTGCTGCCAATGGCAGACTCTGGACAACAGGCAATTTCATGTTCGCATCGGGATAAACAAATGTGCGCTGAACCTTGACATGATGTGTTGCAGCACTTTGCGCCATCACCACAGCATTGGCCGGCGCATACCCCACATAACCATCACGATTGCTCTGCAGCCACAGCCAGCCGTCATTCCGTGATTCATAAACAGTGACGGGATCGCCATAAATAAGCTGGGCATCCATCGGCGCGGATACGTCTGGCTTTCGGTTCAGCGGTGCCGTTCCAGCCACCACCTGACCGGCAACACCTTCGGCATAATGGGGCACATGCACACGGCTGCGCAGCGCTGCTGCAGCAAGATCATCGCGCACCGCATGGACGCGCCGGTCCAACTCATCGCTCAAGCCGCTGCCTCCGCTAATTTCATGCCGATCAAGCCGCCAAGCCGCTCAATTGCCATGGCACCCTTCACGGTTCGCTGCACCATGACATTGCGGCGATCCTTGTCGTCGCGGCGGCGCGTTACAAGATCCAGCGCTCCCATCGTATCCAGCGCACGCGTAATGACGGGCTTTGTCACGCCGAGCTTGGCGGCAAGACCACGCACCGTATGCGGAGCGGGCTCCAAATACACGGTCAACAAAATAACGACCTGACGTGCTGACAAATCATGCTCGCCATCACGCACCAAATCCAGATTTACATCATGCCAGAATTTCAAAGCCTGGCCGGAACGCAGCGCAATCATCATCACGTCAGATCAATTGTTTCGGTACCGTACTATTAAGCCAGACTCTCAAGCAGGGCAACCCTGTCATGGTTCTGGCGGACTTGAACATCAGCCTTGCTTTCGAGCTTTTACCGGGGCCCACCATAACGGCGTTTGAGAAAATCATATGTCAAGCGTGCCGCTTGCACCTCACCGCCCTCAGGATGTGCTGGGCGCGTGCCGGGATTCCAGCCATAAATATCAAAATGTGCCCACGCATCTGGACGACTGATGAATCGTGACAAAAACAATGCCGCCGTGACGGAACCCGCAAAGGGGCTTCCGCCACTGTTGTTGATGTCAGCAACCTTGGAATCAATCATGTTCATGTAAGGCTGCCACAATGGCATGCGCCATACAGGATCAACAATAGCGTGTGCCGCAGCCATTATTTCATCAGCCAGTGTATCGCTATCTGTATAAAAGGGCGGAAGCTGTGGCCCTAACGCCACCCGCGCTGCCCCCGTCAATGTCGCATAATCCAAAATCAGATCCGGATTTTCTTCGCCAGCATAGGTCAGCGCATCTGCCAGAATCAGCCGCCCCTCAGCGTCAGTATTTCCAATTTCAACAGTGAGACCCTTGCGGCTTTGTAAAATGTCACCAGGCCGAAAAGCATTGCCTGCGATGGCATTTTCAACAATAGGCAGAAGCACGCGCAATCGCACCGGCAGATTGGCATCCATTATCATACTGGCGGACGCCAGTGCGGCTGCCGCGCCGCCCATATCTTTCTTCATCAACAACATGCCAGCAGAAGGCTTTATATCGAGGCCACCTGTATCAAAACACACACCTTTGCCCACAAGCGTGATTTTGGGATGCGAGGGCTCTCCAAATCGAATGTCAACGAGGCGTGGCGCTTGCTGTGAGGCGCGACCCACAGCATGGATCATCGGAAAATTCTTGGCCAGCAAGTCATCGCCGCAAATAACCTCAACATCGGCATGATAGCGCCGCGCGAGCGTGACCGCCTCTTTCTCCAAAGCGGCGGGGCCCAGATCCGATGCCGGCGTGTTCACCAGATCGCGGCCCATCGCGACAGCGGCAACGATGCGCGCCGCCTCAATGCGGTCATTCGCATTGGCAACAACCAGCTGCACTGACTTTGCATTTTTTTTGACGTAACGGCGGAATTGATACGCTCCCAAGCCAAATGCAACCGCACTTTGCACGGGATCTGCAGGCCAGTTGGCGAATGCATACACACCAGCAGGTAAAATCGTTGGTAATTTTCCTGCCATAAAGGCCGCTTCCTGCCTGTTATCACCAAGACCAACGACAACAGCTTCAACATGGCCCTCAGCACCAGGCAACGCCAGCATTTCCCCACGGCTGGCGGAAAAACTCATTGCAGCAGCATAATTTTGTGCAACAGCCGACAAGCGTCCCAAAAATGCTGGCCAATCACTACCCATCAGACCATGGATCTGGGTTGAGGCATCCGCCTTGTCGATGAAAACATCAGCCATGGATTCTCCAATCTTGTCTACGCAGTCTGCGTCCATACACAGACCAGAGGACCATATGCTTATTAACGGTCCATTAGGGTTAACGCTTTATTGCTTGATCGTTATCATCCGCGTTTTGTGGTGTGCAGCACATGGTCTTGAGAACACGGTCCATCAGCTTACTAGCTCTCGCATGCGCGACTGCTCTGGTCACAAGTTCATGCGCGCGCTTGTCCAACAAGGATATTACAGGATCTATTGCTCCTACGAGCAAAAGTGAAGCTGAATGGCGCCGCGATGCCGACCTATGGGGCAAGCGCTATGATGCCAAGCCCGGGGAGCGCGTTGCATCTCTGAATTATGCCCATGCGTTACGCGCCCTCGGCCAGCGGGATCAGGCCGCTGCGGTTTTGCAGCAAGCGGCTGCACGCTCGCCCGGCGATAAGGAAATACTCGGCGCTTACGGACGTGCCCTCGCGGACGCCGGCCGTCTTGAAGAAGCGATGAGCGTGCTGCCGCGAGCCCATACGCCTGAACGGCCGGACTGGCGTATTTATTCTGCCCAGGGCGTCATTGCTGACAAGATGGGCGAACATGACAAGGCACAGGATTTTTACAACAGCGCACTCCAGCTTGCGCCAGACCAGCCGGCCATTCTCTCCAATCTCGGATTTTCCTACGCGCTGTCAAAGCGCTTGCCAGAGGCTGAGACGACATTGCGCCGTGCAGTCAGCCTGCCGGGAGCCGACTCGCGGGTGAGGCAAAATCTTGTTCTCGTGCTTGGACTTCAAGGAAAATTTGGTGAGGCTGAAGATGTCAGCCTCACAGATATGTCGCCAGCAGAGGCCAAGCAGAACATCGCCTTTCTCAAGAAGACAGTGGCTCAACCCAACGCTTGGGAAAAAATACGCACCGGGCAGCGCTGACTTGAAACCATTCGCAAGACTACAAAAAAGCGCCTGACATTATCAGGCGCTTTTTTATTTGTAAAAATGCTCACTTCCACTTGAAAATCTGAATCATGGCCGGGCCCATGATTGCCATGAACAATGCTGGAATAAAGAACAAGATCATGGGTACAGTCAGTTTTGGCGGCAATGCGGCCGCTTTCTTTTCTGCTTCCGTCATGCGCTGATCTCGAAATTCCTGCGCCAGCACGCGCAGGGCATTTCCAATCGGTGTGCCGTAACGCTCAGATTGAACCAGAGCTGTACAAACACTTTTTACGTTGTCGAGATCTGTACGCAGTGACAAATTTTCGTAGGCCTGACGGCGCTCACTCAGATATGACAACTCAGCTGTTGCCAAAGTAAATTCTTCCGCCAATGGCACGGATTGAGAGCCAATCTCCTGACTCACACGGCGGAAAGATTGCTCGATCGACATGCCGGATTCAACGCAAATCAAGAGAAGATCAAGTGCATCCGGAAAAGCGCGATTCATGGACACCTTGCGCTTGGAGATGGCATTCTTGAGATAGAATTCTGGCGCCTTCAATCCAGTATATAATGCCACAATCAACCCGCCGCCGATGCTCAGCAATGACTTGTTTTCCGGCGGCAAGAACAACATCATGTAAACGCCGGTGACAATCACAAAAAGGATTGGCATCACGAGCCGGAAAAACAGAAATGCAATTTCCGCTTGTCTGCCGCGAAAACCTGCCTGCTGCAAAAGAGCCTTGGCGGTATCAGCGCCAACCCACTTTTGCAGATTCAGTTTACTGACAGCATCCTGCATGTATCCATTGGTTTGTTGACGCAGTGAGCCGCCATTGTTTAACTTCTCACGCTCACGCACACGAATGCGCTCGCGCTCAATAGAAACAGCCTTCATGCGCTTTTTGAGTGCATCGCCTTCCAGATAAGGGACAGCCAGTGCCACTGCGGTCGCCGATGCAGCAACGCCAGCAAGCAACATCACGAGGACACGGGGGTTGCCAAATATTCCCATGAGGAGATCATAAAACATTGGCGCCCCTCAAAAATCAAAGCTGATCATTTTTTTCATGATGATCAACCCAATAAGCATCCAGAAAAGACCAGCCGCAATCAGCATATTACCGGCCTGCGTGATGAAAAGATATTTGACATAGCCTGGCGAGACAACACCAAGAAGAGAAACAACGATAAATGGCAAGGCCGCGATCACAGCAGCAGACGCCTTTGCTTCCATACTCATTGCGCTGATCTTGCCGCGCATTTTTTTGCGCTCGCGTAACACCTTCGATAGATTTCCGAATGCTTCTGCCAGGGAGCCACCTGTTTTTGATTGAATCGCGACAACAATCCCGAAAAAATTTGCTTCTGTCACAGGCATGTTTTCATATAATTTTGAGCACGCTTCAGCTGCTGTTAAACCAACAGCTTGAGCCTCAATAATTTTTTGAAACTCAGATTTGACTGGCTCTGATGCTTCAACGGATATAATGCGCAGGCAGTCATTCAGTGGCAAACCAGACTTGACGCCACGCACAATTACGTCAATCGCATTTGGGAATTCAGCCTGAAAGCGCTTCAATCGCTTATTTTTCTTGAATTGCAAAAGCCAGATAGGGCCAACGAACCCAACAATGAGGCTTATTCCCAATGGGACGAAGAAATCACCACCCATAACGATAAACAGCGCCAGAAAAATAAGGCCTGAGACACCAGCAGCACCAAGAATGACGCCCTTCTTGGTCCATTTAACCCCTGCTTGCGCAATACGTTTATCAAACGTCATGCGGTTCGCATTCTTCTGCTTTGTCTCTATTTCTTTCAAAATTTGCGATGTTTGTTCACGCCGTGCTGCAGACTGTGCCCGCGCAGCTTTTTCTCCATGCCGGCTATCAAACGTTGCTATTGCTTTTTGGCGCTTCGCAGCCTTTGCATCGCCAGACAGCAATGGGTAAATAAATACAAAGGCAATTCCCCCTACGGAGAGAGCAGCCAAAAACGCAATTGCAAGAGCGCTCATATCCATTGTGATGTTCCAGCTCTAGCTATTTTCAACACCTGACTGTGCCATTGAATCAAGAATGCGCGCCAAGTTCTTTTCTTCATTGTAGTATCGGGCGCGATCCCAAAAGCGCGGCTTGCCAATGCCTGATGACACATGACGACCGATAATTTTGCCGGAGGCGTCTTCACCATCAAGCTTATAAATGCAGAGATCCTGGGTAATGATCACGTCACCCTCCATACCCAGAACCTCGGTGATGTAGGTAATGCGCCGCGAGCCATCTCGTAATCGTGACGCCTGAACAATAACATCGATTGATGAGCACATCATTTCACGAATTGTTTTACTGGGTAGCGAAAAGCCGCCCATCGTGATCATGGATTCGATACGCGACAGGCATTCACGAGGGCTGTTTGCGTGCAACGTTCCCATTGAACCATCATGGCCCGTATTCATGGCCTGCAACAGATCGAAGGCTTCAGGGCCGCGGACCTCGCCGACGATGATGCGCTCAGGACGCATGCGCAGACAGTTCTTCACAAGCTCACGCATTGTGATCTGTCCCTGCCCTTCTAAATTTGGTGGCCGTGTTTCCAACCGCACGACATGCGCTTGCTGGAGCTGCAATTCGGCAGCGTCCTCGCAGGTGATGATACGTTCGTCGTCTTCGATATATGCAGTCAAACAATTCAAGAGGGTGGTTTTTCCCGAACCCGTGCCACCAGAAATGACGACGTTGCAACGGACCTTGCCGATAATTTTGAGAAGTTCAGCGCCTTCTGGCGAAATTGATCCAAACTTGACAAGCTGCTCAAGCGTGAGCTTGTCCTTTTTGAATTTACGAATGGTCAGTGCGGCACCATCAATTGAAAGCGGCGGTGCAATGACATTGACGCGCGAACCGTCAGCAAGGCGGGCATCGCAAATCGGGCTTGCTTCATCAACGCGGCGGCCGACCTGGCTGACAATTCGCTGACAGATATTCATCAACTGGGCATTGTCGCGGAAGCGCACGCCTGTCAGCTCGATCTTGCCGCCAACTTCGATGAAGGTGCGATCGGCTCCATTGACCATGATGTCGGCAATGTCATCGCGTGCGAGCAGCGGCTCCAGCGGCCCATATCCAAGAACGTCATTGCAGATGTCGTCGAGCAACTCCTCCTGCTCTGAGATCGACATTACGACGTTTTTGAGACCAATTATTTCGGTTACAATGTCGCGTATTTCTTCGCGCGCCGTCTCAACGTCAAGACGCGATAATTGTGCAAGATCAATCGCCTCGATCAATGAGCCGAAGATCATACTTTTGGTTTGGTAATATTCCTCTGATCGTGCACGTGGCACTGGTGGCTCGGCACGCGCTGGCGGCTCATGCGCCTTCACTGGCGCTGCTGTGGCTTTCATGCCAACAGGCACTGTCACACTTGCCGGCGGTTCAGCCGCGAGCGGTTTTGCAGCTTGCGATGTTGCCGCCGGCCCACCTGATCTCTTACCGAACATTGACTGACCTATTCACTCAGGACCAAAAGAATTACTTTTGCGACTTCTTCAACTTTGCCATCAGCTGATGAAGCGGATTTGATTTTGCAGTGCTGATCTGATGCCGCCCAAGGACAGATGCGGACATGAGCGAGAACATCTCTGCAATCTTGCTCGATCCCTGCATTTCCATGATCATCCGTCCATTGTTCAGCGCTGCGCCAAACATCGCCGCATCAAATGGAATTTTTGCTTCTGGCTCAATTTCGAGGATTTTTGCAAAATCTGCGATCGGCAATTCAGGGCGCTTTGGAACGCCTATCTTGTTTAGAACAAGCCGTGGGGGCCTGTCATTTGACCGCAGCTGCTTTAAAACCGTCACCAGATTTTTGACATTGCGGAAGCTGGCGAGATCTGGTTCTGCGACAATAATGATTTCATCGGCCATCGCAGAAATGCGCTTTGTCCACGCAGACCACACATGTGGTGTGTCCAGCACGATGCATGGCGTTGAGGCACGCAGCAGATCAATGATTCCGTCGAAGGCGCTTTCATCAAAGTCATACGAACGCTCAAGCAATGCCGGCGCAGCAAGCAGGCTCAAATTTTCCGAACATTTGGTCAGAAGGCGATCAAGCAGATTGGCATCGAGACGGTCCGGTGCAAAAATGGCTTCGGCAATTCCCGATACCGGGTCTTGATCAAAGCTAAGACCGGCTGTGCCAAATCCGAGGTCCAGATCGACCAGCGCTGTCTGCATTTGCTGGGTCGTCGACAGGCCCCATGCCAGATTGTGTGCGATGGTGGATGAGCCAACACCGCCGCGTGCGCCGATCACAGAGATGACACGGCCAACGGTTGCACCCACGGATTCCGTATAAAGCCCTGACAATGTCTTGATAATGTTCAGCGGCGCAATCGGGCTGACCATATATTCACTGATACCGCGCGAGACGAGATCGCGATAGAGAGTGATGTCATTCCACTCGCCAATGACAATGACGCGCGTCGTGTCATCACAAACATTGGCAAGCTGCTCGAGGTCGGCGATGAGTGCCGCACCGGGGCGGATTGCCTCCAGAATAATGACGTTTGGGGTTGGCGCCGTGCGATAAGCCTCGAGTGCGGCTTGTGTGCCCCCCATTTGCGTCTTGATTTGCGCGCGTACCGTGCGCCGGTCCTGGCGAATGGAGTCAATCACCTCGGCCGTATCAGCATGTTCGCAGAAAGCCTGAATAGAAATGCGCGGAAGCGGCGCAATGGTTTCATGGCTTTGGGTAGTGTCATGGTCGATATTGCCGGACTCATGCATGTGACGTGCGGTTTGCATCATTGTCCTCACTGGCCAACAGTCGAGTTGATCTTGGTTTCTGTCGCACGATAAACCGTCGATGAATCTTCGCCCTTGCGCTGGGCGGTGATGACAGAGATACGGCGCTGTGTATCGATATTTTCTTCCGGCTGGCTGCGCACAAGATCAATCGGGTCTGCCGTTTGCTGCGCAATCATATTCTGATAGGCGCAACCGAAATTATAGTAAGGTGTATTGGTCCAATTGCGGCGGACATTGCTGTTGGCGAGATCGTCCGGCCACTGGCCGCATTTGGTCGCCGTTTGCGCCTTTATTTTTGTGTAGGAAACGCGGATCGGCTGTTCTGTGGCCAAACCGGCTACTGCATAATTTGATTGGGTGATGGAGCGCACACCGGCACCTGCAAGTGTAGCGCGCACGGCGCCGACTCCAGGATTGACAGAGCCGCGATCTCCCACCGGAACGAGCAGACGCACAGGACCACGCCCGGCTTCGCGATAATCGCGCGCCAGCAGATGCAGTTCTTTTCTTTGCCGCGCATCAAGTGTGCGTGCGGCACCGGCAGCATAAATATCGATCGCCTGCTCGGCATGTGCGATCACGATCGGATGGCGGTCACGATATTCGTTCGGCACTTCCGGCACCGATCCGGTATGGGCAGGGCCGCGTGCACAGGCCGATGCGACCAGAGCGGATGCAAGGGCCAGTGCGGTTTTGAGTGTGATGAACTTCGACATGAGACTCGATGCCTTTGACAGAGACGATTGCGAATGGGCCTGCTGATCAGTCCGCGATAAATCCGACATGGCCGCGATACCGGCGCCCATCATTGGGAGCACCGGCGACGCCATAAATCTTGTTCAGGCGGCCCATCATCACAGCTTGCGGGTCTTTGGAGTCCGTGAATCCTTCATCCGGGCGGACGAGATCGGCGGAAGCGACTGGCTTGGCGATCAAGGGGGTGACAATAATCATCAGCTCTGTTTCTTCGCGGACATAATCACGCGAGCGGAACAGTGCGCCCAGCACCGGCACATTCATCAAGGCAGGAATGCCATTGATCATCTGCTTTTGCGATTGCTGAATCAAACCAGCGACGGCCATGGAACCGCCGGATGGCAACTCCACCGTTGTGTCGGATTTGCGGATGCGGAAAGCCGGCACCGAGGAGTTGCTGATGCGGATTTGATTGGTTGCATCGATTTCTGTCACTTCTGTCGAGACGCGCATGCTGATGCGGCCAACCGACAAGACGACCGGCTGAAAGACCAGCGAGACACCGAATGGCTTATATTCGACACCGATGGTGCAATTCTGAAATGCCTGGCCAGCGACCTGCACGCAGGTTTCGCTTTTGGGAACAGGAATTTCACCACCGGCCGTGAATTTCGCGCTTTCGCCAGAAATGGCGGTCAATGTTGGTTCAGCCAGAGTGCGCAATACACCGGCCCGTTCATAAGCCTGCAAATTGGCGAATTGCTGCCCCGAACCTGATGCACGGATTTGCGAACCCGATTGTGCACCCTGGATGCGGAAGGCGTTGTCATTGACGCCGGTGAGATTGAAGCGCCCGACCTGCCAATTGCCAAGCCCGTTGATGCCGAGTTGCTTGACGACTTCGCGTTTCACTTCCGCAACCGTCACCTTCAACATAACCTGATCACGGCCGCGGATGGTCAGCGAATTGATCACCCGGCCTTCAACCACCGTGCCACCGGCCATTGCGCCACCAGCGGTGGGCATGCCGCCAAGCGCCGAAATGCCAATGAAACCCTTGGCAATATCCATGGCCTGTGCCGCTTCGGCGGCTGAATCGACATTGCCGGTCAACACAATGGAATCGCCAACGGGCGACACCACGATGGTGGAGCTGGGCATCGCTGTCTTGAGCAATTTGCGCAGCACATTCATGTCGCGGCCGATCACCACATCAAGTTGGGCAATCTGGCGGCCCTCGGCATCCAGCGCGAACAGGGATGTGTTGCCATCCGCAAGACCAATGACGAATATCTTGCGCGCCGATCGCACGACGGCGTTGGCCACTTTGGGATTGGCCACGAAAACTTCACGCGCATCGCGCGGCAATTCCAGCACAAAGGATTTGCCGATGCCGAGTTCGACCCGCTTGGAGAGAACAGTGCCGTTCTGCGCCCGCAAAACACCCGGATTGGTTTCGATGCCTTCGGCGTGCGCCGGCATTCCAGCGGCCATGGAGAGCATGGCGGCCATCACCGGGATCACAAAAGCGCTGCGTGTGAAATGGGCGGATGTATTCAACATGGAGCGAAACTTTCTATCGGACAGGCGCGCGATCATGATGCGAGTTCTCAGCGGCTTGAGACGACGCCAAAGCGGACGATGTTGATCTCGCCTTCCTTGGTGAGGCCTTCAACAACCTGCGGCACTTCATTGCGATCGGTAATGCTGCGCAGTGCCAGCGAGAGCGTGCCGATACGCAGGGCATGCAGCACGGTTTCGACCTGCTGCGGCGTCAATTCCAGCGTGGCATTTTCACCGGTGACATGCTTTTCACCATTCCGTTCCTGCACGTTCTGGCCAATGGCGAGCACACGGATATTTGTCAGCAACGTGTCAGCGCGGAATGTTTCGCCCTGATTGGATTTGGAGCGGGCTTCATCGCGCATGGTGCGGATGACGTCCACACGGTCATTGGGGAGAATAAAGCCGCCGGCGGAATTGGTGCCGCGGTTATCAATCGGCAGCGCCAAGGCACGCATGCCCGATGGCAGAATGGCGGACATGAAGCCCGAGCCATCCGCCTTGATCAATTTTTCAGGGCGCACCGGCTCGCCTTGCAGCATCGCAATGCGCACGATGGAGTTGGCAAATTCGTTGATAGCATCCGGCTTATCGGAGCGGCGGATGGCGAAGGTGGATGCCCCCTCTTCCGGCCATTTGCGCCACTCAAGCTGCACAGCCTGAACCACGGTGCCAATCGGCAATTCAGCCGTCGTTGTTAAAACCTCAATGGTCTTGATCTGCGGCTCCGAAGGAGCCTGCTGAACGACCTGCGGTGCTGGCGGCGGCCTGGAACCACTTGCCAGAAATGCGGCACCCAACCCTGCTACCAGGGCGATACCAATGACGACCAAACGCGCTGTCCGTTGCATAATCAAAATCCACTCAAACCCGATTGGGGCTGTGGCATATTCGATCAGCGAAAGGTCAATGTATGGTTAACCGTTGGTATCTTTTTTATCAGGCCGCGCGCTTTTTATGAATTTGGCCGCGCTCAGCGGCCAAATGCGGCCACCCAGATCTCGGTTTGCGGATAGACCATGAGTGCTGCGGCAGCCAGCGCGATGCCGTAGGGGATGCCGGTCTGCTTGTCATGCAGACGGCGCGCCCATTCCCAGCTGTTGATGGTGCGCGGCAATGGCAATGTGCGCAAGCGCAGCAAAACCAGGGTCAGCAATCCGCCAAACAGGCTCGCCATCAGCACATAGTCAAACACATGGGCAAAGCCGAACCAGAGCGCTGTTGCTGACGCCAATTTGGCATCGCCGCCACCCATCCAGCCAAACGTAAACATGGCGAAGGTGATCAGCAGCATCAGAATGCTGGCCAGCAGATGCATACCGATGGCCTGCCAGGACAACCCAACCCAAAATGCGAACACAAAAAACCCGGCCATCAGCGCCAGCGAGACCCGGTTGGAAATTGTCATGGTGAAAAGATCGCTTGCGCCGGCAAAAGCGAGCAGAAAAGGGAAGAAAACCAGAAGGGAAAATTCCAGCATGACAGCACCTCGTGATGCGTCTCACGCTAGCGGAAATTGCTTGATCGAACCTTACAGGCGCTCATGAATGTTGCGGCATCGCATAGCTTTGTTGCAGCTGCATCACCGGCCCCAAACAGAAAGGAGCCCCGGCTTGGCCGAGGCTCCCTGTGCGCGGATCAGTGACCCGTGCGTAGAGTTTGCTGAAGCGAGGACTTAGAC
>JBOFCU010000156.1:0-4330 GCA_051646285.1 Beijerinckiaceae bacterium
CGATCCGCACCGCCAAGGCTGCTGTCGACAAGTCGATGCAGTATGCGACGCGTGACCGCCGCAACAAGAAGCGCACATTCCGCGCCTTGTGGATCCAGCGCCTCAATGCCGCCGTGCGTGAGCATGGCATCACATACTCGGCCTTCATCGCCATGATGGCGAAGTCCGGCATGGTTGTGGACCGCAAGATGCTCTCCGAACTCGCCATCAGCGATGCAGCGACCTTTGCTGCCCTCGTCGAAAAAGCGAAGTCGGCCTAATTTCTGCGCAAGGTTATCTGAATAAAACCCGGCAGTGATGCCGGGTTTTTATTGTTCTGCAGTATGGGGCGCAGCCTGACGGCCTTCACATTCTGCTGAAAATCAGCAGCGTCTGATCGCTGCCATCACGCAAGATCAATTTTCTCTGCCGCGCATCGACGCGCCAGAATTTGGCATCAGACAGGGCCGCAAAGAATTTCTGCTCTTGATCCATGGCGGCTGGTGCGCAGGCCATGCGTGTCGAAGCAATGCGGCCAATGCGGATCATGTTTCCGGTGATGACAGCCCGCCCCATCATGCGGTTGCAGCCGCCGGTGCCGGAAAGGCTCCCGTCCGCTGCAAGGGTGAGAATGGATTGCAGCCGGTCAATCACGCCGCCGCCGCGAATATCCTCGGCAAGCCATGATCCGGCAAGGACTGGCGGTGCAGGTTGCGCCTGCGCTACAGTGGAAAACGCTGCCATCGTCAGGGCTGACAAGAGCAGCACATTGCGCCGTGTGGTCATCACAATCCCCGCCGGAAATATCCGTATCCGTGCAATTTATCATCTGGTCTGCAATGGCCAAAGGGCTGGCGCGGTTATGCCCCCGCGACAAACCGGAATGCACCATCTTTCACTTCCGCACGCCCCAAACCCGGCACCGGCAAATGGTAGCCAATAAAAGGCAATTGATCCTTGGCAAATTCATCCAGCAATTTTTTGCGCGTGGCGCCGGCTTGCGCCGGATCATAATCAACACTGTTGGCCCATTCCGGTTTGCGGAAGGAAATGACCGGATGGGTGATCGCGTCGCCCAGCACCACCAGCGCCGAGCCGCGCGTGAATATCACGAAATGCACATGCCCCGGCGTATGGCCGGGGGATTCCATCGCGATCAGTCCGGGCGCAATTTCCTGACGCGGCTTGAAGCGCTGCAACTTATCGCCCAGCGTCTTGAACACGCGCTGCGAACCGGCGGCGAATGTTTTCCGGTCCTCCGGTAATCTGGAATAGACATCCGGGTGCGACCAGAAATCAAATTCCGCTTCGCTGATATGGAAGCTCGCATTGGGAAAGGATGAATCATCCATCGAATCCACCGCGCCCCAGAGATGATCCGGGTGGGCATGCGTGAAAAAGACTTTCCTGATCTTGCTGCGGTCGATGCCCGCCGCATCGAGATTGTCAGACAGCTTTCCTGATCCCTCCAGAAAGCGTTCGCCCGCCCCGGCGTCGAGCAAGGTATAGTCATCGCCATCCTTGATCAGCGTCACATTCAGGACATTGCGGCCCGTGGGCGAAAAATTCTCGGCCTTGAACAGCGCCTCCACCTCTTGGGGCGGCACGTCGCGGGTGTTCATGCCCGGCGGCACCGCAAACGCGCCATCAGAGATGACGAGAACGTCGCGTGTGCCGACTGTGGCGACTTTCTGGGCTTGCGCCACGCGCGGCAGCGCCATGGCGCCGCCTGCAATGGCAGCACCGGTCAAAAGTGAGCGCCGGTTGAGCATGGCCATATCATCCTCCCCTATATTCAATTCTTGCAAACCATCATGGCCTGCAGAACCACCGCCCGCAAGGGTATCCTGACCGCCCGCGACATTGCGGGCTCTTGTCAGGCCATGCATGAGGCGCGACATGTGAGCCATGAGCACACCATCGGCCACCTCTTTCCGTCAGGCCCCTGCGCCGCCCCTGCCTTTCGACAAGGCCGGCATCTCAGAGGCTGACTTGATACGGCTGGTCCACACCTTTTATGATCGCATCCGCGTCGATGCAGTGCTGGGGCCGATTTTCAACAGCCAGATCACCGACTGGACACCGCACCTCGCCAAAATGGTCGATTTCTGGTCATCCATCGCGCTGACATCAGGCCGCTATCACGGCCGTCCCGTTCCGGCCCATGTCAAGATTCCCGGTCTGGAGCGCGCGCATTTCGCCCATTGGCTCGACCTGTTTCGCGCCACAGCCCGTGAGCTGTTTGATGAAGCCAATGCCGCTGCCTTTATTGACCGGGCCGAACGCATCGCGTCCAGCATTCATTACGCTGTCGAAACGACACGCGCCTTTCAAGACATGCCGCCGATTGCTGCCGGGCGCTGGGAGGGCCCGCGCAGCTAGGGTGTGAGCCTGCGAATCAGCACATCGTTGCGGCTTTCCGCCAATGCGCCAGCTTATCGCGCCGTGTCCCAGCCATGGCTGATGATATGCCACGCCTCCTCCGGCGTATCGGCATAGGCGAAGAGGGAGAGATCGTGCGGGCTGATAAACCCTTCGTCGGCCATCACAGCGAGGTTGAGGATGCGGCTCCAATAAGCCCTGTCGAACAGCACCACCGGGCAGGGCGGCGGCATTTTGCCGGTCTGTCGCAAGGTCAGCAGTTCAAACAGTTCATCCAGCGTGCCGAAGCCGCCGGGGAAAACCACCAGCCCCGCCGCCCGCATGGCCAGATGCATCTTGCGCATGGCGAAATAGTGGAAATTGAAGGTCAGGTGCGGGGACGACCACGCGTTTGGCTCCTGCTCATGCGGCAGGGTGATGTTGAAGCCGATGCTCGGCGCGCCCGCTTCCGTGGCACCCCGGTTGGCTGCTTCCATGATGCCCGGCCCGCCGCCTGTGGCGATCACATGCTCATGAATGCCGCCATTCGGTGACAGCGCCCCGCCTTTTTCCGAAGCCAGCCGCCCAAACGCCCGCGCGGCCTGATACCAGCGCCGGTGCTGCTCCGGCCCATCCTCCCGCACCCGGGCAGAGCCGAACACGACGATTGTGGAGCGGATACCCTCACGCCGCAGCGCCTCCTCGGCCTTCTGATATTCGAGCTGGAAGCGAATGCCGCGCGTGGAATCACCGAGCAGGAAATCCGGGTCCATGGCGGGAAGGCGGTAGGTGGGTGAGGTCTTGTTGGCGTCATTTGGGCGCATGGTTTGATCCGGTGTTGCGGCATCCGCTCTAGCACAGCGGGGCATTTCTGCTAGAACGCGCCGCGAATGGGCGCGCCGTCTGCGCCAGCCAACAGAATTGTCTCCATGACCGATCTTGCTGCCCTCCAGTCTGACCTTCTGGCCCGCGTGGCTGCCGCTGCCGATGAAGCCGCGCTTGAAGCGGTGCGTGTCGCTGCCCTTGGCAAACAGGGCGCTATCACCGCGCTGCTGAAAACCATGGGCAGCCTGTCGCCGGATGAACGCCGCGAGCACGGGCCCAAAATCAACGGCCTGCGCGATGCCGTGCAGGGCGCGATTGCCCGGCGCAAGGACGCTTTGGGCAACGCTGCGCTGGAAGCGCGCCTCAAGGCGGAAACCATCGACGTCTCCCTGCCCGTGCGCGAAGGCGGTGAAACGCGCGGCCGCATCCACCCCATTACGCAGGTGATTGATGAACTCACGGCGATTTTTGCCGATATGGGCTTTGCGATTGCCGAGGGGCCGGATGTCGAAACCGATGATTTGAATTTCACAAAACTGAATTTTCCCGAAGGCCATCCCGCCCGCGAAATGCACGACACGTTCTTTTTCAATGCGAAGGAGAATGGCGAGCGCATGCTGCTGCGCACGCACACCAGCCCTGTGCAGGTGCGCACCATGCTCAAGCAGAAGCCGCCGATCCGGGTGGTGTGCCCTGGCCGCACCTACCGCCACGATTCCGACCAGACCCACACGCCGATGTTCCACCAGGTCGAAGGCCTCGTGATCGATAAAAAGGCCAACATGGGTCATCTGAAATGGATTCTCGAAGAATTCTGCAAGGCCTTCTTTGAAGTGCCGAACGTGAAAATGCGCTTCCGGCCCTCATTTTTTCCGTTTACCGAACCGTCGATGGAAGTGGATATTCAGTGTTCGCGCCAGGGCGGCGAAATTAAATTCGGCGAAGGCAATGACTGGCTGGAAATTCTCGGCTGCGGCATGGTTCATCCCAACGTGCTGAAAAATTGCGGTCTTGACCCTGATGAATATCAGGGTTTTGCCTGGGGCATGGGCATCGACCGCATCGCCATGCTGAAATATGGTATGGATGACCTCAGGCAATTCTTCGAGGCCGATGTGCGGTGGTTGAATCACTATGGATTTAGACCGCTGGATTTGCCGACGCT
>JBOFCU010000241.1:0-2847 GCA_051646285.1 Beijerinckiaceae bacterium
GTTCTGGATCCTGTTCATGCTGGTGACGTTCTGGAGCGACCGGGCGGCGGTTGTGCGCAATTTCGGGCTGCGCATGAAAACGGATATTTCCGGCATGGCGGATTGGCAGCGGCTGGCCGGGTTCAGCATTGATTTTGGCCTGTGGATATTGGTAGCCCTTGCCTGCTGGTCCGGCTGGCGGCTGTTCAGCAATTATCTGGCGGGGCGCATTTTCACGGCTGAATCAGCCCTGCTGATGCGCCGGCTTGCGGTGTATGGGCTATCAGCTCAAGGTCTGGCGCTGCTGGCGCGGCCTGTCATTTTTATTGTGCTGTCGCTGCATTTGCCGCCTGGACAGCGCATGCTGGGCTTTTTCACGCAGCCGCCGGACCTGCTGAATGTGCTGTTCCTGTTTTCCATTCTCGCATTCTCACAAATCTTTCTCGTTGCAGCGGATGTGGCGGATGACCATGCGGGGATTGTCTGATGCCGATTGTCGTCAATCTCGATGTGATGCTGGCCAAGCGGAAGGTGCGTGCCCGCGATCTTGCCGTGGCCATTGGCATTGCCGAGCAGAATGTCTCGCTGTTGCGCTCCGGCAAGGTGAAGGGTGTGCGGTTCGATACGCTGGAAAAAATTTGCGCTGCGCTGGATTGCCAGCCCGGTGACCTGCTCGAATTCCGGGCCGAACCGTTCGAGCCGTTTGCGCTATCCGCATCCGAGCGGGATAGCGGTGGCGATATCTGAGAGCGGTGCAGCACGGCTGTTAAGGTTTGCTGCCGGTGATCAGGCGGCCTTTGCGCCGTTACGGGGCACTGTGCGCGGGCAGGAACGCTGATGCGGCCTGTGCAATCCAAAATGGCACAGGTTCAGGCCGTGAAATTCAGGCTTTGAACGGGGCGGGAACAGACCGGGCCCGAATCGGATTGCGCGATTCACCATGGCGCGCGCAAGTGCCACATATCGTGGCTATGAGGCGCCGGCACGCCAAGGGTTGAATCCCGGCTGCCGCTGTTTTCCGCGCCATCAACACCGGGCGTTAATCATGCCGCACCGTCGTGGTTAATGGACTGGCGGGGGCCAAAGCTGCCAATCAGGCGCTCGCTGTTAAGGATTGGACCCGAGAGGGAACAGACCGCGCCCGAATCGGCATTTTCGATTCGCGGAGCGGAAGGGCGGCGGCAGGGCAAGTCTGTGGGCAAAATGGGGACATGCGTCTGTCCGGCCTGGACGGCTCTCCAGCGCAGACCGGTTGGATGATGTGTGAGGTGCGGCGGGCGAGAAGTGGCGGCTGCGGGCTACCCGCGTGAACGGGTCATCGGATCATGACGGATAGCCTTGTAAACAGGGTCTTTCATGATCGCGACCCGGAGTTCGGCCGCCATGGATGTATCGACCTTCACGCCTGGCGTGTCCTTGATGGCCATAGCAATGGCATAAGATGCTTGTGCAATCGTCTTGTCTGCATTGTAAGCGGCCGGTTTGGGTGCTGGCTGTTCTTCAAACAGACTGAACAGGGCATCGGCGACGTAGGCTGCCGCTTCATTTTCACTCTCCTTCGTCTGCATCCGGCCGCCACGGTCAGACGAATTGTGCCGCGCGCCCAACGTGTCATGCATGGCATGGACCATCTCATGGATGACTGTTGCACGCGCTTTTGGTGTCTTGAAATCAAAGCCTATCGCAAAGCTCAGCATGTTGGAGACGATCCTGTAGCTCGCTTCGACGCCCGGCCGCTGCTTTTCCAAAACCACACCAACTCCGCGTTCGCCTTTCCAGCGTGGCATCATGGATTCAGCGACGGCGGTCAGCCCCTGATGGTCAACGTGAATAGGCCCCAGCCAGAAGTCGAGCTTTTTTGCTGCGGGCGAGTTCACAATCAGCCTGATCTGCAGAATTGGATAAAGGGCATCAATACCGAGCCGCCTGCTGAAAAAGGGGTTTTGCCAGAATGGAGGCATGTCTCTGCTCCGCGCGGCGGGTCATAACAGGGCTTGCGCAATGCGGGTTATGGTCAGCTTTGCCGGCATCGTGTCAATCTCGCAGGCGGGCAGCGCCGATGCTGACCAACTGAAATTCCCTTGCAAAAGCCCGCGTGCTGTTGCATGTAGCAGCCCATGCGGCGGGCCTTGGGCCCGCCGCAGACCTTTCCGGCAGGCGTTGACCAAGGTTTGGCCCGTTTGCTGCGGAGGAGCGTAGCTCAATTGGTAGAGCACCGGTCTCCAAAACCGGGGGTTGTGGGTTCGAGTCCCCCCGCTCCTGCCATCCGGACCTCTCATGTCCGGGGCAGTTTCTCCGCTTAAGGCCGCTGACAGGGTTTGCGCCGATGGTGGCGCCTGCCCGCAACCCCAATGGCGCCGTGTCACAACACGGCGAAACACCGATGGCGAAATTCAACCTGTTCGGCTTCCTTCAGGATGTGCGCTCGGAAGCGCAGAAGGTGACATGGCCGACGCGGCGCGAGACGATGATCACCACGGGCCTCGTGTTCGTGATGGTGATCGTATCCTCGATCTTCTTCTTCTTTGTGGATTCCATCATCCGCTGGGTGCTGGCGCTGGTGCTGGGCATCGGCCGCTGACGCTTTTTCTGTTTTGCCGCTTCGAGAATTGAGACTTTTCCGATGAGCATGCGCTGGTACATCGTTCACGCCTACTCCAACTTTGAAAACAAGGTCGCGCAATCGATCAAGGATCAGGCCGCCCAGCGCGATCTGTCCGACCGGTTTGAAGAGGTGCTGGTGCCCACCGAAAACGTGGTGGAAGTGCGCCGCGGCAAAAAGGTGCAGGCCGAGCGCAAGTTTTTCCCCGGATATGTGCTGGTGAAATGCGACCTGACCGACGAAGTGTTCCATCTCATCAAGAACAC
>JBOFCU010000244.1:0-3573 GCA_051646285.1 Beijerinckiaceae bacterium
GATGCGGTCGATCGAGGCGTTCGGCAGGGGAATTTCAAACGGATCGATCAGCGCGGTTGCCGACAGCCCGTCCGGCGGCCAGTTCACAACCCCCTGAGCTGCGGGCATGAGCGCCATCACCCGCTCGGCCTCACCGCGCAGGGGCTGCAAGAAGGGCGTGGCATAGCCAATGCCGGCAACGGACTGGCCATGGGTATCTGCCCACAGGCCACGCACCACGCGGTTGAGGTGGCGTGCCGTGACCGTTCCCAGCAGGGAGGAATAGAATGAACGCAGATCGACAATGTCATTGGCCATGACCAGACCCTAGTGACACGCAGTGGCAACGGAAAGGCAGGTGCGCCATAACAGTGAATGAATTTTGGCGGGATATGGCGCGCGGCTTGCGCAGCGGCCATGAGCCGCTCAAAGAACAGTATGGGCTTGATGGCCTGTGCTTTGCCAGATGAGGGTGAGTGATGGCTGCTGAGTTTGAAGTGTTCCGGTGCCTGTCCGACAATACCGGCGTGCTGATGCATGATCCGCGCACGGGTGCGACCGCCGCGATTGACGTGCCTGATGCCGATACCGTGCTGGCGGCGGCGCAGGCGCGGGGATGGACAATTTCGCATATTCTCATCACCCATGAGCATGCCGACCATATCCAGGGCGTCGCAGCACTGAAGGCAAAAACCGGCGCCCGCGTGATCGGGCCGGCGCTGGCCGCACAGGATGCGCCGGTGGACGAGATTATCCGGGAGGGGTCACAGGTGAGCGTTGGCTCCCTGACAGGGGAGGTGCGCGAAACCCCCGGCCATGCTGCGGGCCACGTGATCCTGCATTTTCCACAGGCGCAGGCCGCCTTTGTTGGTGACGTGCTGTTCGTGATGGGCTGTGGCCGCGCCTTCGGCAACATGCAGGATCTGTTTTCCTCGGTGGAAATTGTTGGTGCATTGCCTGAGGCCACCAAGCTTTTCACGGGGCATGATTATACCTTGTCGAATGCGCGCTTTGCCCGCCATGTCGATCCTGCCAATGCCGTTGTGAAGCAGCGGTTTGAGGCGGCGGAAGCCTCGAAGGCAGCGGGCCGCTTCTGGGGGGCCACAACACTGGCGCAGGAAAAGGCCAGCAACCCGTTCCTGCGCTTGCGCCAGCCTGATGTGATTGCCAGCGCCGGATTGCAGCCGGGTGCGGAACCGGGCGCCGTTTTTGCAGCCTTGCGTGAAATGAAAAACAAGATGTGACGTGCACCGGCCGTGGATCATCTTTCCGCCACCGCCATTATCCGCCTGCTGGATTTGCGCCCGCATCCGGAAGGCGGATATTATCGCGAGACATTTCGCGACAGCCGTACCGATGACCGGGGCCGCAGCCTTTCGACACTGATTTATTTTCTGCTGGATGCCGGCGCTGTTTCGGAATGGCACCGGGTCGATGCCACAGAGATCTGGCACTGGTATGCCGGTGCACCGCTGGTCATCACCGTTTCGCACAATGGTCATGATGCCAGCGCCCATCATCTCGGCACTGTCCTTACAGCAGGCCAGCGGCCGCAGTTTATTGTGCCGGCGGGGAGCTGGCAGACAGCTGTTTCACTGGGCGCATGGACCCTTGTTGGCTGCACGGTGGCGCCGGGTTTTGAATTTTCCGGGTTTGAAATGGCCCCGGCGGGGTGGCGCCCGACGCCGCGCGCTCCGCAGTCGTGATGGCTGGTCACGTCCTCGTGAGTTGCCGCCCGGCGCGCCAGCGTCCACGGTCGCCACTACAATCAAAGAGGGTCTGACAATGCGGCATTTGTTTTATTCACTGCTCGTTCTGGCATTCGCAGCGGCAACACCAGCGCTGGCGCAGGATAAATACGGCGCTGGCTGGCATGTGCATCCCAGCAAGCTCGCTTTCGGACCTCTGGTGGAAAAGCTCGAGCAAACCATCACCGCTGAAAAAATGGGTGTGGTGTTCAAGGCCAGTGCATCGGCCAATGTCAAAGCGCGCCTGAATGAAACGATTCCCGGCAATGCCGTGATTGGGATTTTCCGGCCTGATTTTGCCAAGCGCATGCTGGCAGCCAGCCTTGCAGCCGGTCTGGAAGCGCCACTGCACATCATGGTGGCGGAAAATGCCGATGGCACAGCCACCGTGATGTATCGCGCACCTTCGGCCGTGTTCGCACCCTATATGACGGAAGGCGGCGCTGCCTTGAAAACTGTTGCGGGCGAGCTTGATGCGGTGTTTGCCAAAATCGCCGCAGAAGCAGTTAAATAACGCAGGCGTCAGTTCGCATTGCGGAACATATCCGTCAATTTTGACGGTTTGTCCTTGCCGGTCTGGCTGGTGACGTCTGACACTTTCCAGAGGTCACCCTGCTTGACGAAATAAAACCGGTTGGTGTTGTCCGCCTTGAAATTCTTGAAATGGACAGTGACGGTCGCCTTGTCACCGTTAATCACTGCGGGCGAGACTTTGATATCGCTGAGTTCAAAATCCTGGCCGTTGATGATGAAATCGGCATCAAAGGCGCACGGGCCTCCGCCATTTTTCTTCATGCAGGCCTCGTCCTTCTTGAACAGGAGCAGCAGCGGGCGCGCCGCGCGTTTCTGCACGAGGTTGTAATTGGCGTGGCGCAACAGTGTGTCGTCTTTCTCGGCGCGCTTGTAGAGATCATAAATCGACTGCACCCACACGGCGGGGTCAGGCTCCCGCGGGTTCACGGCGTGCGCTGGCGCCTGAGCCTGCACGGCACTGGTCATCACGGTGAAAATAATCGCAGCGGTTATGGCCGCTATACGGCTGCGCAATGACATGATGGCCGCTCCTCAATGAATATGGCTGCCGCCATTGGCATCGACTTCAGTGCCGGTGCAGTAAGCGGAAAGATCGCTCGCCAGAAACAAGGCACAGCCACCGATGTCTGATGGTTTTCCGGCGCGGCCCATGGGAATATCTTTCAGGATTTGGGCACCGCGCTCTGTTGTTAAAAGATCGCCGATAATATCGGTGTCGATCAGGCCCGGGCAGATGGCGTTGACGCGCACCTGATCGGGCGCAAGCTGGCGTGCCATCGCCTTGGTCAGGCCGAGAATGCCGCCTTTTGCTGCGGAATAATGGGGGCCGCCAAACAGGCCGCCGCCACGCTGGGCGGAAACAGAGGCGATATTCACAATCGAGCCGCGCTTTTCCCGGCGCATGTGGGGAATGACAGCCTGACTCATGTAAAGCGTGCCGCGCAAATTCACATCGAGCACGGCATTATAATCCTGCGGCGTGATCGCCATGATGTCGCGCGGCTGGGAAATGCCGGCATTGTTGACGAGCACATGCACCGCTCCGAAATCATCGAGTGCGGCGGCGACAGCGGCGATGCATTGTTCATGCTGGGTGACATCGCAGCGGTAGCCCTTGTGGCCACGGCCATGCAAGGCAGCGGCGGCGAGTTTCGCTTGCTCGGCATCCAGGTCGAGCACGACAACCTTCGCGCCCTGTTCGGCGAAACTTTGCGCAATGGCGCGGCCAAGGCCACGTTTTGACGCGGCACCGGTGACGATGCAGACTTTGTTTTCCAGCAGCATTTTGTTTACTCCAAGTCTATAACTTGAT
>JBOFCU010000249.1:0-12273 GCA_051646285.1 Beijerinckiaceae bacterium
CTGCGCGATATGATTGAACATGCGCAGGCTATGGGAAATGGGCACGCTGCCGGTCCAGCCATCATGAATGCCGGCATATATTTTCGTGCGCATCAGCAATTCCGGCTTGGCCGATGGCATAAATAACGGCGAACGCCGCCGCGCCTCGGCCTCATCGAGCGTGGCCGCATTGCCGGTGCAGGCCCGCACATCACGCGCATAGGCATCGGGCTGGCGCTGCGCGTGCCAGGCGGCAAGATCGCTGACGGGCACCCACGCATAAATACCGCGTGCCGCAACGATTGCCTGCATCATTGCGCACAAGGCGCTGTAGCCGCCGCCGGATTCGCCAACAATAAAAATGTTAGCTTCATCAACCGGCGCATGGCGCTTGGCATAGCGCACGGCGCCAGCGATTTGCGCGAGAGCGGATGGGCTGCAACAGCCATCACTATTGGTATTGCCGCCCGCCAGCGCAGGGCGGATATAACTCCAGTTGCGGTTGCGGACGGCGCTCACCAGCGGCGTTTCGCGCCCGGACAGGCTGGCAGGGGTGCCACGCCACGAGGGCAATTCGACAATCAGCGGGCCAGAGGCCGATCCTGCAAAAAACCGTGCCGCCTGTGCCGGTGCTGCGCCATCAGCGGGGATGGTGACCGCCTCGAAGAGGGAGCGCCATTTTTCATAGAGCGTGGCGTGCGTCGAAAATCGCGCCGTATCGGCTGGTGTGCTGGCCAGACTGGCCCACAAGACGATTGCAGCCAGAGCCAAGGCGCCAGCCATCCAGCGCTTGCGCCGGAGAAAAATCATGATGCAGCGAGCGGCCGCGCCGGACGGCTTTTCTGCCTGCGCGCCTGCGTGTCTTTCTGGAAACGCTGCCAGCGTTCGCCAACCAGGACCGCGCGCGCCATGGGCAGAATAAACCAGAAAATAAAATCCGCCTGAAAGGGCCCATCATTGTGGTAGTTGATGTGAATGGCGTAGGGCAGAAATGCGAGCAGCATGAGCAGGCTTGGCCCAATTCTCCACACAGCAAATGCCGCAATCAGGATGATCGCCACGCCATGCTTGTTGATGACCATCAGGTAATAATTATGCAGGGCATGCAGCATCACCGCATCCTGGTTGGGAAAATTCTTGAGCTGCTCCCAAAACAGGCTCCAGTAGTTGCGGCTGTCGAATGACAGGCCGTAACCATAGGGGCGATCCAGAAAGAGCAGAATACCAAGCGTACGCAACACTTTTCTGCCAGCTGATGAACCATCATCCGTCTTGGCCACACGCACGCCCATCGTGGCCAGCATATTCATCAGATCATCGAGAAACACGACAAAGGGCAGGACAGTGAGGGCCAGCAAAATCCCGATGGCCGGGCGCAAAACAAAAACATACAGCACCAGGAAAACGGCAAGCCCGAGCAGGGGCGACCGGTTGCCCGAAACGATTGCGCCAAAGGTGACGGCCAGCAGCAGGACTATAAGCTGCGGTGAAAACCGTTCCATCAACGCCTTGCCCTGGCGCGCCGCCAACAAAAGAAAACCCGTGGCGAACAGCAGGCAAAGCTGAGTGCCCAGATGCACCGGGCTGAATGACAAGCCCATCGCCCGCAACCTTTTGACGAGGAAAACACTGTCTTCCTCAACCGAAACCGGCTGGAGACGCTGCAAGGCGGAGCGCAAAACCCAGGCGGCATCCACGCCGATGAATTGGAGCGTTGCCAACGCGGTCGACAATCCGATCACACCGGCCAGAACGAAAAAAATGGGCCGCAATCCGCAAACACGCACAAGGCACGCGCCCACCACCACACTGATGGCGGCCTGAACATGAATTTCCAGAATTTGCCGGGCCAAATCCGTCAGCAACGCCCGGTTGAGCAGGCTGGCCACGGCGCCGGCTACCGCGCAGGCCAGAATGATGAGCAGGACCATGCGGACATCATGGATGGACTGCCACAAAATGCGGGGGGCTGACGCGGCAACCATAACAATGATCAGCGCCGCGCAGATCGCACGCAGAGGCAATCCGGGAATGCCAAACTTGACGAGGGCAACCGAGAGAAAAATGGTTGCGGCAAAAAGCGTCAGGCACGCATAAAAAAGAAAATCGCGCCGCGCAGCTATATCCGGCACGAGCGCCTGCTCGCCGGTCTGCATCCGTGGAAGGGCCGCCTGGCTCGCCATCAATTCATCCGTCCTCATGGCCGTTAAATGCTGTGGGCCATGGCAAAGCAAGTGTGCCGGCCGCGACATTCTTCAAACACATACCGCTGTGGCTATTTTAGGGGTTGTATTTTGTGCGTCGCACAATAAATTGGGTTAACAAGCTGTAAAACAATCTCGACAGTCTCTCGCCTTTGCGTTAGGAACTCGAGTGTTGCGTTTCAAGCGTAGGCGTGCGCGTCAGGTGTAGTAAGTTGCAAGCTGTCAGCCATGTTTGCGTTGTCTTTTTGACATAAAGTTTGGCTAAGAAGCAGCATAAGGGCGGATCGTTCAAGTATAGTCTCGACGAAGCGGCCTTACTCAACATCAGTGGTGTCTGTTTAGCTATGTCCAATACTCGCGCAGCTCCAATCAATGCCAAACCGCGCGCGTTTGCTGGTGTGAATGACCGGCGTTTGACGCAAGCCTCACATCGCACGGTTGTCTTTCCGTTTCATGATAATCTTCAGCTCAGGCGGATCGGACGGGCTGATCCCCTGTTCGAAGGGGTCAAGCGCGCCGTTGATATCGCAGGTGCAGCAACTGTGACCTTGCTGATTTCGCCGCTCCTTGCTGGTCTGGCTGTCGCGATCAAGGCCGATTCCAAAGGGCCGGTTCTGTTCAAGCAGCGGCGCACCGGGCGCTATGGTCAAGTCTTCTACATTTACAAATTCCGGTCCATGACCACGATGGATGACGGGGCCGTTGTACGGCAGGCCGAGGCTGGCGACCAGCGTGTCACCCGGCTGGGACGCTTCATCCGGGCCACCAGTCTTGATGAATTGCCGCAGTTGTTCAATGTTTTGCGCGGTGAGATGTCACTGGTCGGGCCGCGCCCGCATGCCCTCGCGCATGATGAATTTTATGCCAAGCTTATCCCGGGGTACCGGCTGCGGCAGGCGGTCAAGCCGGGTATCACCGGGTTGGCGCAGGTGCGCCGTCAACGCGGCCCGACTCCGACCGTTGATCTGATGGCAAACCGGGTAGAAAGCGACATCCAGTATGTGCGGTCCCGTTCGGTCATGCTGGATTTGAAGATTTTGGTGCGTACCGTTTTCGCGCTCAAAGGGCTGTGATGGCTTCGGCCATGGTGGATGCGTTCTGCGCCCGCTGTTGCTTTCAAAGCCAATGATTGGCGGCCTTCGGGCCGCTTTTTTCTGCCAGCGGCTTGATCCTTTCCGATTCTCTCCGATCCTTGGCGCTGTGCTGCTCTGCCCGTGGCGGCATCCCCTCAGACAGCACAAAAAAGAGCGCCCGAAGGCGCCCTTTCTGTCGTCAGAGATCAACTCTGATTCAGCTTATGATCATGTCGCCGATGACAACGATGTCCGAGGCCTGAATCGGAGCTGCCAAAGTTGCCAGATTGGCGAGCAGGATGGCAGCGCCTTCACCATCACCATCCGCATCATAGGACAGCGTGTCGAGAGCATCATTGAACAGGAACTGTGCGCCAGATCCGACAGCGGCCGTCCCAACCGTGAAGCCAGCATCGACATCATAGCCATCAGCGGCTGCGAACTCGAACACATCCTCACCGGAGACGAAACCACGGATGCGGTCGACGCCATTGGTCTCGGTGTCTTCAAACCGGAACGTGTCGCCACCCAGGCCGCCGGTCAGATCGTCATTGCCGGCACGGCCACGGATGTAGTCGCCACCATCAAGCGCAGAGATCTTGTTGTCGAGTTCGTTGCCATAGAGGAAGTCAGCAAAATTGGTGCCTTCCAGATTCTCGAACTTGTCAGCCAGCTTGTCGATGCCAGCCCCGCCGGTGTTCTGGTTGACGCCAACCTTGGCAAGATCAACCGTGACACCGCTGGTCGAGCCGACCTTGTAGGTGACAAGATCAATGCCCTCGCCGCCGGTCAGAATGTCGTTGCCGACCCCGCCGCCGATGATGTCATTGCCCAGACCGCCATTGATGGAATCATTGCCGGCACCACCATACAAGTTGTTGTTGCCAGCATTGCCGATGATTGTGTTGTTGAGCTCATTGCCCTTGCCGTAAATGTCGGCTGTGCCGGACAGGCGCAGAATTTCGACATTGGCACCGAGAATGTAGTTGATTGTGGACACAACGGTATCGGTGCCTTCGCCGGCCATTTCCGTTACCTGATCACCAGCATCATCAACGAAGTAGGTGTCGTTGCCTTCACCACCATACATGTCATCGGCCCCTTCGCCGCCCGACAGCTGGTCGTTGCCACCGCCGCCATACAGCGTGTCATTGCCTTCGCCGCCATACAGCACGTCGTTGCCTTCGCCACCGTCAAGGGTGTCGTTGCCGCCGTGCCCGTACATCATGTCGTTGCCGGCCGTGCCAGTCAGGTTATTGTCCAATGCGTCGCCATTAATGGCCATTGCAGCCTCCAAAGAAAAAAAAGAAAACTGGCGCCCGGTTCCAGTTCCGTTTTCTTTACCGTTTGTTTACCATCGCGCGCAAGAGCAACAATCATTCCAAAACCGCAAAATCAGCATTTTGCACCCGGTTTGAGCAGTATTCTTGCCGTTTTGTAACGCGCTAGAGTGATAGCAAGTGCCGCTTCGCGGAACCCCGATCATGAGGCGTCCTGCATTGGCATATTATCCATCTGCCTGCGGTGAAATCTGGCCGGGCGCGCTGCCATTCCGGCCCATGCGCACCGGCGCTGTTCCTGCGTCTTGACGGATGGAGCGGGTGATGAGGGGCCTGTGTCCTTGCCGGTGAAAGGGCTTGTGCGATAGACCGGCTTCATGGTCCTTGCTGTTACCTATGCCATTCTGGCTGCCGTGGCGATTGTCATCAATATTCTGGCACAGGATATCGTGATCCGGCTCTACACCGGACCGATGGCTCTTGCCGCCTCCGTGATTGCCGGCACCGGTGCCGGGCTGGTGGCCAAATACAGCCTCGACAAGAAATTTATTTTCAAATTTGTCACGCACAGCGCTGCCCATAACAGCAAGACATTTTTGCTCTATGCGCTCATGGGCGTCGGCACGACCATCATTTTCTGGACGTTTGAATTCGGTTTTCACGCTGCGTTCGGCACGCGCGGGATGCGTTATCTTGGCGGCATCATCGGGCTGGTGATCGGCTATGTTGCCAAATATTATCTCGATAAACGGTTTGTTTTCCGCACGCCGCAACCACGGCTTTAATGGCCGTCCATTTTATCTGACACTGCATATTGCTGCTGCCCGGCCCGGCGAAGAATATGAAACACCAGCGCGGTCATGCCGACCAGAATAAAACCGGAAGGGGTCCAGAAACGGTCACCATCCAGAATGGATTCAACGATGGAATCCTTGCGCAGCAGGCTGAACATCAGATTGCCGGCATATCCCCAGACCTGCATCACCCCATTGCCGGCCAGAAGGATCCAAGCCTCGGTCCGGGTTGCATGGGTGAACAGGGCCGGCAGCAGCAATGCAATGCCAATGCCATAGACCGGCAGATCATAGTCATAGGCATAGGGGCTCAGGCACAGGCTGGCGAGAGCGGCCAGGCCGAGCATAGGCCGGGGCGGAAACCGCAGGCGCAGTGCTGCAATTATCATTCCGATAGCCGCGAGTGCTGTGATCATTTGCGCGCTCATGGCGAGTGTCGCCGAGGCACCTGCGCTGCGCGTGGCTGCATAAACCGAGATCATGCGATGCAGGGGATAATAGCCCTGCACCAGAAATTCACTGGCCTCACGCACGCCATTCATAAAGGCGGGCCAGATTTTTATGCCAAGCGAAACCGTCGCCATGGCGCAAAGCAGAAAAGCCGTGGCGGCGGCAATGGCTATGGCGTACCAGCGCCGGGTGAGCAGCAGGTAAAAGCCAAACAGCACGGCAATGTGCGGCTTGATGATCATGATGCCGAGCGGCACACCGGCACCATCGCGCCGGGCCAGTACCAAAATGGCGGTGAGCCCCAGAAGCGCGCCGCTCATCATGCCATTCTGTCCGCATGACAGGGTGATGGCGATGGCCGGAAAGGTTAAAAGCACGGCAAGCGGAAATTGCGGCCCGCTCAGGCGGCGCATCACCAGCAGATACGCGCCAAGCGATGTTGCCATGAAAAGCGTATAGGCCAGCCAGCGCGGCATTGTCGCCAGTGCGCCAACCACAAGGTTGAAGGGCGGCGGGTAGGTCCAGGGCATGAAGCTGTTCTTGCCAGTCAACAGCTGCTGCGCTGCAAACAGCTTTTCCAGAAAATAGGCCTGGTCAGCGGTGCCGCTGTTGACCATCGTGCCGACCAGATACAGCGCATCAAAATCAATCAGGGGCCGCGCTGCGCCCCACTGGGTGTCGGCGAATTTTGGAATGGCTCCGGCGAAAGCCAGCAGCAGGGCGAGATACAGCCCGCGCCGCACCATGGGACTGATGGTCAAAACGGGGAAGCCGGCTGTCGGTTTGGCTGTGGCTGCTTCAGGCATGGCGCGGCGGGGCTCATCCAACGGAAAGACATGGTGCGCACCAGACTAGCGTCATTCCTTTAATGTTCCGTTCATTATCGCTGCCAGAGCAGGTCTGTTCAGGCGATGCTCCTGATCCTCATTTTGATCCGCGTGTTTGATCAATATCATGGCCGCGCGTTGCATGCCGCCTAGACTTGGCGCTATCAAAACGGAGCACAGGACTGATGGATAATCGCAACACACCGCACGAACTGGATGAGATGTTTCCCAAGGCCAAGGACGCGATGCATGCGCTGAAAATCAGCAACGCGCATTTCGCCCGTCTGGCGGATGAGTATCATGCCATCAACCGCACCGTGCACCGCATGGAAACGAATCTGGAGCCAGTTGCGGACGAGATACTGGAAACCGAGCGCAAGAAGCGGCTGAAGCTGCTGGACGATATTGCGGCGATGCTGGAGACGCACAAAAAATAGGGGCAGCGGTTTGGGGTATCCATGGAGGGGCCGCTGGCACGCGGCCTCTTTTTCATGGGTGCGGCGGTTCCGATTTATGCCGGAGTGTTTCAATTTTTGCCGCATGCCGTTTCATGCGCCCGTGCGGATCAGATCAGGGCCTGCGCGCATCCGCGCCGCGATTGACAGACAAAGCTGTTGTGGAAGAAGACACTAAGGACGGGCGTTTTGCCGCGCGGCACGGGATTGCACAAAGCCGGGATTGAAAAAGGGTGCGTCATGAGTGAACAGCAGACATTGCGCACGGAAATGCCGCATGAGGGTGTGCGGCTGCTGGTGATTGCGCGGCCTGCCAAGCGCAACGCGCTTGATGGTGTGACCTACCGGGCGCTGACCGATGCCTTGCGCGCTGCCGATGATGATGGGGCTGTGCGGGCGGTGGTCATCACGGGCGAGGGCGGTCATTTTACGGCTGGCAATGATCTGGCCGATTTTATGGGCGATGCGGTTAGCGGTGCGCGCAACGCCGTGGACTTTCTGCACACCATCAGCACTTTTTCCAAACCGGTGATTGCTGCTGTTGAAGGCAACGCCATCGGCATCGGCGTGACGATGCTGCAGCATTGCGATTTTGCCTATGTCGCCAGCAATGTGAAAATGGCGATGCCTTTTATCACGCTGGGGCTTTGCCCGGAAGGTGGATCGAGCCTGCTGTTACCGAAAATCGCGGGCACAAAAATGGCCGCCGACTTGCTGATGACCGGGCGCATGTTCGATGGTGCCTTTGCAGTCGCGGCGGGGCTGGCCAATGAGACCGTTGCACCAGGCGCGGCGCTTGGCCGGGCGCTGGCGCAGGCGCAGACCGTGGCGGCGCTGCCGGCCGAGGCGATGCGCGTGACAAAAAAATTGCTCAAGCGCGCTGATGCCACGGCTGTGCGTGAAGCCATTGATGTGGAAGCCGAGCACTTTGCCCAGCGCCTGCACTCGCAGGAGGCGCAGGCCGCGTTCATGGCGTTCTTTGCCAAGAAGGCGTGAGCCTGTGCGTGTTGACGGGCTGACCTGTCAGGCGTGTTTTTTCACGCGGTAATGCAGCCCATAGCCATCTGAAAATCCCAAGTGCCTGTAGAGTTTCTGCGCGGCGGTGTTGCTGGCAAGGCGATGCAGATAAGCGCTGTGCGCGCCCTTTTCCTGGGCCCAGGCCAGCAAAGAACGCACCAGGGCCAGCCCCATTTTTTGTCCGCGCGCTGATGGTTTCACGACAATATCCTGCAAGCCGGCATAGCCGCTGTCAGCAACCGCAATGCCCCAAGCCACATCCTCGTTCTGATGGGTCAGGGTTGCGAAGGCGGCGGGCTGGGTGATGCGGGAGAGAATATCAAACAAGTGGCCGTCGTTGGATTTTTCCCCGCCGTAAGCCGCGGCGTTGGCGCTGGCCCAAGAGGGTGTGACACGCGGCATGATTGTCACGCGTGCATCCGCATCCACGGGCTGCTGCAATGGGGCGATCATCGCAACGGTGGGATCGATGAGAACATAGCCGCGCTGATGCAGGCGTGCATCCAGGTCTGGCGCAGCGAACGGGAACATGCGGATCGTGGCGGCAATGCCGCGCGCCTGATAGGCGCGCTCGATCGTGGCCAGATCCCTATCTGTCAGATCAGCGGCGTCAGCGGCGGCGTTCATCGGCGTGACGGAATTGGCGCGCTTGGAATAGCCGTTGGCAAAACGCATCAGCCACTCACCATGGCGCTGCGATTCAATCGCGGGCCAGGCCCGCAGCATGCGGGCTTCGATCGCCAGAATATCGGCGGCAGCCATGATGGGCATCAGAACAATCCTGTGAGTCCGGCAACCGCGATATAACGCAGGAATTTTCCCGCCGCGACGAGCGGGATGAATATGATCAGCGGCGTGCGCAGCAATCCAGCGGCGACTGTCATGGGGTCGCCAATGATCGGCACCCACGCAAAGACAAGCGTCCACACACCGTACTTTTGATACCAGGCTTCCACGCGGTTCATCTGCTGCGGTGTCAGGGGAAAACGGGGATGATCACGCCAGTGGGCGCCAAAGCGTCCGATCAGCCAGTTGGTGATCGAGCCGAGCGTGTTGCCAAGGGTTGCGGCGATGATCAGTGGCCATGGCGGTGTCGTGCCGAGCTTGAGCAGCGCCGCCAACGCGACCTCCGATGAGCCGGGCAATAGCGTTGCCGTCAAAAAACTTGTTACAAGCAGCCCAAGGATTTCGGTATTAAAAAAAGAGCCGGTCACGGGGGTCGCTGCGTTGCGCCCGGAGCGGGCAGGGAGAATGCGATGACCTCATACCTTCTGGCCATTGATCAGGGAACCACATCCTCGCGGGCCATCATCTTTGATCTGGCGCTGGGGGTCGTGGCCACCGCACAGGAGGAGTTCACCCAGCATTATCCCCAATCGGGCTGGGTCGAGCATGATCCGGAGGACATCTGGGCCTCAACGCTTGCGGTGTGCCGGGAGGCGCTGGCGACAGCAAAGCTGACCGCGAAAGATATCGCCGCGATCGGCATCACCAATCAGCGCGAAACCACGGTGGTGTGGGACAAGGCAACCGGCAAGCCGGTGCACAATGCCATTGTCTGGCAGGACCGGCGCACGGCACCTGTGTGTGCGGCGTTGCGGCAGGCAGGGCATGAGCCGCTGTTTTCTGCCAAGACCGGCCTGCTGCTCGATCCCTATTTTTCCGGAACCAAGATTGCGTGGATTCTCGACCATGTGCCAGGCGCGCGGGCGCGGGCCGAGGCGGGCGCGCTGGCGTTCGGCACCATCGATGCCTTTTTGCTGTGGCGGCTGACCGGCGGCACGGTCCACGCCACCGATGCGACCAATGCCTCGCGCACGCTGCTGTTTGATATTCACACCGGCGCGTGGGACCCGGAACTGTGCCACCTGTTGCATGTGCCGATGGCGATGCTGCCACAGGTCAAGGATTGTGTGGCGAATTTCGGCGTGACCGATGCGGCCCTTTTCGGTGGCGGCATCATGGTGCGCGGCATGGCCGGTGACCAGCAGGCGGCCACGGTGGGGCAGGCCTGTTTCCAGCCGGGCATGATGAAATCGACCTATGGCACGGGCTGTTTTGCGCTGCTGAATATCGGCGGGCAGGCGGTCGCTTCCAAAAACCGGCTGCTCACAACCATTGCCTATCAGCTCAATGGCCAGCGCACCTATGCGCTGGAAGGCTCGATCTTTATCGCGGGTGCTGCCGTGCAATGGCTGCGCGATGGGCTTAAAATTATCCAGCGCGCGGAACAATCGGGCTATCTCGCCGCGCAGGCGGATGCCGGGCAGCATGTCTATCTCGTGCCCGCCTTCACCGGCCTTGGCGCGCCCCATTGGGATGCGGAGGCGCGCGGAGCCATGTTCGGCCTGACCCGCAATTCCGGGCCGGCCGAATTTGCCCAGGCTGCCCTGGAGGCGGTGTGCTACCAGACCGGTGACCTGCTCGATGCGATGCGCGCGGACTGGCCCCACGCGCAGGAGGCGGAGACAGTCTTGCGGGTCGACGGCGGCATGGTCGCCAGCGACTGGACCATGCAGCGGCTGGCCGATATTCTCGGCAGCCCTGTTGACCGTCCTCAGGTGCTCGAAACGACAGCCCTTGGTGCAGCCTACCTGGCCGGCCTCGGTGCCGGGCTTCTGGCACCGCCTGACCAGTTTGCCCGCAGCTGGAACCGTGAAAGACGGTTCGTACCCGAAATGAAAGCGGATGTGCGGGCGCGCAAGATTGCAGGCTGGCGTGATGCGGTGCGCCGCACTTTGTCTTCACCCCGTTGAGCCGTCAGCCTGTTCCACGGCGAAAATGAAATGCGGCGACAGTGTGGCTTCCGGCCCACAGTTTTTCCTGACGAGGCAGGCTAGTTTCTCTCCGGGGCGAAAACGGTTTGCGACAGGATAGTTCTTGGTCAATTCGGCTGCCACGCGCGTCGATCCGGCTGCGGATGCGGCTTATCTGCTCCGCCGCATTGGCTTGGCGGTGCTCTACATCATCATGCCCATGGCTGCGCTGGTGTCCCGGCGCGGCACGGTCATCATCATGCCGATTGGCGCGATCCTGCTGATTCTGGCAGCGCTGATTGAGCCGGCGGAAAAACCGTTTGGTTCCCGGCTGACCCATCTTTTGCGCCAGCCCGTGATCTGGCTGGTGCTTGGGTTCCTCTTGTGGGCGGCTGCCAGCCTAGGCTGGGCACCGTTTGCCCGCACCGGTACGGACCGGCTGGCCAATCTGGCCGGGCTGATCGCGATTTTCATTGGTGTGCTGGCGTCCATTCCCGCCCGGATGCGCGCCCCGACCCTGTATGTGCTGCCCATCGGCGCTTTCGCGGCGGCAGCCTTTGCCAGCGTGGTTGTTCTGGATGTGCGCCTTGAGCGCTTCATGTTCACGATGCCGGGGGATGGCGTGATCATCCAGCGCGGGCTGGCAACATTGGTCCTGATGAGCATCCCTGCCGGGGGGTGGCTGGTGTCACGCGGGCGCATCCTCGATGCCGGGCTGCTGCTGATCGCGCTTCTGGCCGTCGCCTTCGCCGCCAAGGATATGCTGATGATGCTGACGATCGTGGCGGGCGCGCTGGCTTTTCTTGCCGTGCGTGTGCGCCCGGTTGCCGGGGCGCTGGCTCTGGCCATTGTTGCCGTGCTCGTGCTGGCCGTTGCCGCAGTGCCGCTGTTCGCCAAAACATGGCAGGGGCAAACCATTGCCGGTATCCAGCTCATGCCGTTGCTGGATGGCTCTTTCCTGCTCAGGCTGGCGCGGGCAGTGACGGGTTACGGGCTGGAGACAGCACCGCGCATGCCATCCGGCCAGTATTTCCTGCCAGCGGGGCCAACCTATTTCGCCGGCTTGTGGTTTGATCTTGGCCTCATGGCCGCCGGTCTGGTTGTGGGCGGCATGGCCGCCGCTTTCCGTCTGGCCCGCAGCACCAGCGCTGATGTGGCGGCGGCTGCCCTTGGGCTGATTGCTGTTGTCACGGTGCAAGGTCTGGCGATGCCCGGCACGACCCAGGCCTGGTGGCTGTCATCCGTGATTGCCGCTGGCGTGGGGGTGGCCGCCATTTCCAGAGGCCAGGGCCGTTCGCGCCGTCCGGGCATCGGCCTGTTTGCCCGGCCGGAGGCTGCGGCCAGGGCGTGAAACGGCTGGCAGGGATGGCCACAGCAAAAAGCCCCGGCATGACCGGGGCTTTTTATTCCAAATCAAGGCCGGTTGATCAGGCCTTGA
>JBOFCU010000136.1:0-6628 GCA_051646285.1 Beijerinckiaceae bacterium
TGCCGAGGCGCTCATGACCCGCCAGCGCCAGCCAGAGCTGGACCAGAAGTATGCCGGCTGATGCACCGCCACCGGTGAGAATGGCCATCATGACCCATCAGCACGATGGGTTGGCCTCGGGATCCTCCTCAGCCGTGGCTCTGTCATCGACCGGCTGGACGCCATGACCGCGATGCCGCTTTCGGCGCAGAAGCAGGCCCCACTGCCTGCCCTGCCTGCCATCCAGTGGCCCGCGCTGCTGTTTGCCCTCGCGGGTCTGGCATGGATCACCGTGGCAGCGATGAACAACGCGCCTGCGCGCCTCTCGCTTTTGCCCGCCATCGGCTTTGGTGCCGGTTTTGCCCTCTACCGTGCATCCCTAGGTTTTGCCTCGGCATGGCGTGTCTGGTTGAGCGAGGGCCGGTCACGCGGCGTGCGGGCGCAGATCGTCATGATCGGACTGGCGGCGGTTGCCTTCTTTCCGCTGCTCGCCTACGGATCTTTCGGTGGCTTGCCTCTCACCGGATTCGTCAACCCGGTTGGCGTGGCCTTGTGCGTTGGCGCGTTTTTATTCGGCATCGGCATGCAGCTTGGTGGCGGCTGTGGTTCCGGCACCCTTTACACGGCCGGTGGCGGCAATGTGCGGATGGTCATCACACTGGCCGCTTTTATTGCCGGCTCGGTCATCGCGGCAATGGATTTCGGCGGCTGGAGCGAGTGGCCATCGGCGGGCGCCTATTCCATCGTGACGCATCTTGGTGCGGGGCCTGCACTGTTCGTAGTCCTCACCCTTTTGTCCGCAGCATACCGTTTGCTTGTGATGCGCGAACAGGCCCGCCACGGAAAAATCGTACCCTTTTGGGCTGACGGGATTGATTTTCCATTGCGCGCGCACTGGACGCTGATGTCCGCTGTGCTGGCACTGGTTCTGGTGAATATCGCCACGCTTCTGGTGGCTGGCCGCCCCTGGGGTATCACCTCGGCGTTTGCACTCTGGGGCAGCAAGATCGTTGCGCTGACGGGTGCCGATGTTCACCTGTGGCCCTATTGGCAAGGCGACCCGTCTTTGAGCGCGAGCGTCTTTGCTGATGGCACATCGCTGATGAATTTTGGTCTGATGCTGGGTGCCTTTTCCGCCGCTGCATTGGCAGGGGCTCTCAAGCCGCAATGGCGGATCGCGGGCAAGACACTGGCTGCCTCCATCATTGGTGGCCTGCTCATGGGCTACGGAGCGCGCCTTGCGACGGGCTGCAACATCGGTGCCTTTTTCTCCGGCATGGCATCCGGCAGTCTGCACGGGGCGGTCTGGCTGCTGTTTGCCCTGCCAGGCACGATGGTCGGCATAAGGCTGCGCGCGCTGTTCGCACCCTGAAGGCACGATTCCACAAGAACGCTAGCGCTCAGGCTTGGAGATTTTTGCAAGCGCGTAGCTGAACCAGTCAAACCTGAAATTGTGGCCTTCGGTATGGCTGCAATACATGAACTGGCCCGGAGCCTGGCATAGGGCCGTCGCGGTGCACGCCAGCCCGCCCGGCATATCGGGTTGAGACAGCCACCGCAGCGGCATTTCGCACCGTTTGGCACGGGCAACCGCCATCAACGCTTTTTCGACAGGCGCCTGCCGCAGGCCCGATCGCACGGCACGGCCTTGCAAGGGCACCACGGTGTCATCGCTGCCATGGAAATGGAATACGGGCACGCCAACCGGCTGACAGTCCACGGGTGCAGGCTCCCAGAACGCGCCGGAAAAGGCGATGTAGCCGGAAAAGTGCGGCGAGCCGCCACACGCAAGCTTCCAGACCATCGAAGCGCCCAGCGAAAATCCGGCCGCAACAACCGGAAGGCTGCCAATCGCCATGCGCTGCCGGGCATCCGCGAGAACCGCATCTGCGAAGGCCGTGTCATCGCGCGGGTAGGCCCCGCCGTCGACAACTGACCAGCGGTTGTTCAAACCATCCGGCAACAGCAGGATGGCCTGCTCCCGCTCCGCCCATTGGCGGAAATCCGCCATGGTCAATTCCTGGCGTGCTGAACTGCCAAACCCGTGAAAAAACATGATCACATGGCGCGCGGCCTGTGCTGGAACATAGGCGTGATAGCGCCCCTGCGTGACCACGCAGCCCTCGCGGGCATCGCATGGCTCATTGGCCAGTGCAGGTGTGACGGTCAGAAGCGGGACAATCACGCCCAGACGCGCCCAGACCCCGGCCCAAGGGTTGCGCGTCATCACAGCGCACACCACCGCAGCGGGCACCGCTCCTGCAAGCATAATGGCGGCAGAATTTTCAGCATCACTATCTCCGGCTCCGGGTGTGCCGGCTCCATGCGCGACGATACCAGCATCCTCTACCAGCTGCATGTGGCGCATGACGTCGGCGCGATGGCGGCGGTGCCTGACAGGCGCACCCGCTGTTGAAAAGCCAGCGGAGGCAACACAGGAAACAACAAAACAATGCAGCCTGTAACAAATGGGCCGGATAACGCGAATGTGTAAGGAGAGCCGGAAAAGCACGTGCGTTTTGGCCGTTGGATGAATGCGGCAAGGCTGACACGGATGCCCATGCCGGCGCGTTCGGGAAAGTATGCAAGGACGCAACCACAACAAGCCGATGGTGACAGAAGTATCGCGACATGAAAACACATGACCTGATCAGCACACTGGCGGCTGATTTGCCCACCCCGCAGACCTCCATCAGCGAAGCGGCCATGCAGGCACTGCCTGCAGCAGTAGCGGCATCATTTGCATTTTTTCTGGTTTTTCTTGGGTTTCGTCAGGAGCTTTCTGCACACTGGGTAGCCATTGCCCATAAATTGCTTCTTACCGGAATCCTCGCAGGCACGGCCTTGTTCGTCTGCATGCGCGTTGTGCGTCCTGAAAAAAATGGGCCCGCGATGTATTCCGCCCTGGCATTGCCGCTTGTCGTTCTCGCCGGCCTGGTGTTGACCGATATGATGCAGACAGGTGCGCAAGGGTGGCAGGCCCGCGCGATCGGCAGCAAGGGGCTTTACTGCCTGAGCATGATCCCGTTGCTGTCTCTTGCACCGCTCGCGGCCATTTTATTTGCCGCACGCTCCGGTGCTGTGACGCAGCACGCGGTGGCCGGAAGCATGGCCGGATTGGCGGCAGCAGGCATTGGTGCAACGCTGTATGCGCTGCACTGCACGGATGACAGCCCGCTGTTTGTCGCGTTCTGGTATTCGCTCGCGGCCCTGATCATGGCTGTTGTTGGTGCCATCGCTTGCCGGATGACCGTGCGCTGGTAAGCGCCGATTTATTCAATGAAGCGATGCAATGATTGATTGGCCGTTCATGCTGGGATTTTTGGCTGGCACAAGTCCCGGCATATCCAGATCATGATGGCTCGCGCAATCATGGCCGTCTCCCGGTCCACGGGCGGCAGGCATCCACAAGGGCGAGCAAGCGGGCGATTGCGCAAAACAGCCTGCCATTCTCTCCTTGCCAGAAATCATGCGGTGGAGACGCATTCACAAAAATGTGTTTGTGTAACAATTCACCTGAAGCCGTCGAACAGTGAGTATGAGCCGAACGGTTGGCTCACCATAAATGATGGAGAAACACTCATGGATCGCAGAACCCTTTCGCTGGCGCTGGCTGCTTCGCTGAGCACAGCGCTCACTCTGGCCGCCGCTCCCGCCATGGCGCAGGACGCTGGCAAGGAAAAATGCTTTGGCGTGTCCCTGAAGGGCGCCAATGACTGCGCGGCTGGGCCTGGCACGACCTGCGCCGGCACCTCCAAGGTTGATTATCAGGGCAACGCCTGGAAGCTCGTGCCGAAGGGAACATGCGACAAGACCGCCTCGAAAACCTCACCGACCGGATTTGGCCAGCTCAAGGAATTCAAGGAAAAGAAGGCCTGATCGCCATCATCCTCACAAGGCGGGCCGTCCGATGCTCATGACCACACCAGCCATCGCCGCGGCCCGCTTCCCGCCATTTGCCGGACTGCCTGCGCAGCCCGGAATTGGCCTCAAACCTGAGCATGTCACGCAAATCCTGGAGGATGGCGCTGGACTCGGCTTTCTTGAGGTCCATGCCGAAAATTATATGGGCGCAGGCGGCGCGCCGCACCATTTCCTGACCAGATTGCGCGAGCGGTTTCCCCTGTCCATCCACGGTGTCGGCCTGTCCATCGGCGGTGAGACGCCGCTGGATTCAGCCCATCTTGACCGGCTGGCGGACCTGATCGGCCGATACGAGCCGCAATCATTTTCTGAACATCTGGCCTGGTCCAGTCATGACCAGGCCTATCTCAACGACCTGCTGCCGGTTTCGTATGACACCCCGACACTGACCCGCATCTGCGACCATATCGACCAGGTGCAGACCCGGCTGGCACGCCGCATGCTGCTTGAAAATCCCTCGACCTATATCGCGTTTCAGTCCAGCACATGGGACGAGGTTGATTTCATCGCGGAAATTGCCCGGCGGACCGGCTGCGGTTTGTTGCTTGATGTCAACAATGTCATGGTGACCTGTGTGAATCAGGGCCGTGATACCACAGCCTATATCGATGCTTTTCCTGTCTCCTCCGTGGGCGAAATTCATCTCGCCGGCCACGCTGAAGACCGCGATGACCAGGGCGAGCGCATCCTGATTGATGCGCACGACCGGCCTGTCGCATCCGAAGTGTGGGCGCTTTATCAATACGCATTGACGCGCGTGGGGCCCATGGCAACCCTGATTGAGTGGGACAATGATGTGCCGCCACTTGATGTTCTGATGGCCGAAGCGGCGCGCGCCAGCCATCTGCTCCGCGCTGAACACCAGCGGCGCAATCTGAGATGACACAGGCTGTCTCCCATTCCGCATTCGCCCGCGCCTTGCTGGATCCTGACAGCGCCATTCCCGCTGGCATCACAGGCCATTCGGGAACGCCCGATGGCAAGCGCTTTGCCATCTACCGCAATAATATCATGGTTTCGCTGATTGATGCTCTGGCGGCGCGCTTTCCCGTGACACAGGAATTGGTGGGCGAAGTGTTTTTCCGCGCCATGGCCCGCTGCTATGTGCCGGACCATCCGCCACGCAGCCGGATCATGTCCGAATATGGTCATGATTTTTCCGATTTCATCGCGGGCTTTGAGCCAGCGGCCTCTGTCCCCTATTTACCGGATATGGCGCGGCTGGAAGCGCTGTGCACGCAGGCCTATCACGCCGCAGACGCTCTTGCGCTTTCTCATGAGGATTTCGCGGCCTTGGCTGGCGAAGACCTTCCTGGTCTCCATTTTATTTTGCATCCGGGCTTTCGTCTGTTGCAGTCCCGCTTTGCGGTGGCATCCCTCTGGGCTGCCCATCAGGGAGTGTTGAATATCGCGAACGTTGATCCCAGCCTGCCGGAAGATGTCCTGATTATCCGGCCGCAACTGACCGTTGAGGTCATGCGCGCGCCGCCCGGTGCCGCAGTATTTTTCTTGAATTTGCAAGAGGGGAAAAATCTTGGTGCAGCCGCCGCAGAGGCGGCTGGCGCGCGCGCAGAATTTAATCTCGCGCAGGCCATGCATCTGATGATAACCAGCGGAATGGTTGTTGCCGCGCAACGCACATGAGTGATAGCGCGGCTGTGCCATGACAACCGCCTGAAACCGGAGCGTTGGTCTTCACCAGCCCTGACGATTTAAAAACGCGGTGACATGTCAAGAAATGTTCCGCGATATTCTGCCCTGCATCAACAGCGCAGTTAGCCGCCGAAAACGCGCCAGCGCCGGGGATGCGGCGGCTTGGCCTTGTGCGGGCCGGGATCATCGGGCGCATGGGGCACCGGAAAGACCACGGGCGTCGCCTGCGGCAACGGATCGGCGGTGCGCGCACCGGCTCCACTGGATGACGGCGAGATCGGAAACGGACGATCCGTTTTTTTCGCTGCATCCATTTCAGTGGCTGCCGTTGCCGCTGCATCGATAGCCGGTTGCAGCGCAGACGCAGAGGATATTTTTGATGCCGGCGCGCCAGTGCTGTCAGCAATAGCGGCTTTGACCGGCTCTGCAGTCACATCAGCAGCAGCCTGTTGCGCCGGAACCTGCTCCGGGGGCATGTCTGGCGTGGCCACGGTCTGGGAAACCAGACTGTCATTGTCGCTCGCCGCTGCCGGTATGGCCATCTCGGTCTGCGCCTTCTGGGAAGGACTTTCCCGCGGTGGCAGCATGGGCATATCGGCGGCCGGCTCAAGCACCGTCATGTCTTCCAGTGGCCCAAGCGCGGCCATCCGATCCTGCGGCGGGTCAATCCATTCAAACGCATCAAGCCGGCCCGTGACCGGCGATACCGGCGCCCAATGCCGGCTGACATGGCCATCCGCCACCCAGGCCCGGTCCCGCGCCACAAAGGGGATGCGCGCCAGCCAGCCCTTCGCCAGACCGGGATGTCCCTCCATATCCTCGATCTGAGCCATCAACATGCAGGCCCGCGCCGTCGGCTGCGATGTCAGAACCGGGTCGAGGGCCGCTCGCGCGGCTGAACTGTCCTGGGCATCCATGGCGGCTTTGGCCACCATAAACGCGCTTTCCCGCTCGCGCGGCATCAGGCGGGCGAGGGTTTTGGCCCGGTCGAGACGGTCATGGGTCGAATCGCCCGGCCGCACATGCACATAGGCATCGGCAATGTCAGGATGAGGCATGGCTTTCCAGGCCG
>JBOFCU010000283.1:0-54083 GCA_051646285.1 Beijerinckiaceae bacterium
AAGGCGGCATTACCACGGCAGCGTCAGCGCATCTGTTTGCAACCTTTGCACAGTTGGAGTGGGGCACAGAATTGTTCGGACCGTTGTTGCTGACCGAGGAAATTCTCGAAGAGCCGCTCGATTATAGCGAATTCAGCCTCAAGGTGCCCACCGGCGCAGGGCTCGGAATCGCGCTCAACGAAGCGCAGATCAATCGCTTCCGCCGCGACCGGCAAGAGCGCAGCATTCATGTGCTGCCAAAACTGAAAACGGGGTCCTGATTATGTTGTTCCATGTCCAGATGGATGTGCGTTTGCCGGCCGATATGCCGCCGGAGAAGGCTGATATCCTCAAAAAAACCGAGCGTGATCGCGCGCAGGAATTGCAAGCCTCCGGCAAATGGCGGCATCTCTGGCGTGTGGCGGGACGCTACGCCAACGTCAGCATATTCGATGTTTCCGGTGCACAGGAATTGCACGATATTTTATCGGCGCTGCCACTTTTCCCTTACATGGAAATTGCAGTGACGCCACTCTGCCGCCATCCGTCATCAATCCACGAGGATGACAGATAATTCAACGCTTGAAGATCAATAGAAAGGGAAACGCCATGCCTGCCAATCTTATCTCGAAATCTGTTATGAAAGACCTTGCGGCCCAGGCTGCCGGTCTTGACAGCCCGCAGGGCAATGCCCGCGTCAAGGAAGTCACCAATCGCCTGCTGTACCGTATGATGCAGGTCATTGATGAATGCGACGTGTCCATGGACGAATTTTGGACAGCCGTGAATTTTCTTGGCACTGCCGCCAAGAACAATGAACTGGGTCTTGCTGTGCCCGGTGTGGCCCTCGAACATTTCCTGGATATTCGCCTTGATGAATCCGAAAAGCGCGCCGGTATCAAGGGTGGCACGATGCGCACCATTGAAGGCCCGCTTTATGTGGCCGGCGCACCGCTGTCGAAAGGCGAAGCGCGCATGGATGACGGCACTGATCCTGGTGAAGTGTTTTTCATCTCAGGCCAGGTGACCGGCGAAAAAGGCAATCCGATTCCCGGCGCAATCGTCGATATCTGGCACGCCAATTCAAAAGGTGGCTATTCGTTCATTGATGGTGAGCAGGCTCCTTACAATTTGCGCCGCCGTATCGAGACTGACAGCGAAGGGCGCTATCTGGCCCGCACAATCGTGCCGAACGGTTATGGCTGCCCGCCGGAAAGTGCGACACGTCAGCTCATGAACGCGCTGGGCCGCCATGCTGAACGTCCGGCCCACGTGCATTTCTTCATCTCGGCTCCGGGTTATCGTAAGCTCACCACGCAGTTCAACTTTACCGGTGACAAATATCTGCACACCGATTTTGCCTTCGGCACCCGTGATGAATTGATCGTGACACTCGAGCGGGTTCATGACGCGGCGCAGATCCATGCGCATGGGCTCAATCGTCCATTTGCACAGGCGAAGTTCGATATTGTTTTGACAAAAGAACGGGCCGGTGCACCGAAGACAGCCGTGGAGCGTGAACACGTCGTTGCCGCTTGATATAAAACGGACTGCGCGGCAAATCGCGCAGTCCGACGTCAAACATCAATAGATTGGGAGATACGCCATGCATGATGCATTGATCCAGCGCTTACAGGATTCGGTTCAGGAAGACCCGGCAACGGGACATTTTCGCTGCCGCCGCGACATTTTTACCGATCCCGAATTATTCGAGGTCGAGATGCGCCATATATGGGAAGGTAATTGGGTTTATCTTGCTCATGAAAGCCAAATTCCCAACAAGAACGACTTCATTACAGGTTATATCGGTCGCCAGCCAATCGTCATCAGCCGTGATCGCAATGGTCAGCTGCATTGCTTTCTCAATGCCTGCTCCCATCGCGGCGCCATGATTTGCCGGCACAAGCGCGGCAACAAATCAACCTACACGTGCCCATTTCATGGCTGGACGTTCAACAATACCGGCAAGCTCCTCAAGGCAAAGGACCCGGATGGTGCGGGATATCCCGAGACCTTCAACAAGAACGGATCACATGATCTGCAAAAAGTCGCGCGGTTTGAGAATTACCGCGGCTTTCTGTTCGGATCGCTGAATGCGGACGTGAAGTCACTCGAGGATCACCTCGGCGAGTCAAAAAAAATCATCGACCTGATTGTTGACCAGTCACCAGAAGGGCTGGAAGTGCTGCGTGGCAACTCGCAATATATCTACGATGGAAACTGGAAGCTGCAGGCCGAGAATGGTGCCGATGGCTATCACGTCTCATCGGTCCACTGGAATTATGCCGCGACAACGCAGCAGCGCAAGGCGGCCGCTGAAGCTGCCGCAGGCAAAGATGATATCCGTGCCATGGATGCTGGCGGCTGGGCCAAGAAAGGTGGCGGATTTTATTCATTCGAGCATGGCCATCTGCTTTTGTGGACCAATTGGACGAATCCGCAGGACAGGCCGAATTTCGAACGCCGCGACGAGCTGGTTTCAGAATTTGGTGAAGCGCGGGCTGATTGGATGATCGAAAAGAGCCGCAACCTTTGCCTGTATCCGAACGTGTTCCTGATGGATCAGTTCTCGTCGCAAATCCGCATGTATAGGCCGGTTTCGGTCGACAAGACCGAGGTAACGATTTACTGCATCGCGCCGAAAGGCGAGAGCGCGGAGTCGCGCGCTCATCGTATTCGCCAGTATGAGGATTTCTTCAATGCATCCGGCATGGCGACACCGGACGACCTCGAAGAATTCCGGTCTTGCCAGATCGGATATGGCGCGCGCAACGCGATGTGGAATGATCTTTCGCGCGGTGCGACGCACTGGATTGAGGGCGCCGATGATGACGCCAATGCAATTGGCCTGAAGCCAATTCTCTCCGGCGCAAAGACTGAAGATGAAGGTCTCTTTGTTGTGCAGCATGCCTACTGGCGCGATGCCCTCATCGAGGGCCTGAAGAAGGAAGCGGCAGAACGCTTCAAGCAGGCCGCAGAATAATTGGCGTATTGCCGCGCTGGCCAGACGTCAGCGCGGCAACGCTCTCTTGCATTTTTCAACTGAACACCTTCACAGAAGGGGAGACAGCCATGTCTGCTGCTTTGCAATCGGCGTCCAAAAATCGCCCGATCACCGTCGACCAGGTCCAAACATTTCTTTATGCGGAAGCGCGCGCTCTCGATGATCGGGAATGGGATGCCTGGCTTGCCTGCTATGCGCCGGAGGCAACCTTTCATATGCCGGCCTGGGACGATGATGATCTTTTGACAGAAGATCCCCAGCGCGAAATATCTCTGATCTATTACGGCTCAAAGCAGGGACTTGAAGACCGTGTGTTTCGTATCCGCACGGAACGCTCGTCAGCCACATCGCTGCCTGAGCCGCGCACGTCCCACAACATCTCCAATGTGGAGATCATTGAGCAGGGCGATGGCGTTCTGAAAATCCGGTTTAACTGGTTCAATCTCAGCTATCGCTACAAGACAACGGACAGCTATTTCGGCACATCCTTCTACACAATCGACACAAGCGGTGATCGCTGGCTTATTACAGCGAAGAAAATCGTTCTGAAGAACGATTATATTCATCATGTTGTCGACATTTATCACATCTGAACAAACAGAAAATCTGCGTGGGAGAAAGTCATGACGCACAGGATTGCGCTCAATTTTGAAGATGGTGTAACCCGCTTCATCGACGCCCGCGCAGATGAGTTGGTAGCAGATGCGGCTTACAGGCTCGGCTTGAACATTCCCATGGATTGCCGTGATGGTGCTTGCGGTACATGCAAGTGTCATTGCGAATCTGGCGACTACAGCCTCGGCTCCTATATCGAGGATGCCATGACTGAGGATGAAGCAGCACAAGGGTATGTTCTGACTTGCCAGATGAAGGCCAAGTCGGATTGTGTCATCCGCATTCCTGCAGCCTCTTCGGTGTGCAAGGTGAAGCCGGGCGCACTGGCTGCAACAATGGCAGAGGTCAAAAAGCTCTCTCCCAGCACAATTGGTTTTTCTGTTAAACTTGCAGATACGGAAGCGCTGTCGTTCTTGCCAGGTCAGTATGTCAATGTATCTGTACCGGGCACCACACAGACGCGGTCCTATTCATTTTCGTCCATGCAGAAAAATGGCGAGGTCGAATTTTTGGTCCGCAATATTCCTGGTGGCCTCATGTCAGGATATCTTTCCGAAAAAGCGGCCGCTGGTGATGCGTTGACAATCATAGGTCCGATTGGCTCATTTTATTTGCGCGATGTGAAGCGGCCCCTTCTTTTCCTCGCCGGTGGCACAGGCCTTGCGCCCTTTTTGGCTATGCTTGAGGTGGTGAAATCATCCGGTGCGCCGCATCCCGTTCACATGATCTATGGCGTTACCAATGATGCGGATCTTGTCGAGGTCGGCAAGCTTTCCGATTTTGCAGCCACGATTCCCGGTTTCACTTATACAACAGTTGTTGCCGATCCACAGAGTGTGCATGAGCGCAAAGGCTATGTCACTCACCATTTGCCCGATGCCGCGCTGCATGACGGCAATGTGGATCTCTATTTGTGTGGACCGCCGCCAATGGTTGATGCTGTGCGCAAGTATCTTGCCGAAAAAGGCTTGCAGACTGCGAATTTCTATTTCGAGAAGTTTTCGCCTTCGGAGTCAAAATAATGAGTGGTGCGTCACGTTTCAAAGGAAAATCCATCGTCGTAACTGGTGCCGCTCAGGGGATTGGCCGGCAAGTGGCCCTCGAGGCGGCAGCTGAAGGCGCCAGGCTCGTTCTGGTGGATCGCTCGCCACTCGTGCACGATGTTGCCAGAGATATAAAGAATGCCGAGGGTGAAGCTGTTGCGTTCGAGGCAGACCTTGAAACCTGGCATGGCAATGTTGATGTCATGCGCAAGGCCAATGTTGCTTATGGTGCAATTGATATATTGGTCACCAATGTCGGTGGGGCGATCTGGATGAAACCATTCCAGCACTTTGATGACCAGCAGATCATGGCTGAAATCAATCGCTCCTTGTTTCCAACCTTGTGGGGATGCCGCGCGGTATTGCCATACATGCTTGATCAGGGGCGTGGCGCAATCGTCAATGTGTCGTCCATTGCAACCAAAGGCATCAACCGGGTTCCGTACTCTGCGGCGAAGGGCGCGGTGAATGCATTGACAGCGTCATTGGCATTTGAGCTGGGCACAAAGAATATCCGCGTCAACGCTGTGGCCCCGGGCGGAACGACAGCACCGCCCCGCAAGGTGCCGCGCAATAGCGATGCGCTGACTGTGCAGGACAAGCGCTGGATGCAGGATGTTGTGGATCAGACCGTTCAGTCGAGTCATATGAGACGGTATGGCCTGCTGCGCGAAATGTCTGCTGCGATTTTGTTTTTGGCCTCCGACGCGTCCTCTTACATCACCGGCACGGTCTTGCCTGTCGGGGGCGGCGATCAGGGCTGAGTGGATCGGCAGGTGGCCTCAGCATCTTTGGCGACCACTCCCGCCGTTTGATGGTGGGAAACTCTAGGGTGATGCGCCGCATACCCCGAGAGTATCAAAATAGACGCAATTGATCCTGTTATTCCGCATCCCGGTTACCTATCGTGCAGATACCGTAAGGGCTCGCAGCGAGTGGGAGTGGATGATGTGTCAACCACCAGGACCAGGCCATGAACAATGTGCGACGAGCTGCACAAAACATCTGAAGGGGAAATGCCATGTCACGTTCGATTTTATTGCCGGGCTCGCTGAATCGCCGCGGTTTCTTGACAGGATCGGCGGGGCTGATGGCGGGAGCGGCAGCCTTTCGCTTCCCGACACCAGCAATTGCGCAGCCAGCACCGTTGAAGGTGGGCTTGATGCTGCCTTATTCGGGCACTTTCGCGAAGCTCGGGAAATTCATTGACGACGGCTTCCGCCTCTATGTTGAACAGCAGGGTGGGTCGCTTGGTGGCCGGCGCATTGAGTTCGTGCAGGTGGATGATGAATCCAAGCCGGAGACTGCTACCGATAACATGAACCGCCTTGTCGGCCGCGAGAAAGTCGATGTCGTCGTTGGCACGGTGCATTCCGGCGTCGCAATGGCGATGGTGAAGGTCGCGCGTGACACCAACACGATGCTGATCATTCCCAATGCCGGCGTCAACGAAGCGACCGGCCCGCTGTGCGCGCCCCATATTTTCCGCACCTCTTTCTCAAATTGGCAGGTTTGCCAACCGATGGGGAAGGTGATGTTCGATGCCGGCCATCGCAATGTCGCGACCATTACATGGCGTTATGCAGCGGGCACACAGATGATTGACGCCTTCAAGGAAGGCTTCACGAAGGCTGGCGGCAAGATTGCTGAAGACCTGGCACTGCCATTTCCTGAAGTTGAATTTCAGGCATTGGTGACGCGCATTGCAACGCTGAAGCCGGATGCGGTATTTGCGTTCTTTGCTGGCGGCGGTGCCGTAAAATTCGTCAAGGATTATGCTGCCGCTGGGCTCAACAAATCAATCCCGCTCTATGGCGCAGGCTTTTTGACAGATGGCACAATTCCGGCCCAAGGCGATGCGGCGAATGGCTTAAAAACCACACTCCACTACGCAGACAACCTTGATAACGCTGCAAATAAAAAATTCCTTGAAGGATTCAAGGCCAAAACGGGTCAGGTCGGTGATATCTATGCCGTGCAGGGCTATGATGCTGCCGCGTTGCTCAATGAGGGGCTTGCTGCGGTAAAGGGTGACTTCTCGGCTCGTGCAGCCCTGGTAGCAGCGATGCGTGGTGCAAAATTGGATAGCCCGCGTGGACCTGTAACCTTCAACAAGGCCAACAACCCTGTGCAGAATATATATCTGCGCGAGGTGCGTAACGGCCAGAATCAGCTTGTTTCCATCGCGGGACAGGCGGTTGATGATCCTGCACGCGGCTGCCGTATTACGACCTGACGGTTCTGTTTCTTACGCATTAGGGCATCGGGGCGCGTTTCGCGACGGGGGCGCGCCCGTTCTCACACAGGATAAAGCAAATGGATGCGATCACTTTCGCCATCCAGCTGCTCAATGGTGTCCAGTATGGCCTCGTGCTGTTTCTGGTCGCCAGCGGGCTTACGCTGGTGTTCGGCATACTTGGCGTCATCAATCTCGCGCACGGTGCCTTCTATATGCTGGGCGCATATTTCGCTTACTGGATCGCCAGTTATACGGGCTCATTTTTGGCCGCACTGGTCGGCGGCACAGCGATGGCGTTTGTGCTGGGTTTGGTGCTTGAGGAAATATTCGTCAAACGCCTGATTGGACGCGACCATCTGGCACAGGTTCTGCTGTCGTTTGGATTGATCCTCGTAATTGACGAAGTACGGCAAATTCTCTTTGGTAAGGATGTGCATTCTGTCGCACCGCCGGACTGGTTGAAAGGCTCGGTTCAGCTTACGGATGTTTTATCCTATCCCATTTATCGCCTGGCATTGTGTGTTGTCTGCCTTGTGCTCGCCGGTATTATTTTTTACGTCATTCAGAAAACAAAATTGGGCATGATTATTCGTGCTGGTGCCGAAAATCGTGACATGACGCGTGCGCTTGGGATCGCCTTTGATCGGGTCAACCGGTACGTTTTTGCTGGCGGCATCGCGCTGGCAGCGCTGGGCGGCATACTCGTTTCGCCAATCTCAACCGTATTCCCGGGCATGGGTGACGGTATGCTGATCTTGTCATTCGTGGTGGTGGTGCTTGGCGGAATCGGCTCGGTGGCCGGTGCCGCAATTGGCGCACTGCTGATTGGCCTAACCGATACATTCGGTAAGGTATTTTTCCCGCAGATTTCATCCATCTTGATTTATGTATTGATGGCGGGCGTGTTGTTGTGGCGGCCAAATGGCTTGCTTGGAAAAAAGGAGGCCTGAGCCATGCAGCGCACGTTCAGCAGTTCAGCAGGTCTCATCATCATTGCGGCATTGCTCGCAGCCATAGCGTTGCCATTCTTCGCGCCTGGCTATTATGTACAATTTGCTGCCAAGGCGATGCTTATGGGCACTTTGGCCCTGGCGCTCAATTTTGTGGTTGGCTTTGGTGGACTGGTCAGCCTCTGCCACGCAGCATTTTTTGGCCTTGCCGGTTACATGCTTGGCTTTATGACTCCTGAAAGTGGTGGTGCTTCACTCTGGATATCCTTGCCAGTTGCATTACTGGTGGTTGGTGTGGTGGCAGCCATTATTGGCGCATTAAGCCTGCGCACCCGCGGCATCTATTTTATCATGGTGACGCTCGCTTTTGGCGAAATGCTATTTTACCTTTTTCATGATACAAAGATCGGCGGTGGTTCCGACGGTATGTATATTTATTTCAAGCCTGAACTAAAGTTGGGCAGCTCTATGCTTGTTGACCTGGAGAACGGCACTGCCTTCTATTTTCTTGTCCTTGCATGTCTGGCTGCCTCCGCCCTTCTGGTTCGCATGCTTGTCCAGTCACCTTTTGGTCATGCATTGATGGCGGCGCGTGACAATGAACGGCGGGCTCGTTCACTTGGATTTTCTGTTTTCCAGATACGCCTCACAGCCTTTGTGATTTCTGCAATGATTGCCGGTTTGGCCGGGTATTTTTCGGCCGCACAATTTGGCTTTGTTGCCCCTCAGATGCTGGGTTGGCATTTATCAGCAACCGTGCTGGTCATGGTTGTGCTTGGTGGCATGAGCTCCATCATAGGGCCAATCGTCGGTGCCTTTGCGCTCATTGGTCTTGAGGAATTGCTCAAATCAACATTCGAGCATTGGAAGCTCATCAAGGGGCTGATTGTGATCGCGCTCGTCTTTGCATTGCCCGGCGGACTCCAGCAATTGGGCGCAATGTTGAAGCGGCAGGACGCGCCCGAACCGCTGCCAACACCTGTCAAGGAGGCTGTCTCCAATGCCTGAAGTGATGCTGAAAGCAACGGCGCTGGAAAAGCGCTTTGGTGGATTGAAAGCGGTCTCTGATGTTTCGCTCGACGTTCATCGTGACGAGGTGCATGCGGTCATCGGTCCAAATGGCGCAGGAAAATCGACGCTTATCAATCTTTTGTCCGGCGATCTCTTGCCGACATCAGGGGCGATATTATTGCGCGGCATGGATATCACCGGCTTGCCGCCTAATCGCCGGGCGATGGCGGGTATGGGCCGTTCATACCAAAAGACAACGATTTTTCAGAACTCGACAGTGTTTGAAAATGTCCGCATTGCCGCACAGGCGCACAGCGGCCATGCGCTGCGTATGAAAGGTCATGTGAAAAACGACAGTGCTGTGAATGCGCGTGCCCAACAAGCACTGGCGGATGTAGGATTGAGTGATCTGGCACAGTCCGTTGCGAAATTCATGAGCCACGGTGAACAGCGGCAGCTTGAAATTGCTATGGTCCTGGCGACGGAGCCCAAGGTTATTTTGCTCGATGAGCCATTGGCCGGGATGGGCCAGACCGAAGCAGCGCGCATGATTGCGTTGATCCGCAAACTGAAAGATGGCCGCGCCGTACTTCTCGTTGAGCATGACATGGATGCTGTCTTCGCATTGGCCGACCGGCTGACTGTGATGGCGGACGGAAAAATGATTGCCTCAGGTGATCCTGATCATGTGCGTAACCACCCCGCTGTGCGCAGCGCCTATCTCGGACATGATGCGGAGGCTGCATGAGCACGCTGTTGGCTATATCCAATCTGAAAAGTTTTTACGGTGCCAGTCAGGCTCTGCATGGCGTCAGTCTTAACGTACAGCGAGGCGAGCAGATCGCGCTGATCGGCCGCAATGGCATGGGAAAAACAACCCTGCTGAAATCCATCGTTGGCCTTCTTTCCGACAGGCGTGGTGAAATTCAGTTTGCCGGCATCAGTACGGCAAAAGCGAAACCAGAACATATCGCGCAGGCAGGGTTGGCCTACGTGCCGGAAGGGCGGGGCGTATTCGGTTCACTATCGGTTGTTGAAAATCTGATTATGTCCGCGCGCGCAGGGGTTTCTGGTTCGCGGCGTTGGACCATCGAGCGTGTATTCGAAACATTTCCGCGCCTGCACCAGCGGCGCAGCAATGGCGGGCACCAACTATCCGGCGGCGAACAGCAAATGTTATCAATCGGGCGCGCTCTAATGACCAATCCTGATCTGATCCTGCTTGATGAGGCGACTGAGGGCTTGGCTCCGCTGATTGCTCAGGAGATATGGAAAACACTGGGTATCATTCGCGAAGAAGGCATTGCTACGATTGTGGTGGACAAGGATTATCGTAGCTTGTCAAAAGTCGCTGACCGTATGGTTGTGATGGCGAAAGGTGAAATTTGCTTTGATGGAACGCCCGCACAAATTGCAGCGCAGCCAGAGATATTGGAAAAGCATCTTGGCGTCTGATGCCGTGATCATATAAAGTCATGACCGGTCAATAAATACGCAGGCACAGCCGGCTATTTTGGTGATGCAAGTTGGGGCCATGCTTGACGGGTCAACGGGCGAGCCAGCCACCATCCACCGGCAATGTCACGCCATGCACATAACGTGCAGCATCCGATGCCAGAAACACGACAGCGCCGGCAATATCTGATGCATCGCCCCATCGTCCGGCGGGTATACGTGCAAGAATGGCCGCGTTGCGCTCTGCGTCAGCGCGCAATGCCGCTGTGTTGTTTGTGACAATATATCCCGGGGCAACGGCATTGACATTGATGCCTCTCGCTGCCCATTCATTGGCCAGAATTTTCGTCAATCCAGATACACCGTGTTTGGCGGCTGTGTAGGAGGCGACACGGATGCCGCCCTGAAATGACAGCAGCGACGCAATATTGATAATGCGGCCGCCACCCCTCTGTGCAAGCATAATTTTTCCAGCAGCCTGCGCCAGAAAAAACAGGCTCTTGAGATTGACGTCAAGAACGTCGTCCCAGTCGGATTCAGAAAATTCCACCGCATCGGCACGGCGGATTATGCCAGCGTTTTTCGCGAGAATATCGACACTGCCACGCCATGCCTGCGCTTGCTGTATGATGGCGGCTATCGGTTGTGTTGTTGATAAATCGGCAATAATGGGAAGAAATTGGCCACCTCCATTTTCAATTACACGCCGCGTGTCGTCCATGGAGGAGCGTCCTACTCCCACAATTGCAGCCCCTGCCTGCGCCAGCCCTATGGCGATGGCCGCGGCTACTATACAAAAAGGTCAGAGCGGCTTGCCATCAAGGTTGGCAGGGCGCGCACGATTTCTGTGAGGTGAAATCGCATCGCGGCTTCCGCGCCATCTGCGTTCCGCGCGATGATGGCGTCAAGAATGGCCTGGTGGTGGGCTATGAGGGGCGTAAGTGCTGCTGCATCCCGCAAAGTCAAATGGCACACGCGGTCCAGATGCGATTTGATGTCACCAATGGTTTGCCACGCCAGCGGCACGCCGGCAGCATCGGCAAGCTGCTGATGAAAACGCTCATCAGCCAATTTAAATCCTGCCACATCGCCTGCCAAGAGCGAAGCGCTCTGCTGGTCAATCAGCGCCTGCAAGGTTTGCTGATCCGTTATGGCAACAAGTTGGCTGCATGCGCGCCGCACAACTCCAGCTTCAATCTGCTCACGAATAAACTGCGCCTGCATCATGCGGGCGGCGGATATTTTAACAACCACGGTTCCACGCTGCGGCAAGATGGCGACAAGTTCGGCTTTGGCGAGCGAAATCAGCGCTTCCCGGACGGGTTGGCGCGAAATACCGAACCGCTCGGCAATATCCTGTTCAGACAGTTTGGCGCCGGGCAGCAGATCCATGGCGATGATGGACGCTCGCAGCTGCTTTTCAACTTGCCGCGCAACGCTGCCGGTATCAGGAACAATATGAAAATTCATGCGGCACGGGCTTTCAATTCGCTGGAATGGCCAGACATCAGTGCGTTGGGTCACTTGCTTGCCATTCATTGATATACTACCATACCAGAATGACAGACAAGAGCTTCTCTCATTCCCATTTCCCACTGACCGGTGCGCAGGCTCAAACGGCCAGCGCTTTTTCTCAGGCCAGGCAGCAGCGCCAAAGCTTGCCGGCGTTTCCTGGTGCAGTGCCTGCATCGCGAGCCGACGCCTACGCGATTCAGGATGGGCAGATTACGCTGCGCAGCGAAGAAATCATCGGGTGGAAGGTCGCTATGACTGCAAAGCCCTTTATCGCTGCTTTTGGAGAAGAGAGACTGGCTGGGCCGGTATTCGCTTCACGGTTGTTCACGTGCAAGCCCAATGGCCGCATCATCTGGCATATGATCGCCGGTGGCTTTGCAGCGGTTGAAGCTGAATTTGTCGCAGTGATGGGGCAGGATGCGCCACATTTTGACACAATGCCAACGCCCGAAATGGCTGCGGCCCTTGTTGCCAGTGTGCATGTGGGGATCGAACTGGCCGGCAGCCCGCTGGCCACAATCAATGATCTGGGGCCGATGGCGGTGGTGGCAGACTGCGGCAACAATGATGGCGTGATTGTGGGGCCAGCCATTGCAGATTGGCGCGCGGGTGGCATTGATGCCATGCAGATCAGCATGATGGTCGATGAAGTTGCTGTTGGCCAAGGCAGTGCTGCCGCTATCCGCGGCGGTCCCATGGCGGCAGTGGCATTTATGCTGGCACATGCGCAGGTGCGCGGCCGCCCGCTCAAGGCTGGCCATATCATTTCGACAGGTGCCACTACAGGAATTCACAAGGTGGTTTCCGGTCAGAAGGTCCACGCTGATTTTGGAGGTGGATATGCCGTTGCAGTTGATGTGCAATAGCTGATGATAAAAACAATCAGGGCTTCCTCTTTATGCAAAGGGAGTGATAGCCTGAAAAGAAACCCGTCGAAATCATGGCGGATCATGTGAGAGGAAACAAGGGAATGACATACCGTAGATCAATTTTGGCTGGCGTGACAGCGCTGGCAGCCTTTGCATTTTCGGGTGGAGCAGCCGTGGCGCAAACAACCTTGCGCTCGACAGATATCCATCCGGATGGCTACCCTACCGTTGAGGCTGTCAAACACATCAGCAAATTGATGGAAGAGCGCACCAAAGGCAGGATCAAGATCAATGTGTTCCACTCTGGCCAGCTTGGCACGGAGAAGGATACGATTGAGCAGACCCGTTTTGGTGTGATTGATTTGAACCGCATCAACATGGCGCCCTTCAATAATCTGATTCCGGCAACCAATGTGCCGTCTCTGCCTTTTATTTTCCGCTCGGTTGCGCATATGCGCACGGTGATGGATGGCCCGATTGGGGAGAGCATTCTCAAGGAATTTGAGAAGCATGATCTGGTCGGCCTAGCATTTTATGATTCCGGCTCGCGCTCATTCTACAATTCGAAGCGGCCGATCAATACGCCGGCTGATATGAAGGGTCTGAAAATCCGCGTCCAGCAATCGGATATGTTTGTGGCACTGGTGTCTGCGCTGGGTGCCAATGCCACACCGATGGCGTTCGGCGAAGTCTATTCCGCCCTTCAGACAGGCGTGATTGATGGCGCGGAAAACAATTGGCCATCATTTGAGTCGACCAAGCATTTCGAGGTTTCAAAGTTTTATTCTTTGACCGAGCATTCGCTCTCGCCTGAAGTGCTCGTGATGTCGAAAAGAAGCTTCGACAAGCTCTCCAAGGACGATCAGGATGCGATCAAGGCGGCGGCCAAGGAGTCGGTCAAAATCATGCGCGACCTGTGGGACGCCCGTGAAAAGGCATCCGAAGCCAAAGTGAAAGCCGGTGGCGCTGTCGTGAACAGTGTTGAGAAGCAGCCATTTATTGATGCCATGAAGCCGGTCTATGATCGTTTTGTCACAGACGCGGCGCTCAAGGATCTGGTCGCAAAAATTCAGGCCGTAAAATAACTCTTGCAACAGCCTCTGATTGTGGAGCGTGTGGCATGAATCGTGATTGGCCGGTTCGCCGGCCAATTTTTATCCTGACAACTTCCGGAAATTGCCCATGGCTGCGCTGGCAAGACTTATATCACGTATTTGCGCACGGCTCAGCCTTTTATCGCTTCTTGTCGCTGGCATGGGGCTTGTGGCGATGACTGTGATAGTCGCGTGGACCGTGTTTGGGCGCTATATCATGAATGCCACGCCGACATGGGGCGAACCCGTTTCATTATTCTTGATGCTCTGGTTTATATTGCTGGGCGGTTCCGTCGGTGTGCGTGAGATGGACCATATGGGATTCGATGTTGGTCTCCACTACGCGCGCGGGGCTTGGAAAAGCACACTTGTTTTTGTCAATGAGTCACTTGTGACGATATTCGGGTTTGCCATGATCTGGTTTGGCACAGAACTGGCAGCAAAAGTATGGAGTGACCGCTTGCCGATGATCGGCATTTCGAAGGGGTGGGACTACATTCCGATGGTAGCTGGCGGTGTTTTGATTGCATTGTTTTCGCTGGAGAAATTGATGTTGCAGATGACAGACCAGCAGCGTGAGCCCATGCCATGGCTGCGCGATGCCCATCTTGGCGGCGAGGCTTGAACCATGGACATTGCAATTCTGTTTGGAAGTTTTGCCGCCCTGCTGTTGATGGGCGTGCCGGTCGCTTTTTGCCTCGGACTCTCATCGCTGGCGACCGTTCTTTACATGGGCATTCCACCTGTCGTGATTTTCCAGCAGATGTCGACAGGCATGAACGCCTTCGCGATGCTAGCCATTCCATTCTTTATCTATTCCGGTGACTTGATGATCCGCGGCGGTATCGCGGATCGGTTGATTCAATTTGCTGCCAGTCTGGTCGGCCATCTGCGGGGTGGTCTGGGACAGGTCAATGTCATCACCTGCACTTTGTTTGGCGGTATTTCAGGTTCAGCCGTGGCGGATGCGTCTGCGGTTGGCGGCATCATGATTCCGCAAATGGTCAAGCGCGGCTATGCTGCTGATTATGCCGTCAATGTCACGGCCAATGCTGCAATTATTGCGTTGCTGGTTCCGCCTTCCCACAATATGATTATTTATTCTCTCGCAGCCGGCGGTACGATTTCCATCGCAGACCTGTTCACTGCAGGAGTTGTTCCCGGCCTGATGCTGTGCATTGCATTGATGATCACGGCATGGATTGTCGCCGTCAAGCGAGGGTATCCCGCTGATGCATTTCCGGGCTTTGCCATGGTCATGCGGTATCTGGTGGCTGCGTTGCCAGGCCTTCTGCTGATCGGGATCATATTTGGCGGTGTGCGGTCCGGTGTTTTTACAGCGACAGAATCTTCGTGCATCGCGGTCATCTATGCCTTGCTGGTCACAACGCTGGTTTATCGTGAGCTTGATTTCCAGCGCTTTCTGATGGCGACACTGGGAGCTGTGCGCACCACAGCCATGGTGCTGCTGGTGATTGGCGCGGCCTCGAGTTTCGGCTGGCTCATGGCATTTTTGCAGGTGCCCAAGGCCACAGTTGATCTGATGAACTCAATTTCGACCAATCCGCTTGTCGTGCTGCTGCTGATCAATATTATTTTGATCGTGCTTGGCACCTTCATGGATATGGCGCCGATGATTATTATCTGCACACCCATTTTCCTGCCGCTGATCAAGGCGATCGGCATGGATCCCGTGCATTTTGGTGTGGTGCTGATTCTGAATGCGGGCATTGGCCTGAACACGCCGCCTGTGGGGTCAGTGCAGTTCGTGGCCTGCGCGATTGGCAAAGTCACGATCAGTGAAAGCATGCGCACGATCTGGCCGTTTTATGGCGCGAGCGTGCTTGTGCTGCTGCTGATTACCTATGTGCCGGCTTTCTCTTTGTGGCTGCCCGCATTGTTCCGCTGAACAGGGTGCGGTCAGCGCAACAGATGCATCAATTTGCGCACCGCACTGTGCGGCGTTGTCAGAACAGGTTTGCCTGTTGCGTTGGCGACAGCCTTTGCGGCGCGGGCCAGTGAAAATTGCGCCAGCGCAATAGCGTCGCACTGCATCAAGTCCTTGGCTGCCGCCGCAGCAAGCCTGTCATGCCCTTCGCCATCGCCATGGTCGAGCGCAAGCAGTGCGCCAGGGATGAAGTGCGGAACAACAGCGAGCGTGGACGGAAATTCCGGTGGCATTGTTGCAAGCGTTGGCGCGAATGTCGCCATCAGGCCAATCCGTCCGCCCATGTGGCATGCCTCTTCAATCATCGCTTCATTCGGCTTTAGAACGGGCATATCTGCGTGCGCAGCTTTGACCGCGTCGATGCAAGGCCCGAAGGCGGAGCAGGTGAATAAAATGCCGTCAGCGCCGGTGCGCACCGCATAATCGGCAAGGGCCAGAAATCGGTCCGTCATGCGCGGTGTCAGCGCCCCATCCAGCGCAAGGTCCGCTGACAGGCTGTCATCCAGCAGGTTCATTAAACGTGCATCGGGCCACAGTTCGGCAAAGGCCGCTTCAATTGGCGGCGGTGAGTGACGCAGGGCGTGGATTAGGGCGATGCGCATGAAGACCTCATGAAAGTGCCGCAGAATTTGCCGCATGACGGCGGGCCGCCAGTTGGCGCAGCACCACCGGCGAGGCGAGTGCAAGCCCGGCCAATGTGGAGGGAATGCCCGGAGCAACAATGGGCAAGGCCGAAAGGCCGATCAGCCAGCGCTCCCACATTTTCAACGGGGCCAGAAGCCAGCCGGAGAATGCGCCTGACAAGAGCGTGATGCCGATCATGCAGCCACCCGTCGTCCAGAAAAAATCAGGCCATGTGAACCCCGGAGCCACGATTAGCATCGACGGCGAAAAGACGAAGACGAAAGGCACAAGAACTTTTCCGAGAGCAAGCCGGAAGGCGGTGTTGCCGGTTTTGAACGGATCAGCCCCAGCCATGCTGGCACCCGCATAGGCCGCGATGGCCACTGGCGGCGTTATGTCGGCCAGCACACCATAATAAAATACGAAAAAATGCGACACCAAAGGCACAACACCCAGCAATCCAAGAGCCGGAGCCGCAATCGTCGCCATGATGATATAGGTTGCCGTTGTCGGAACGCCGCAGCCCAGCAAGATGCACACGATGGCTGTCATGATGAGCGTGAAGAAAAGCGTGGCACCTTTCAATGTGACGGGCAAAAATGGCAATGAAGCTGTCAGCCACTGCGCCATGCTGTCGGCTGTGCTGGTCACAATCCAGGAAATCTTAAACCCGACGCCGGTTAGTGTGACCACGCCAACAATAATGCCAACAGTGGCTGCGGCAGCGCCAACACCAATGGCGTATTTGGCACCGACCACAAAGGCATCAATCATTTCGGCAACACGTTTACGGCCATCAAGCCGCACGAATATACCATGCGCCATGAAAGCCGCTGCCATGGCAAACATCGCGAAGTTGACGCCATAAATGCGCAGAATACCAGTTGGCGCTGTTATGCCAATGGCCGCCACAAGCCACAGTGCTGCAAGCACCCGGTTGGCCGATAGCCCCAGGACAAGACAGCCGGTGATGCCCCAGAATGCCGACAAATAGGGCGTATAGCCACTGAACAAAACCGTGATCAGCACAAAAAGAGGCGCAATAGCTGGCCATTCCGCGCGCACGACATCACGCAGATTTGGAATTTCAGCGTCTGTCAGTCCGCGCATCCCCGAGCGCTTCGCTTCAAAATGCACCTGCATCAGCACGCCGAAAAAATGCATGAAAGCCGGTACAATCGCGGCAATGACAATAGTGGTGTAGGGCAGGTTGAGAAATTCAACCATGAGAAAAGCCGCAGCGCCCATAATCGGCGGTGTGATCTGCCCGCCTGTTGCCGCAGTGGATTCAACCGCCGCTGCATAATGACGCTGATAACCCAGCCGGATCATCATGGGAATGGTGAGCGAGCCAACTGTGACCGTGTTGGCAACTGAAGAACCGGAGATCATGCCAAACAGGGCAGAACCAAAAATGGAAATCTTGGCCGGCCCACCAGCAAACCGGCCGGCCACGGCCGCAGCCACGCCGAGAAAGAGTTGGCCAAGCCCGACGCGGGTGGCAAGCACACCAAACAAAACAAAATGAAACACATACGTTGCGACAACACCCAGCGCGACACCATAAATTCCCTGACTGGTCAAATACAGATGATTGACCAGATTGCTCCAGGTCGCACCTGGATGCAGAAAAATGCCCGGAAACCATTGTCCAAAAAGCGCGTAGCCCATGGCAAACAGCGCGATGACAGGCAGCCCCCAGCCGATCGAGCGGCGCGTCGCTTCGACCAGCACAAACAGTGCGATCGAGCCCATGGTGACATCAACGGCTGACGGATTTCCAACGCGCGAGGCCAGATCGGTAAAAATCCATGGCACATAAAGCGCAGAAACAACGGCCAGCGCTGCCATAACCCAGTCATAGACAGGTATGCCACCGGGCTTGAACGGTGATGATGGAAACACCCTGTTCCCATCCGTGCGGAATGCGGGAAACACCAGAAAAATTAACCCGATGACAAAGGCCAGATGGATGCCACGGTGCACATCCTCGCGCAGCAGCCCAAATCCCGCTGTATAATAATGAAAGAGAGAAAGTGCGATGAGCAGCGTGGCAACAATCGTCTGCGTGCCCGCAGGCACTTTCCGGAAAGCCATTTCCGGGTCAAGCTCCTCTTCCAGCCGGGTGAGGTCTTCAACAGAGGGTGTTGCAGTCATGATCACAATTTCTGATGCTGGCACACGCTAGCGTGCAGGAAAGGAAAAGGCGCACCGTCATGAAACGATGCGCCTTCAAATCAATGCGCAGATGGGCGCTTATTTTAGCAGGCCGATTTCCTTGTAGAATTTTTCGGCACCTGCGTGCAGAGGCACGCCATTCAGGCCCTGCAACGCTGTTTCTTTGCGGATGGCCTTGCCCTTGGCGTGACCGGCATCAAGCACGGCGCGGGTTTTGTCGCTCCACAAGGCTTTGGTGACGGCATAAACCGTATCGGCGGAAATCTTGGCCGATGTGACCCAATGAGCACCAACAGCCACTGTTTTGACAGCGCCAATATCCTTGTAGGTGCCAGCAGGGATTGTATCATCGGCAAAGAACGGGAATTTCTTTTTCATGTCTTCAGCGCCGGGGCCGGTGATCGGCAGCAATTCAATGCCGCTGCCGGTCGATGCCAGTTCTGAAATCGCAGCAGCTGGAAAGCCGCCGGTGAAGAAGAATGCATCGACCGAGCCGTCCTTGAGCTTTTCCGCCGCCTGATTGGGCTTCAGGTATTCTGCGGTAATATCCTTTTCAGTGATGCCGAAAGCGCCAAGAATGGCTTTGGCATTGATCAGCGTGCCGGAACCCGGCTCATCCAGCGAAACCTTTTTGCCCTTGAGATCCGAGATCGACTTGGCGCCGAGACTCTTGCGCACAACCACATGCACAGATTCAGGATAAAGATTGGCGATCGACCGCAAATCTTCAACCTTCGGCTTGCCCTCGAAAACGCCTGTGCCGGTGAACGCCCAGTAGGCAACATCCGCCTGCACGAACCCGGATTCAGCGCCACCGCCGACAATTGCATTCACATTGGCGACGGATCCGTTGGAGGCCACAGCAGTCACGATGAGTTGCGGCGGTGACGAGACAGCATTTCCGATCATGCCGCCGACTGGGTAGTAGGTGCCGGCTGTGCCACCCGTACCAATGCGGAAGAAGGCCGGCGCTTGCGCAAGGGCAGGCAAAACGGGCGCGGCGAAGCCTGCCAGACTCATTGACAAGGCGGTGCGTCGATTGATGATCATGAATATCTCCCAGGATGACTAACCGTATGGTTGCCGGACTTTGGCACGCCCAGGCGCCCTAAGCCAAGCTGGATTTGCGGTAATGGAATTCCAAAAAAGAAGCGGCAGATAAAGCGCAAGGCCGGCGTGGAAATTTCCAGGGAGATGCCAAGAGGCATATTGCAATGCACAAATGGCAGGCGCAGGAGCCCATTTCATAAGGCCGAGAGCGCTGCCATGCATAAATTCTTGCCAGTTTGCACCAGCAAATTTCCCAGATTGCCATCAATGTATTCGTCGCGGCGCTGAACTTGCAAGATCTGTTGCGACGACAGGCTTGCGGTGGCTGGCACAACTTCATAGCATCACCGGACGGTTGCCACAAAAAACAAGGCAGAAGCCGCAAAGGACCGCCAAATATGGCTTTGCTGGAGGTCAGGGACGTCACACGCAGCTTTTACGGCGTTCATGCGCTGAATGGCGTGTCGTTGTCTGTTCCAGGAAATGGAATTACCGGGTTGATTGGCCCCAACGGTGCCGGGAAGACAACGCTTTTCAATTGCATTTCCGGGGTTATTCCGCCCGATGGCGGCCAAATCATTTTTAATGGCCAGAATATCGCAGGCCGGCGACCGGATGAAATTACGCAAGCAGGCCTCGTGCGCACCTTTCAAATCGCGCGGGGATTGCCGCGCATGTCGGTGCTCGACAATCTCATGATATATGGCGCAGACCAGCCAGGCGAAACGATCTGGGCGGCCTTGACGCATGCGGCTGAAGCGCGCGCCCGCGAGCAGGCATTGACAGAGCGCGCGGTCAATATCGCGCATCGCCTGAATCTCACACACGTTATTCGCAACCCTGCATCGGCCTTGTCTGGCGGACAAAAGAAGTTGCTGGAAATTGGCCGGGCCTTGATGGCAGAGCCAAAAATGCTGCTGCTGGATGAGCCTGTCGCCGGGGTCAACCCAACGCTTGCGCGAGAGATCGGCGAGCATCTGAAAATCCTTGCTGCAGAAGGGCTGCCAATACTTTTAATCGAGCATCACATGGATATGGTTGCGCGTCTGTGTGATCATGTCATCGTGATGGCGGAAGGACGCCATCTGGCAGAGGGGCCATTTGAAGCATTGGCTGGCGATGCGCGCGTGCAGGAAGCCTATATGGGCCGGCGCTGGCGGAGTGCTGGCTGATGAGTGAATTGCAGGCAAATGGAATCGTGGCGGGATATGGCGCCGCTGATGAAATTCTCAAGGGTGTCGATTTTTCCGTGCAAACGGGCGAGATTGTCTGCATTATTGGTCCCAATGGCGCAGGTAAATCCACTCTTTTGAAAACCATTGCCGGGCTGCTTATTCCAAAAAGCGGCACTGTGGAGCTGGATGGTGCTGACATAACCGGAAAGCAGCCACGTGACATTGCCCGCGCCGGGCTGGCCTATGTGCCGCAGGAGCACAATATTTTTCCAACCATGACGGTGCGCGAAAATCTCGAAATGGGCGGTTATATTGATCCGAAGGTAGCGGAAATACGCATTGATGCGGCGTTCACGCGCTTTCCCGTTCTGGCCGCCAAGCGCCGCCACGCCGCGCGGACATTGTCTGGCGGAGAGCGGCAAATGCTGGCGATGGCGATGGCCTTGATGGTTGAGCCGCGCCTGCTGTTGCTGGATGAGCCATCGGCAGGTCTATCGCCTCTGGCCGCTGAAAAATTGTTTGATGCGATTGTCGATATCAACCGTGACGGACTTTCCATTGGCATGGTCGAACAAAATGCCAGTGAGGCGCTGGCGATTTCGCACCGTGCCTACATTCTTGTCGATGGCCGCAACAGCCGCACTGGCGCGGCGAGTGCACTGGCGGCCGACCCGGAAATCCGCCGCATCTTTCTTGGTGGTTAACGTGAAGACAATTTGCAACGAAAACGAGGGAGATAAGTGATGAAACGCCTGAATCGCAGATCCATCCTGAAAATGTCCGCTGCCGCTGCTGCGGCCGGTGCATTGCCTGTGCGCGCTTATGCGCAGGCAGAGCCGATTAAAATTGGCATTCTCACGCCGTTGACGGGCGCAGGAGGCGCAGATGGCCCGCGCATGTTGAAGGCCATGCAGGCCGTGTTTGAAGAGGTCAATAAAGCTGGCGGCGTGCTTGGGCGGAAAATCGAAACCATTGTTGAAGATGACCAGACCAACCCGGAAGCAGCCGTGCGGGCCGCGCGCAAGCTCATTGAAGTCAACAAGGTGCCGTTGATCATGGGCACATGGGCATCAGCGGTGACAGCGGCGGTGGCGCCTGTGTGCTGGGAATCCAAGACATTTATTATGACAGTGTCAGGGGCTGATTCCATTACCTTGCTGCCGCATCAGGGATTTCTGGTCCGCACCCAGCCCAGCAGCAAGTTGCAGGCCACGGCCCATGCCAATTTTATCGCAGGTCTGGGCCATAAACGGGTTGCAGTGATCGGCATTCAGGCTCCATTCGCCTTACCGACCAAGGAGCATCTGGATTCGATTTTGAAAACAAAAGGCGGTTCGGTGGTCTCACACGTCATTTATGAAAAAGACAAGCCGACATACCGGTCAGAAATTGATCAGGCGATGCGTGAGAAGCCTGATTTTCTTTATCTGAATGGCTATGCGCCTGACACGGCGGTGATCTTACGCGATTTGTATCGTGCCAATGTCAGTCTTGGCAAATTCTGTCAGTCCTATGCCATTCCACAGACAATGCTGGATACATTGCAGGCGGATGTGAGTGAAGGCGTGATGACCGGGCAGCCCTCTGCTGATATTGATGGCGCAGGCTACAAGCTGGCCTGTGAACGGCTGGGCCTGAAAGAAATTGATGGCTATGTGGCACAGGCAACGGATTGGGCCAGTCTGGCTGTTCTCACCATTGCAAAAGCCAAGGAGGCGACGGGTGTGGCGCTTAAAGAGAATGTGCGCAAGATCAGTCAGGGTAGTGGTGAAAAAGTCTACACAGCGATCGAGGGTCTGAAGGCAATCGCTGCCGGAAAAGACATCAACTACGAAGGTGCATCCGGGCCGTGCGACTTTACGGATATTGGTGACATTACTGATTGCCGGTTCCGTTATATGAAAGTGGCCAAAGGCAAGCTGGAATTTCTCAAGCTGGTCTGATCGTTTCCGGGGCGGTGGCATAAAGCCATCGCCCCTCTTTTTTTACAAAAGGCCAGCAATCAGCGCATGGAAGTTCTTCAACTCATCCTCAACGGCATCATGGCGGGAACAATTCTGGCCATTCCCGCGATTGGTCTGACGGCGCTTTTTGCCGTGCTGCGCTTCACCAATTTTGCGTTGGCATCCCACATGACCATCGGGGCCTATGCGGGCTTTGTCGCCAATGCCAGCTTCGGATTGCCAATCATTCCGGCCCTTTTCGCCGCATTCCTCATCGCTGGCATAGTCGGGTGGCTTTCGGATGATCTTGTGCTCAAACCGTTGCGCGCATCCGGCTTCATCACCACGGCCATTGGCTCCATTGCGCTCACCATCGCGCTTGAAAATATCGTCCGGTTTATTTTCGGCAATCAGATGCGCGGGTATGATTTGCCCTTGCGCCGCGATTGGGTGATCAGCGGTTTGCGGATCAGCCCGCAACAGGTTGAAAATCTGGTCATCGCCATTGTCGTCATGGCGTTGCTCTTTGCTTTTTTATCAATGACGCGCTTGGGCAAGGCCATGCGGGCCGTTGCGGATAATCCCATGCTTGCGGCAATCAAGGGTATCAACGCTGATATGGTTGCACGCCTTGTCTCCTTTATGGCCATGGGCCTAGCCGGTTTGGGCGGCATGCTGATTGGCCTTGATACGACAATTGATCCTCTCGTCGGTTTCAAAACAATTCTGTCGGTCTTTGCGGCTGCCGTGGTTGGTGGTCTTGGCAGCATTCCCGGTGCGGTCATCGGCGCGCTGGTGATCGGCATCGGGGAGGAGTTGAGCCTGCTTGTGCTGACTCCAGCCTACCGCACGGCGGTCGGCTTTATTGCTATTTTGCTGGTTTTGACGTTGCGTCCGCGCGGCATTCTTGGCCAGCGGGCTTATTGAAGGAGCACTGCGCGCATGGAGCACTATCTTGTTGCGATGGCTGTGACCGCAGGCATTTATGCGCTGATGGCTCTTGGCATGAATGTGATCTGGGGCATGGCCGGGCTTATCAATCTCGGCCTCGTTGGCTTCTTTGCTGTCGGCGCCTATACATCGGGGTTGCTGACACTGAAATGGGGCTGGCCCATTTTTGCAGGCGTGATGGCGGGTGCGGCCGCTGCTGCTCTGGTTGGTATTGTGGTGGCGCTGATTACGGTGCGCTTGCGCGGGGATTATCTGGCTATCGTGACGCTTGGCTTTGCAGAAACAATGCGGGTCGTCATGTCGAACGAATTGTGGATTGCCAATGGCACGGATGGTCTTTCCGGCATTCCCGGGCCTTTCCGGCAGGCGCTGGGGCCACATCTATTCAATTTATTTTACCTCGGTATCGTTGTTGCCGCAGTTACAATATTGTTTTTTCTATTCGAGCGATTGGCCCATGCGCCCTTTGGGCGTGTCCTGCGCGGCATTCGTGAAGACGAACAAATCGTGCAGGTTGCTGGCAAGAACGTCGTGATGTTCAAGGTCAAGGCCTTTGCCGTGGGCACAGCTGCCCTTGGCCTTGCTGGTGGCCTTTATGGCCATTTTACAAGCTATATTGCGCCTGATTTGTTTGCGCCGCTTTTAACCCTTTACATTAAGCTGTCACTGCTGGCCGGTGGGCTGGGAAACAACATCGGTGCTATCGTCGGCGCCGTGCTGGTTGTGTTCTTTCTGGAATCCACACGCTTCGTCATTCCCTATATTCCTGAAATTTCTCCGGTGCAGGGGGCTGCGCTGCGTGAAATTCTGATTGCAGTGGCGCTGCTTCTCGTGCTGCGCGTCCGCGCGCGCGGCCTCATTCCAGAAAAAATTGCCAATGTTCCCCTGCCCGAGCCACAGCGTTCGGTCATCATCGCTCACCCGTGAAGGACAGGTCATGCCCCAGAAAATCCGCGATATAACTGTTTCAGATGTTGCCGCAGTCATTGCGTTGACAAAGGCGGAGCCAGACCGAGCAAAAATTTACAAGGCGATCGAATCTGTTGCGGCAGAAACCTGTGGCTTTGTTTTTCTCACCACGCTCAAATACAATGAAGCAGAGCAGGTGGTCGAACGGCTGCACTCCAGCAATGAAACAGCCTATCCCCTGGGTGGAAAAAAACCGCTCTCTAAAATCACGGCTAGCCATTCTGCCATGGAATCTGGCGATGTTTTTCTGGCGGCAGATCGCGCCGCCGTCAAACAGGCCTTCTTCGATCACGAGCTGATTTTTTCTCTTGGCAGCACGGCAATCCTGAATGCACCGATACGCTGTGCTGGCCGCCGGCTTGGCACCCTGAATTTTTGCGGCGAGGAAGGCCGGTACGGCCCGGACGAAATCGCCAACGCCAAGATTTTGGCTGGTCTGCTGATTCCCTGCCTGTTGCAGGAAATGGCACATTAAAAATACGTGGACCGCATTGACGAACGGGCATGAATTCGCGAACCATGAACCGATGGTCATGGCATGAAGAGAAGGTCAAACGGATGGCACTTTATCATTTCAAGAATTTTCAAATGCTTGACCCTGAAGCGGACGCCATACAGGGCGGCCATGAAATCGTGGTTGAGGGCGACAAGATCCGGGAAGTGTCTGCCAAGCCCATCAAGGCTGCAAAGGCCGAGGTGATTGATTGCGGCAAACGCACCTTGATGCCGGGTTTAATTGACAGCCATGTGCATGTTGTTCTGTCCGAAGTCGTTATCCGCAACATGGAAAATATTCCATTAACGCTGATGACGGCCCGGGCAGGCGATCTTATGCGCCGCATGCTGGATCGCGGTTTTACCAGTGTGCGTGACACGGGCGGCGCGGATTGGGGGTTGAAGGAAGCCACGGACAAATGGCTCATTCCCGGTCCGCGCCTGTTTATCGCTGGCAAGGCCATCGGGCCGACGGGCGGCCACAGCGATGGCCGCCGCCGCACAGACCCCGGCACGCGCTGTCATTGCTGCAATGCGCTGACATTTTCGATGGGTGTTGCTGATGGTATTTCCGAGGTACGCAAGGCCGTGCGTGAAGAAATGCGGCAGGGCGCAGACCAGATCAAGATCATGATGTCGGGTGGCGTTGCGTCGCCCTATGATCCGCTCGACAGCCTGCAATTTTCGATTGAGGAAGTGAATGCTGCGGTGGAAGAGGCGCATGCCTTTGGCCGCTATGTCTGCGCTCATGCCTATACGCCAGAGGCCATTACGCGCGCGGCCCACGCGGGCGTGCGCACAATCGAGCATGGCAATCTGGTGGATGATGCCTCCGCCAAACTGATGGCGGAAAAAGGCATGTTTCTGGTCGCCAACCTTGTTACCTATTTTGAGATGAAGAAACGCGCTGCAGAATATGGTATGAGCAGTGATATGCTCGCCAAAAACGATATTGTTATTGAGGGGGCTTTGCGTTCGCTTGAAATCTGCAAGCGGCATGGCGTGCCTGTTGCCTATGGCACAGATCTTTTGGGCGCATTGCAGATGGAACAGTCGCAAGAGTTTGCGATCCGTGCCCAGGTCGTCAAGCCGATGGATATTATTCGCTCGGCCACCACCATTGGTGCGCAATTGTTGCGCATGGAAGGCAAACTCGGGTGCCTGAAGCCCGGTGCGTTCGCTGATATCATCGTCGTTGACGGCAACCCGCTGAAAAATCTCAACCTGTTTCAGGAGCAGGGAAAATACCTTTCTGCAATCATGAAAGGCGGCCGCTTCCATAAAAATACCCTGAACTGAGTCCGCAGCGATGAGTCATCAGCTTCTCTTCACCAATTTTGCGCTGCTGGAGCCAACATTCGGTGAAATCCGGCAGGGCTACGAGTTGCTGGTTGAGGGTGATACCGTCAAGGCTTTGTCCGACAAGCCCATCAAGGCGGCAAAAGCCGCAAGAGTTGATTGCGGCAAACGCACATTGATGCCGGGGCTGATTGATAGTCATGTGCATGCCATCCATTCTGAAGTGAATATTCGCTTCATGGAGAATCTGCCGTTGACACTGATGGCAGCGCGCGCCGCGACGCGATTAACGGCGATGCTCGATCGCGGCTTTACAACTGTACGCGATACAGGTGGGGCAGATTGGGGCATAAAAACAGCAATAGAAACCGGGCATATTATCGGCCCGCGCCTGTTTATTGCCGGCCAGTCCATCGGCCCGACAGGCGGACATTCCGATTCCCGCCGCCGGACAAATTTTGGCGGTGACTGCGTGTGCTGCAATGCGTTGCAATTCAAGTCTGCGGTGGCTGATGGCGTTGATGAAGTGCGCAAGGCTGTGCGGGAGCAAATGCGGCAGGGTGCCGACCATGTTAAAATCATGATGTCTGGCGGCGTTTCATCGCCCTATGATCCTCTCGACAGTTTGCAATTTTCAGATGGTGAAGTGAAGGCAGCGGTGGAAGAGGCAGTTGCTTTCGGGCGCTACGTCTGCGCGCATGCCTATTCGGCAGAGGCCATCACACGGGCAGCTCATTTTGGCGTGCGAACCATCGAGCACGGCAATTTGATCGACGATGCTTCCGCAGCATTGATGGCACAAAAAGGCATGTTTCTTGTCGCCAATCTCGTCACCTATTATGCGATGAAGGACCGCGCGGCCCAGTGGGGCATGACCGCAGACAGTCTTGCAAAAAATGATCTGGTGATTGATGGCGGTCTCAAATCCCTGGAAATCTGCCAGCGCCATGGTGTGCCAGTGGCATACGGCACCGATCTGCTGGGGGAGCTGCATTGGGATCAATCGCGTGAATTCACAATCCGGCAGGAGGTGCTCAAGCCGATGGATATTATCCGCTCGGCAACATTGATTGGTGCCGAGGTGCTGCGCATGCCGGGTAAGCTCGGCACGCTGCTTCCGGGGGCGTTTGCCGATCTTATTGTCATTGATGGCAATCCGCTAAAGAATATGAGTCTATTGCAGGAGCAGGGAAAATATCTGTCCGCCATCATGAAGGGTGGACGGTTCCGCAAGAACAGGCTCAACTGATTTCTGGACGAGAGAGAACACGCACACATGGCATCCCGGTGGATGAACTCCCGCAAAATTGGACAGTTTGCACTGAAAGGCGTCGCGGGACTTTCGCTTGGCTACATCTTGCTGCCACTCTTCTTCGTGACCTGGCTCGCTTTTTTCGCGCAAGAAATTCCGTCATTTCCGCCAGATGGATATTCGCTGAAATGGTTTGCCGCCATTCCCGGCAATGAGCGGTTTGTGTCAGGCTTTATCCTGAGTTTGCAAGTGGCAGTGACGGCAACCATTATTGGGCTGGCGTTGGGTGTGCCCGCTGCTGTTGCGCTGGTGCGTGCCCGCTTCAGGGGACGGGAAGCCATCAGCAGCCTTTTGCTCTTGCCCCTCGTGGTGCCTGGCATTGTGCTCGGGATTGCGCTGTATGTATTCCACGTCGAAGCAGAAATTCTGACGGAATGGCGCATTCTTGGCACAATAGGCGGCCTTGTTGCCGGCCATGTGCTGATTGTGATTCCATGGACTGTCCGCCTCGTCACCGCCAGCCTTGTGGGCATGGACCGTTCGATTGAGGAAGCGGCCCAGAGTCTGGGTGCGAACAGGCTCACAACGTTTTGGCGCATCACATTGCCTGCAATCTTGCCGGGCATGGTGGCCGCAGCCTTGTTTGGCTTTATTTCTTCGTTTGGCAATCTGGAAATGAGCCTGTTTATTGTTGGGCCGGGGCGGACAACGTTGCCGATTGCCATCCTGCAATATCTGGAGTGGAAGATTGATCCGACGATTGCAGCAGTCTCTGTGCTGCAAATTTTATTCATTGGCGGGGCCATGGTGTTGACTGACCGTTTCGTAAAAATCAGCCGGGTTGTGTAGGTATGGCACAACTTGAACTCACACAGGTCACAAAGGCATATGGCGAGTTAAAGGCCGTCGATGACGTGACCCTGCATGTGCCGGATGGTGAATTCCTCGTTCTGCTTGGCCCTTCTGGTTGCGGAAAAACCACGACGTTGCGCATGGTTGCGGGTTTTGTAGAGCCGACAGCTGGGAAAATCCTTCTGGGTGATCGCGATGTGACGGTTTTGCCGCCATGGAAGCGTAATGCCGGGTTGGTATTTCAAAGTTATGCGCTGTTTCCGCACCTCAACGTAAATGAGAATGTAGCTTTTGGGCTGGAAATGCGCAAAGTCCCAAAGGCTGATATGCCGGCGAAAATTACCGAGGCGTTGCGCCTCGTGCGGCTGGACCACTTAGGTGATCGCTTGCCGCGCCAGTTATCGGGCGGCCAGCAACAGCGCGTTGCTCTGGCGCGCGCTCTGGTGTTTCACCCCGATATTCTTTTGCTGGACGAGCCATTATCCAATCTCGATGCCAAACTGCGGCAAGATGTACGGGTTGAAATTCGCGAGTTGCAACGCAAACTGGGCCTTACTACCGTCATGGTGACGCATGATCAGGAGGAGGCCCTGACGATGGCTGATCGCCTCGTTGTGATGAGTGAAGGGCGCATCAGGCAGATCGGCACGCAGCAGGATTTATATGAGCGGCCGGCTGATCGTTTTGTGGCGGACTTTGTTGGCCGTTCAACATTCATGGAAGGTCGCATCACTGCACCTGGGCAATTCCTGTCTGACGGTGGCTTGCAGATACAGTGTGCTTCCAAAGCGGATATTGGTCCTGCATCATTGGCGTTGCGGCCTGAACGCATCACCTTGCTGGAAGGCGAGGCGCGTGCTGACAATCAATTCAATGGCACTGTCGAGTTTATTTCTTATCTCGGAGCGCAGGTTGATTTTCATGTGCGCCTTTCGGCACAAGAGCGCGTGGTCTTGCAAATTCCCAATCGGGCAGACCGCACATTGCCAATGTTGGGTGAAATGATCCAGATTGGCTGGAGCCGCGACACAGCACGTGTATTCCCGCCCAAAAGCGAAGCGTGATATCTAAAAACAGTTCATCCAGAGGAGAACAAGACAATGACGCTATTGAATAATCCAACCCGGCGCAAAGTTCTGATCAGCACAGCGGGCGCCGGTTTAGGCATGTTGGCCATGCCGCATGTTTCGCGTGCTCAGGCCAAGGGGCGTGTTGTTGTTGGCACATGGGGCGGCGATTATGCGCGCCTTCTCAACAAGAATATCGAACAGCCATTCCTGATCTCAGGCGGCTGGGAGGTTGTGCAGGATCAGGCTGGGGATTCACAGCGCCGCTCAAAAATGCTGGCGGAGCAACGGTTGCCGCGCGGCACAACAGATGTGCAAGGTCTGTCGTCAATCAACATGTTCCAGATGCATGATGCGGGAACATTGCTGCCGATTGATTATGCCAAGCTCAAAAATGCCGGCAACATTATGCCTAACATGAAATATCCCTACGGGATTGGGCACATCTATTCCGGCATGGTCGGCGTTTATAATCCGAAGATGATTACACCAGCACCCAAGAGCTACAAGGAAATCTTTGATCCTAAGCACGGCAATAAATTGGCGCTGATCGACATTCAGTATCAATATACGATTGCGTGCGCCGCACTGGCCGCTGGTGGCAGCGTCAGTAATTTTGAACCTGGCAAAAAGCTGTTGCTGGAATGCAAGAAGGCGGGCATGCGCATGTACCCGACCAATGAAGCCTTTGCGCAGGGCCTCAAGGTTGAGGAATTTGGTCTTGGTGTGATGTGGAAAGCCCGCGTTGTGCAGTGGCAGAATGCCGGAATTCCGGTTGAAGCTGTTGCTCCCTCCGAAGGAGCGCTTGCCTATGTTTCGGGGTTCGTTATTCCAAAAAATGCGCCCAACAAGGATGGCGCTTACGCTTATCTTGACGCGATGCTTGAGAAAAATGCGCAGGAAGCTTTTGCGGTTGATATGGGCTACAACCCAACAGTCTCCAACGCATCAGTCGCAGCCGATTTGAACAAGCGCATCGGCTTCACGCCGGAAGAGGTGAAGAAGCTGGTCGATCTCGATTATGACTACATGAACAAAAACGACGTGGCGTTGAAGGAGTGGTGGGATAAAGAGCTGAAGGGGTAATGGCAGGCTATTCATGTCAACATCAGCGAGCCTGAATTCAAATGTGGTGCCGGCGGAGCGCAATGGCGTTCTGTCGGCAACGACTCTTGTCGGGCCAGCAACGATCTTTGTTGTTGCTGGCCTTCTTGTCCCGTTGTTGATTCTCTTTCGCTATAGCCTCAATCGATTTGAACCGCGCCGCATGATGGTTGAGGCCTTGAGCGCGGAGAATTATATCAAGTTTTTTTCAGATCCCTATTATACCGGCATTTTCTGGACGACTCTGCGCGTTGCGGCGTTGTGTACCTTGATCTGCGTGATAATGGGCTTGCCCTTGGCTTATGTGTTGGCGCGCACCCAGACACGATTTAAAAATATTCTCATCATGCTCGTGGTCTTGCCGTTGTTTGTCGGCAACGCTGTTCGGGCTGCTGGCTGGATGACACTCTTCGGTGCCAAGGGATTTTTGAATGTCACCTTGATGAACTGGGGTCTCATCACACAGCCATTGCAGATCATGTTTACGGAAACAGCCGTGATATTCGGTATTATCGCGGTGAATTTGCCTTACATGGTCCTGACCTTGCAAAGCGTAATTGAAGGCGTCAACCGCAATGTGGAAGAGGCGGCATTCAGTCTTGGTGCCGGCCCCATGACAATGTTCCGTCGTGTGCTGCTGCCGCTTGCCCTGCCGGGGATTCTTGCCGGTACGATTTTGACATTCATTCTTGGCATGAACGCCTATGCGACCCCGGTTCTGCTGGGCGGGCCGCAATTCAAAATGATGGGGCCGTTGGTTTTTGGACAATTTCAGTTGAACAATTGGCCGTTTGGTGCGGCCGTAGCTTTCATCTTGATGTCGGCGACGCTGATATTGACGGCAACGGCCAACATCATGGTGCAACGGCGTTACCGGCGCTGATGAAGGAATAGGACAATGACCATTGGCGTGGGCGGATCAACCGCCGAAATAGAACTCGCACAACTGCGGAACATGCGTGGCGATGTGCCAGCCATTGGCGTGGATGAACGGCTGCGGCGGATTGCTCAGGCGCAGAAATTAATGCGCGAGACGGGTGTTGATGCACTCTGGCTCGACGTGTCATCAAGCCTCACCTATTTCACGGGTTTGAGAATGCGCCGTACCGAGCGGGCGCATGGTGCCATTCTGCCGGCGCGGGGCGAGATTATTTATTTGTCGCCTGCGTTTGAGGTTGAAAAGCTTCTCACAATGACAAGTTTTGGTGACAAGGTCGCCCGCTGGGAGGAAGATGAGGATCCGGCGGCTCTGATTGTTGATACGGTGCGGTCACTGGGTATTGATAAAGGTGTGATTGCTGTTGATGAGGCTACGCCTTTTTTTACATTTGATGGGCTGCGCCGTGCTGGTAATGCCTTCACCTTCAGCAATGCCAAGGATATAACGGCTGCCTGCCGTTCGATAAAATCTGATCATGAAATTGCGCTGATGCAGACGGCGAAAAATATCACGCTGGAAGCGCACAAGGCAACGGCACGTATTCTTCATGAGGGCATAACCACAACTGAGGTGCAGGCCTTCATGGTTGCGGCCCACCGCAAATTGGGGTCTGAAGGCGATCCGCCATTTAATGGCGTGCTGTTTGGTGAGGCAACCGCTTACCCTCATGGTGTGCCTTATCCGCAGACATTGAAGGATGGCGATATGGTGCTGATTGATACCGGCGCGCCGATCGATGGATATTTTTCTGATATTACCCGGTCTTATGTTTTTGGTACTCCATCACAGCGCCAGCGTGATGTCTGGAATCTGGAAAAGGCCGCACAGGCTGCCGGTTTTGCGGCTGCCAAACCCGGTAACAGGTGCGAAGATATTGATAGTGCCGCCCGCGCCGTAATCACGGGCGGCGGATTTGGGCCGGGCTACGCGACGCCGGGGTTGCCGCACCGCACAGGACACGGCATTGGGCTGGATGTGCATGAATGGCCATATCTTGTAAAAGGTGATCGCACTGTCTTGCAGCCGGGCATGACATTTTCCAATGAGCCGACCATCTGCATTTATGGCGAGTTCGGCGTGCGGCTCGAGGATCATATGATCATCACACATAATGGTGCACGCTGGTTTACCCAGCCTGCCCATTCTGTGGATGATCCTTTCGGCGTGGATGTCTGAATGACGATGGGCAGCGCAACCGCTGCCCATTCTGTTTTGCTAAAGTGTTACCAGCGAACAGTAAAATTAGGCTGCTTTTTTCATGAGTGCATGCGTTTCAGGAGCCCATGCCTGGTACCAGCGTTTGAATTGCGCGAGATGCGTGCGCGCGAATGTGGCCTGACTGTCCGAGAGAGCGTCGCTTGCATTGAAATGCAGCGCATATTCGCCATTGCCCTCCAGTACCATGAGATATTTGTAAAACAGTACCAGGTCCGGCCCTTCATCAAAGGTGGAAAGCACCTTCAGCGCAGCTTCCAGCTCCACGGCCTTTTGGCGCGCGACAGGATTACCGGCAGCCGCTTTCTCACACAGGGAGACCAGATGCAGCACTTCGCGCGGCAGCACATTGCCGATGCCGGTGATTGCGCCCGACGCACCGCAATTGACATAGCCGTGGAAAACTTCGGTATCGACACCCACCATCAGTGTCAGTGCATCGGATTGGCCCGTGATGAATTCTGCCGCGTAGCTCATGGCCTTGGCGCTGCCAAATTCTTTGAAACCGACGAGGTGCGGATATTTTTTATGCAGGGCGAAAAACAGATCAGCCTTTGTTTCAAAGCCGTAATAGGGGCTGTTGTAAATGATTGCTGGCAGGTCCACCGCCGCTTCAAGGATTCCGGAGAAGTGCGCAAGCTGGGCCGAGGGTGATGAGCCGCGTGAGAGAACACGCGGGATGACCATGAGACCGGCGGCACCGGTTTTTTTCGCATGAGCGGCGAGCGCGGCTGCCCGCGCCGGATTCTGCGCGCCCGTGCCGACGATGACTTTCACGCCAGCCCGCACGAGATGTTCAACACCTTCCATGCGCTGCTCATCGGTCAGCAGGGGCCAGTCACCCATCGAGCCACAATAGACCACGGCTGACATGCCAAGGCCCATGAGTTCCTTGCCCTTGCGCGCTAAGGCCGCGAAGTCCGGCTGACGGTTGGCGGTGCATGGGGTCATCAAGGCAGGGATAACGCCCTGAAAAACGTCTTTGCTCATGGCTTTCGCTCCTTGGCGGCCATCTCTGCACTGGCTGAGTGAGATGGCGGGAAATCGTGATCGTCTCATTTTGTATATTGTATAAAATCATGACGTCAATAGTATCGGGCGGCAATGGTTGTTACAGGCCTGACCGTGACCAAAACCCCGTTACCGCATCGCACATTGTCTGCCGCCATCATTGATCGCCTGCGGCAGGATATTTTTGAGGGCCGCCACGCTGCAGGCGCACAGTTGCGGCAGGATGCGCTTGCGGATGCCTACGGTGTGAGCCGTATTCCCGTCCGTGAGGCACTGTTTCAACTGGAGGCTGAAGGTCTGGTGCGCATGCTCCCGCACAAGGGCGCCGTCGTCACCGGGTTGTCGCGCGCGGAAATCGATGACGTGTTTGATTTGCGGGTGCTGCTTGAGGCACGCCTGTTTGCTGCGTCAGCCCCGGCGCTGACGGATCAGGATCTGACACAGCTGGACAGCACGCAGACGGCTTTCAGCCAGGCCATGGCGAGTGGCGACAGGGCGCGATGGGGTGAGCACAATGCTGCCTTTCATGCCAGCCTGTACGCCCGGGCCAATCTCCCACGGACCCAGTCCATCGTGACCGCCTTGCTGCAAACAAGTGACAGATACACCCGCATCCAGCTCGCAACGCCGCAGGCATGGCAGCGTGCGGAACGGGAGCATCGCGAAATCATCCGCCTGTGCCGTGGAAAAGAATTTGCGGCCGGTCATGCGCTTCTTGTCGCGCATATTCAGCAAGTACGCGATGACCTTGTCACGCTGCTGCGTGAATAAATAATCTATCGCAGGCCCGCATTGATTTTTGTCAGCGCAGCCGAACCGGGGCACAATTCACGCTCGGACAGCTGGCTGAGCGGTGTTTTTACCGTGTGCAAACTGGCATGCATGTCCCCCGGAACGGCATCGAAATACAGCAAGCCGGTTGCAACTTCGCCTGCGGCCACGCGCTCCTGAATGTGAGCCAGCGCGCCTGCCTTGTCACTGGGGTCATAATCTTCAGCCAGCTTACGCAAACGCAGGGTCGATCCATCATGCTGATGGATTTCCGTCATGGAGCCAGGCGCATAGTCGGCCGTCAGCGGTGCCCGTCCTGTAATGAAATCAAGCTGATTGACCGCCTCATTATGCTCACGAATATAATCGTAGCTCTTGGTTGAGCCGGCATGGTTGTTGAAGGCAACGCAAGGGGAAATGACATCGAGAATGGCCGCCCCTTCATGGGCGACAGCGGCCTTGATCAGCGGTACAAGCTGCGCCTTGTCGCCGGAAAAAGACCGGCCAACAAATGTGGCCCCCATGAGAATGGCGAGTGACGCCAGATCAATGGCAGAGTCAGCGTTGATGGCGCCCTTTTTGGATTTGGACCCGCGATCAGCCGTGGCAGAAAATTGGCCCTTGGTCAGCCCATAAACGCCATTGTTCATAACGATATAGGTCATGTTCACGCCCCGTCGCATGACATGCGCAAACTGACCAATGCCGATGGAGGCGCTATCACCGTCACCGGAAACACCAATATAAATCAGGTCACGGTTGGCGAGATTGGCGCCCGTCAGCACGGATGGCATACGGCCATGCACCGTGTTGAAACCGTGGCTGTTGCCGAGAAAATAGGTTGGCGATTTGGATGAGCAGCCAATGCCGGATAATTTTGCAACCCGGTGCGGCTCGATGCTCAGTTCAAAGCAGGCATGAATGATGGCGCTGGAAATCGAGTCATGGCCGCAGCCGGCGCACAGTGTGGAGATGGCCCCCTCATAATCACGCCGGGTAAATCCAGCGCCATTTTTCGCCAGGGCCGGGTGGTGCAGTTTTGGTTTGGCAATGTAGGTCATGACAGCACCAGCGTGCGCTCGGACATGTCGCTCAAGCCTTGATGGGAGAGAATGGATGTGATGATAAAACGGGCTGTGATCGGTGTGCCGTCATAATGCAGCACGGCAATCAGCCGTGCGGGGTCGACGCCAATTTCGTTACACAGCATGGAGCGCAACTGGCCGTCACGATTTTGCTCGACCACAAAAACCTTCTCATGGCCAGCAATAAATGCGGCCACGGAATCGGCAAATGGAAAGGCACGCACGCGCAACGCATCGATTGCCGATCCGTTTGCTGCCAGTCTATCCAATGCCTCTGCCATGGCGGGTGCCGTTGAGCCGAAATAAATCACACCATAGCGGCTTTTCGGCGACCCTTCATGAAGAATGGGGGCAGGCACATAGGATTTTGCTGTCTCGAATTTTCTCAGCAGCCGTTCCATGTTGTCCACATACACCGGGCCTTCTTCCGAATATACGGCATAACGGTTTTTGCTCGTGCCGCGGGTGAAGAACGCGCCCTTCTCCGGGTGTGTGCCGGGAAATGTGCGGTAGGGAATACCGTCGCCATCGACATCAAGATAACGGCCGAATGTTTTGCCTGCATCAAGATCGGCCGCAGTCATCACCTTGCCACGGTCCAGTTTGCGGTTTTCATCCCAGCCAAAAGGTTTGCAAAGCCGGTAATTCATGCCGATATCAAGGTCGGTCATCAGGAAGACTGGTGTTTGCAGGCGGTCTGCCAGGTCGAGCGATGCAGCGGCAAATTCAAAACATTCCGCCGGGTCTTCCGGAAACAGCAGCACATGCTTGGTGTCGCCGTTGGAAGCATAGGCGCAGGAAAGAATATCGGCCTGTTGTGTGCGGGTGGGCATGCCGGTAGACGGTCCGCCACGTTGCACGTTGATCAGCACGGCCGGAATTTCTGCAAAATAGGCAAGGCCGATAAATTCCGTCATCAGCGAAATGCCGGGCCCGGATGTCGCGGTGAAAGATCGCGCGCCGTTCCACCCCGCGCCAATCACCATGCCGATGGAAGCAAGCTCATCTTCCGCCTGCACAATAGCGTAACGGGCTTCCCCCGTATCCGGATCATGCCGGAATTTCTTGCAGTAGGATTGAAAGGCTTCGGCCACCGATGAGGATGGCGTAATGGGATACCAGGCACACACGGTCGCGCCGCCATAGACGCAGCCCAGTGCTGTCGCATTGTTCCCCTCGGCAAAAATGCGGTCACCCACCGCATCAGCGCGGCGCACTTTCAGGCGGCAAAGACCAGCATCAATATTATCGCCGGCATAATCACGGCCCAGATTGAGTGCCGTGATATTGGAGGCCAGCAGGGCCTCCTTGCCCTTATATTGCTCGCTGAAAAGACGCTCGATCTCCTTCGCGTCAATTTCAAAAATCCATGACAGCACACCAAGGCAGATGATATTCTTGAACAGCTGCCGCTGGCGCACATCGGCATAGGTTGCATTGCAAATGGCCGTCAGCGGCACGCCAATGACAGTGATATCGTCGCGGAAGGCTGAGGCCGCCATAGGCCGCGTTGAATCATATAAAAGATAACCGCCGGGCTCGATCTCTTTCAAATCCTGCGCCCATGTCTGCGGGTTCATGGCGATCATCATATCAACGCCGCCACGCCGGCCCAGATACCCTTGCTCGGTGACGCGCACCTCATACCAGGTGGGCAGACCCTGTATGTTGGAAGGGAATATATTGCGCGGGCTGACCGGCACGCCCATGCGCAGAATGGCACGGGCAAACAATTCATTGGCGCTGGCTGAACCGGAGCCGTTGACGTTGGCAAATTTTACGACGAAGTCGTTGACAGCCGCCAGGCCGCCGCGTGCGTGCATATTCATGGTGTGCACCCCGCATGGGTCATTTCGATCAGGTATTTATGCATGTCCCATGCGCCGGTCGGGCAGCGCTCAGCGCATAAGCCGCAATGCAGGCACACATCTTCATCCTTCACCATCACGCGATTCGTTTTTAATTCCGGCGAGACATACAGATCCTGCGCAGTGTTCAGTGCTGGCGCAGACAGGCGCATGCGCAATTCATCCTCGTCACCATTTGGCGTGAATGTGATGCAATCCATCGGGCATATATCAACACAGGCATCACATTCGATACATTTGGGCGCATTAAAAACCGTCTGCACATCACAATTCAGGCAGCGCTGCGCTTCCTTTATGGCCAGTTGAATATCGAAACCAAGTTCGACCTCGGCGCGAATATCCTTCAACGATTCGGATTTGGCGCGATGCGGAACCTTCGTGCGGGCATTGATCGCCACATCATTATCATAGCTCCATTCATGGATGCCCATTTTTTGGCTGATGACCGTAACGCCGGGAGCGGGGCGCACGGCAATATCCTCACCCTCGCAGTATTTGTGAATGGAAACGGCAGCGTCATGGCCATGTGCCACAGCCCAGATGATATTCTTAGGTCCGAATGCGGCATCCCCGCCAAAAAAGACATGGGGGATGGTCGAACGCAGTGTGGTTTTATCGAGCACAGGTAAGCCCCAGCGGTCGAACTCAAGCCCGATGTTGCGCTCAATCCATGGGAATGCATTTTCCTGCCCCACCGCAACAAGCACGTCGTCACAGGCAATGAATCTGTCAGGCTCGCCTGTCGGCACGAGATCGCGGCGGCCCTTGTCGTCATAAACTGCTTTCACCGGCTCGAATGTCATGCCCGCAAGCTTGCCGCCTTCGATGACGAATGATTTGGGCGCAAGATAATTGAGGATGGGAATATCCTCGGCAATCGCATCATCCTTTTCCCACGGCGAGGCTTTCATTTCTTCAAAGCCTGAGCGCACGACAACTGTCACTGTTTCACCGCCCAGCCGGCGCGCGGTGCGGCAGCAATCCATCGCTGTGTTGCCGCCGCCAAGCACGATCACGCGCTTGCCGACCTGCGTGACATGGCCGAACGAGACGCTCGCCAGCCAGTCGATGCCGACATGGATATGTGCGCCGCCTTCAGCGCGGCCGGGCAAATCCAGCGCCCGACCTTTCGGCGCGCCGGTGCCGATGTATATTGCGTCATAGCCCTTGCCGAGCAGCTCTTTTAGCGAGTTCACCCGCTGCTGGTGCACCACAACATCGCCCACTTGCGTGGCATAGTCGCATTCTTCATCAATCACTGATTCCGGCAGGCGAAATTTTGGAATCTGTGTGCGGATCATGCCGCCGAGTTTTTGTCCTTCGTCGAATATATCGACGTGGTAGCCAATGGCCCCCAGATCGCGCGCCACGGTGAGGGCAGAAGGCCCGCCGCCGACACAGGCAATGCGCCGGCCGTTGGATTGCACGGCGCGCGGCATCCGTGCGCTCATGTCATCCTTGTAGTCGGCCGCAACACGCTTGAGGCGGCAAATAGCCACTGGCTCTTTGCGCGAACCCGTGAGCGTTTCATCTTCAACGCGTCCTCGCCGGCAGGCCGGCTCACAGGGCCGGTCACAGGTCCGGCCCAGAATGCCGGGAAACACGTTGGATTTCCAGTTGATCATGTAGGCATCGGAATAACGCCCATGCGCAATGGCTCTGATATATTCCGGCACCGGCGTATGCGCGGGGCAGGCCCATTGGCAATCAACGACTTTGTGAAAGTAGGACGGATCCTGAATATCAGTCGGTTGCAAGATATTTCCTCATGCATCATCTTGTCCGATGACGCTCTGTTTTTTGCAGTTGAGGGCCGCAGCATGCATTCGTCAAGTGAGTCTTGTGGCGGAGTGTTTGACCGCAACAGCAGTGTGGCGCTGGCCTGAAATCATTGCTGCAACTGCGAACATTCCATTGCTGCGCAACGTGGCGGAGACGCCTGCGCTTGCCAGTACGTTGCTATCTGAGGCTGGGTTCAGCCTTGGGTGGCGTGGGTGAAATTGGCTTGAGCGCGCAATGAAGATTTTGATCCTCGGCTTCGGCTATTGCGCCAGACATTTTGTGCGCATCCATGGTCACAGGTATCATGGCATCATGGCGACCCATCGCAGCAACGCGGGCCGGGATGCCATCATCGCAGAACATGTCCAGCCTGTTGATGTTGCCGCTGATCACCGGGATGAAATTTTTCATCATGCTGTGCGACGGGCTGACGCAGTGCTCGTCACAGCCGGCCCCTCGCCGCAGGGCGATCCGTTTGTGGAGCGGATCGGGGCCGCTGCCAGCATGGCAGGTGCGGCGATGCGCGTGCGGCAGATCATCTATCTGTCGAGCATTGCTGTTTATGGCGACCATCAGGGCGGCTGGATCGATGAGGCCACACCGGCGCTGCCTGCGTCACAGCGCGGGCAGGCGCGGGTGCGGGCGGAGCAGGCTTGGCAAAAATGGGCCGCCACGATTGGAGCGCAGTGCCATATCGTGCGATTGCCGGGAATTTATGGCCCCGGACGCAGCGCCATTGACCAGTTGCGTGCGGGAACGGCACGCCGCGTCATCAAGCCGGGGCAGGTCTTCAACCGCGTGCATGTCACCGATATTGCGCAAGCGATCATGCGCCTGCTGGAAAAGGACAGCGCGTCGGATATCTGGAACGTCACCGATGATGAACCGGCCCCGCCGCAGGATGTCATCGCCTTTGCCGCCGCATTGTTGAATATGCCTGTGCCGCCGGCTGTTGATTTTGCAACAGCGGAACTGTCGCCAATGGCTCGCAGTTTTTATGGCGAGAACAAGCGGGTTGCCAATATGAGAATTAAATCTCTGGCTGGATTGACGCTGCACTATCCCACATATCGGGAAGGTTTGCGCGCGCTGGCCGTTGGGGCATCCGATTGAATAAAACGCAGCAGATGCGGGGCTGCCATGAAAATTGACAATGGTATGGCTGCGCTGCCCGTGCATGATGGGCTGACCCAATATCCACCCAGCCAGATGGAGTGACGATGAACTGGACTGCATTGCCGTTTGATGAAGATGCGATCTGTGCGGGCTTGAAAAGCTGGATCGAGATTGAAAGCCCGACCTGGGATGCCATGGCCGTCAATCGCATGATGGCGCATGCGGCGGCAGAGTGTGCGAAGGCCGGTGCTGCTGTCACAACCATTCCCGGCACATCAGGCTTCGGCAATTGTGTAAAAGCGCATTTTCCCCATGCCAATCAGGGCAAACCCGGCATTCTGGTGATGGCCCATCTGGATACGGTGCATCCTGTGGGCACGCTGGAGGTGCTGCCGTTCCGGCGCGACGGTGAAAAATGCTTCGGGCCGGGCATTCTTGATATGAAAGGCGGTGCCTGCATCGCACTGGAAGCTGTGCGCCAGCTGGCCAGCGCGCAGATCAGCACACCATTGCCTGTCACATTTTTATTCACCAGCGATGAAGAGGTCGGCAGCCCGAGCACGCGCGCGCTGATTGAGGCAGAGGCTGCCAAACACCACTATGTTCTTGTGCCTGAACCGGCGCGGCCTGATGGCGGTGTGGTCACGGGCCGTTATGCCATTGCGCGGTTCAATCTGGAAACGATCGGCCGTCCCAGCCATGCGGGCGCGACTTTGGCCGACGGCCGTTCTGCCATTCGCGAAATGGCCCGCCGGATTATTGCCATCGAGGATATGACATCATCCGATTGCACCTTCAGTGTAGGTGTTGTCCATGGTGGCCAATGGGTCAATTGCGTGGCGACCACCTGTCGTGGCGAAGTGCTGAGCATGGCCAAAAGGCAGGCTGATCTCGACCATGGCGTTGGCCGCATGCTGGGGCTGAATGGAGAAGACAATGGCGTGACATTCAAGGTCACGCGTGGCGTGACGCGCCCGGTGTGGGAGCCGGATGCGCAAACCCGCGCTTTGTTCGATCATGCCAGAATGCTGGCGCGCGGTATTGGTTTTGATATCACCGCCCAAAGTGCCGGTGGCGGGTCTGATGGAAATTTTACGGGTGCGATGGGCATTCCCACGCTCGACGGATTGGGTTTGCGCGGCAAGGACCTGCACACGCTCAACGAACATATCCTTGTTGCATCGCTGCCGGAGCGTGCGCGGCTCATGGCAGGCCTTATGGCAACGCTGCCGCCAAGGGCATAAGCGAGCGTCCCGCGCAATCCTGCGGATTGATGCACGTCATGGACACCGGCTCATGATATTCAGAAAAGGCAATCTGAATGGAGTGATGCGGATCCATGCTCGAGCGCGCAATAGAAGCCTTTGGTGACAAGGTAACGCTGGCCCTGCTGGGGCTGGCGGTTGGCCTTGTGTTTGGCTTCTTCGCGCAACGCAGCCGCTTCTGCCTGCGTGCGGCGGCCATCGAATTTGCCCGTGGCACGCTCGGCCCCAAACTCAGTGTATGGCTGCTGGCCTTTTCCGCAGCCCTCGTTGTCACGCAGCTGCTGGTCACAAACGGATTTCTGGATGTGTCGCAGGCCCGGCAACTGGCAGCCGAAGGCAGTGTGTCCGGCGCGATCATTGGCGGACTGATGTTCGGCGGCGGTATGGTGATGACGCGCGGCTGTGCCAGCCGTCTGCTGGTAGTGTCAGCCAATGGAAATTTGCGCGCCTTGCTGTCCGGCCTTGTGTTCGCAGTGGCCGCGCAAGCCTCCTATCGCGGCGTGCTGGCACCGGCCCGTGAGTATCTCGCAAAACTCTGGACCGTGAGCGGCGGGCCGATGCGTGATCTCGGTGCGCTGCTCGGTTTCAGCACATGGGGAAAAATTCTGTTCGCTGCGGCCTGGGTCGCTGCAGCATTGAGCGTGGCCAGCAGCAACGCGTTGCCGTGGCGGGTATGGCTCAGCGCCATCGCTGTGGGAGCGGCCATCGCCCTCGGGTGGCTCGCAACCTATGCAGTCAGCACCGGCGCTTTCGATCCGGTGGCGGTGCGCAGCATCACCTTCAGCGGCCCATCGGCGGATATGCTGATGTTTGTGCTCAGCCCGTCCGGCAAGGAATTTGATTTTGATCATGGCATGATCATCGGCGTCTGCGGCGGTTCATTCATGGCGGCTGCGCTGGCGCGTGAAGTGCGGCTGGAAGGCTTCAGGGATGGCCAAAGCATGCGCCGCTATATTGTTGGTGCTGTGATCATGGGCTTTGGCGCCATGCTGGCGGGCGGGTGCGCCGTCGGGGCGGGCGTGACGGGCGGTGCTATTTTTGCCGTGACATCCTGGATCACGCTGGTTGCCATGTGGACTGGTGCCGCCATCATGGATGCGCTCCTCGACCGCAAGGCCGAAATGGCTGTGGCTGGGCAAAACAGTCAGCCAACAGCCGTCACAGTGCAGGCCGCAGTGAAGGTGGCTGACAGGCAGGCACTCCAGCCCGCGGCATCGTGACAATGCGTTGGGCGGGTCCGGCTCTCACATCAGCATTTTCGTGTCACCATCAACAGAAATCGCCTGCCCGGAAATGGTGCGGCCGCGGGGGGAAGCCAGAAAAACCATCTGATCGGCCAATTGCTGCGGCTCAATATATTCCTTGATAGATGTGTAGGCGAAAGCCTGCGTTTCAATGTCCTTGAAGCTCTGGCCATATTGCTGCGCCTTTGCTTCCAGCACGCGCCGGATACGGTCACCAGCCACGAGGCCAGGCAGCACGGCATTGACGCGGATGCCAAATTCACCCAGCTCAATGGCCAGTGATTTTGTAAATCCGATAACGCCCCATTTTGCTGCGGCATACGGCGAACGCAGGGCAAAGCCATTTTTGCCAGCGGCGGACGACAAATTGATGATCGAGGGATTCCTGCTTTTTTTCAGCAGCGGCACGGCCAGCCGCGCACAGTTAAACTGGCTGGTCAGGCAAACCGCGATGCAGCGGTCCCAATCCTCAGGACTGACATCTTCAACACGCGCTGTTGGCCCGGCAATGCCCGCATTATTAATCAGCGCATCAAGCCCGCCCAAAAATGTGCTGGCTTCATCAAACAGGCGCTGCACATCAGCCCGGTTGGCCACGTCAGCCTTTGTGCGGCCAAGTTGCGGATCTGTTTTTGCAAGCGCGGCCAATGCTGGCTCATCGACATCGCAGACAAAAACCTTCGCGCCTTCGCGCACAAAGGCGCGCGCCACTTCAAGGCCAATACCGCCTGCGCCAGCGGTAACAAGAACGCGAAGGCCTTCGATCTGCATATCCATAGGTGTGATCCGTCGGTGTTATGATGTGTGAATGGGGAACAGGATTTATGCCGGCAAGCGCCCGCGGGACAGAATAAATTCGGACGCGCCGCGAATATCGCCGGCAATCGCGGCCCGCGTGGCTTCTGCATCGCCAGCCTGAATGGCTGCGGCGGCAGCGGCATGAAAACGCACCGCTTCGCCCAGTTTGAGACGCTCGGGATTTTCCCGCAAATCGAGATTGATGATCGGGCCAACGCGCAGCCACAGCCGCTCGATGATGGCGAGCAATTCCGGCGAGCCGGCAGCGCGGTAAACAGAAAAATGAAAGGCCTGATTGGCTGCCACCGCCGCTGCAAGATCGGGGCCGGGCTTTCGGCTCAGCGCGCGGAACTGCGCCTCGCAATAGGCAATGTCCTGCCGCAGGGCCGGATCGTTATTGTGCGCCGCCATTGCCGCTGCAATGCCCTCAATCTCGACCCGCACCCGCGTGATGTCACGAAACTGGCTGGCTTGCATCAGCGGCACGGTGACGGCGCGCTTCGGCAGCACCTCCAGCGCCCGTTCTGCCGCGAGGCGCGAGATCGCTTCGCGCACCGGCATTATCGACAGGCCCAGCGCTTCAGCCACGGCCCGCAAGGATAATTTGTCGCCGGGCGCAAACCGGCCCGCCACCAGCCGCTCGGCCAAATGGCGGTAGACCCGGTCCGACAGGGTGCCAGCCGCATCATCGAGCGCTTCCTTGTAGGCGGGCTGGCTGCGCACAAATTTCTCCGCAGTGGCTGGACAAAGGCTCAATCTTGGGCAATGCTAACTGTGATCACAGATCGCGGCAAGGGGCATCACAAGAAACCCTGCCAGAAATTGGAAACGCCTCAAGGGAGACTTTCGATGACAGGCATTCTTCGCCCGACACGCCGTGGCTTGCTGCAAACCGCTGGTGCGGCTGCGGCTCTGGCCGGCATTGGCATGCCGGCAATTTCGCGCGCCCAGGCGGATGCCATCCGCATCGGCCATCTCACACCGCGCACTGGTTTTTTGGGCCCGCTGGGTGAATTTGCTGTGATGGCGGTTGATCTGGCTGTGGAAGAAATCAATGGCGCTGGCGGCATCATGGGCCGCAAGCTGGAGGTGTTGAAGGAAGATTCCGTCAATCCGCAAACGGCTTCAACCAAGGCCGAGCGTATGATCGAACGTGACAAGGTCGCGGCGATCGTCGGTGAAATTTCCTCCGCCTCCTGCCTGACCATCGCGCAGGTGGCTGACCGCACCAAGACGCTGTTCATCAACACCGGTGGCAATTCTGATGCGCTGCGCGGCAAGGACTGCAAGAAATTCATGTTCCACATCGAAAGCCAGAATTCGATGTATGTGAAGACGGCTGGCCGCTCTCTGATGCAGCAGGGCCTGATTTCCGGCAAGAAAATCTACTCACTCACCGCCGACTATGCCTTCGGGCATGATCTGACATCGGTGGCGAAGCGGTTCATGGCTGCCAATCAGGGCACACTTGTTGCTGATGAGCTGGTGCCGACGGATGCGACGGATTTTTCGGCTTATCTTCTGAAAATCCGCAATGCAAAGCCTGATCTTGTCATTTCCAATCTCGCCGGCAACCAGATCACCAATTTCCTCAAGCAATATTCGGAATTTGGTCTGACATTCCCGGTCGCAGGGTTTGGTTTTGATACCGCACTGGCCTGGGCGGCCGGCAAGGATAACTTCCTCGGCACCTGGCCTGTTGTTTGGCACCATTTGATCGACACGCCGAAATCAAAGGCCTTTGTTGCTGCCTTCACAAAGAAATATGGCAAGCCCCCGGAAAATCAGGCATGGGGCGACTACATGATGATGAAGATCCTTGCCCAGTCGATCACGGAAACAAAATCGACAGACTCCGTCAAGCTGATGGAGCATTGGGAAAAAGGCGCAAAATTTGATCTGCTGAAAACGCGGGAAGGCTATTTCCGCGCCTCTGATCACCAGATGATGCATGAAATGTACACCGTCGCGGCATTGCCGGCAGCGCAGGTTAAAAACCAGTGGGATCTGTTCACATCCTCCGCAGCTGTGCCGGGAGCCAATGAAAGTCTTGAAATCATCGCCACGACCGGTGACGAAGCGGTGTGCAAATTCCCCGCTTAAGCAGAACACTTGCACCGGAATAAAACTGCCGCCCGGATCAATGATCCGGGCGTCTTTCCCTCTCTATAATGCGGTGGGTTCCCGATGATGCTCTTCATCCAGCAAATGCTGAATGGGCTGCTTGATGGCGTCTATTATCTTTTGATTGCCTTGGGGCTGTCATTGATTTTTTCGCTTGGTGGCATCGTCAATCTCGCCCACGGTGCCTTCTTTGCGCTCGGTGCCTACCTCACCGTTGTTTTCTCGCCCTATATCGGTTTTGCCGGTTCGTTTGTCGCGTCGCCGCTGGTGGTTGCACTGATCGGCATATTGGTCGAACGCTTTTTGTTCCGGCGTTTTTACCGGTCCGATCCCATTTTATCGCTGCTGCTCACTTTCGGTCTGGCTATGGTCGCGGAGCAGGCCTTGCGCTGGGTGTTTGGCGCACCGCCATTGTCCTATTCGATGCCGCGCGAATTGCGCGGGCAGGTATTTATTGGCGACTTCGTTTACTCCTACTACCGCACGCTTCTGCTTGGCATCGCTATCGTGTGTGTGGCCGGCATCTGGTTTCTGCTCAATAAAACATCGTTTGGCCGTGTGGTGCGCGCGGGCGTGCAGAATCCTGACATGGTTGGTGCACTCGGTATTTCTTTGCAGCCCTACATGACGGCGGTTGCTGCCCTTGGTATCGGCCTTGCCGGATTGGCCGGTGTGCTTCTGGCGCCGATTTATGCCGTGCATCCGGCCATGGGGCAGGAAATCATCACGCCAGCTTTCGTTGTCTGCGTCATTGGCGGGCTTGGCTCATTCTGGGGTGTGGTGGTCGCGGCATTGCTCGTTGGCTTGGTGAAGGGCTTCATGGTGGCGATTGATTATTCATCAGCCTCAATCGCCGCGATTTATTTCATGATGCTGGTTGTCTTGCTGGTGCGCCCGCGCGGCCTGTTTGGCGAACGCATCCAGCGGTTCGAGTGACGCTCATGAACGGCAATTCCGCATCAACCGACTATCGTGCACTGGTCATCGCCGCGATTGGCCTTGTGCTGCTGCCGCTCTTTCTGCAATTCATTGGCCTGACTTGGACATCGGCAACCGAAGTGGTTGTGTTCGCGCTGGCGTGCATGGCGCTGAATATTCTTGTCGGGCAGACCGGCCTTGTCAGCTTCGGGCATGGAGCCTGGTTTGGTCTGGCAGCTTATGTCGCCGGCATTATGCAGCGCGATTTTTTCCCCGGTTCATTCTTTTTGCCGGCCAGCGTGGCTTTGCTGACCATTGCGCTGCTGGCCGGAGGTTTTGGCGCATTGATCCTGCGCCGCCGTGGCGTTTATTTTTCGCTTCTTACGCTCGCGCTGTCGGCCATGCTCTATGTCGTCGCTTTTCGCTGGACAGCCGTGACAGGAGGCGAGAACGGTCTTGGCGGCATAACCCGCCCCGCCTATCTCGGTTTCGATTTTGAGGTGTCGCGTACCTATTATATTTTCGTCGCCACGATCGCATTCATCGGTATTTATGTGCTCTGGCGGTTTCAGCGTTCGCCCGTGGGGTCTGTGCTCGTTGCAATCCGCGAGAACGAGCAGCGCGCCCGCTTTGTTGGCTATGCCACCAACCATTACAAGCTGATCGCCTTTGTATTGTCGGCCACAATCACCGGGCTGGCCGGTATTTTGCTGCTGTTCAACAATCGCATGACCTCGGCTGAGCCGATCTCGGTTGCCTTTTCGGGTGAATTGCTGGCGATGGTTGTCATCGGTGGCATGCGCAGTTTTCTGGGGCCGGCGCTTGGCGCCCTGTTCTTCATTTTATTCCGCGAATATCTTTCGACGATCACCAGCAACTGGCTTTTGTATTTTGGCTTGCTGTTCGTGCTGTTCATTATTTTCTCACCCACCGGCCTTGTGGGTGTCGGCGAGCGGCTGATGCGGCCCTTTCGCAAGGTGCGTACAGAATCAGCAGCCATGGCCAACCGGCAGGCAGGCGCATCCGGACCTGTGCCCGCTTCCCTTATCCGGGCCCCCACCGGCACTGGCCCAGCGTTGCAGGTTGAGGGCGTCGTCAAAAGCTTTGGCGGCATCAAAGCCGTGCGCGGCGCCAGCTTCACGGTTCAGGATAAAACACTGCACGCATTGATCGGCCCCAATGGTGCGGGCAAAACCACGGCTTTTAATCTCGTCTCTGGCATGTTCGCGCCGGATGCCGGCCGTGTTCTGCTCGAAGGCAAGCCGATAGAAGGCCTGCCGCCGGAGGCGGTGACGAAAGCTGGCATTGGGCGATCGTTCCAGATCACGAATTTGTTTCCCGCTCTGAGTGTTGAAGAAAATATCAGGCTTGCTGTGCAGGCCCGTCATGCCAACCGGATGAATGTCTGGAAATCCGCAAAAAACTTGAGCAGTGTCGCCGGAGAAACGACGGAACTGCTGCGCTGGACGGGCCTTGCCGGTGCTGAGCAGGCTGAGGCAGGTTCATTGTCTTATGGCGGTCAGCGATTGCTGGATATGGGCCTGTCGCTCGCCACACAACCGCGCATTTTATTATTGGATGAGCCACTGGCTGGACTTGCCGCTGCAGAGCGGACCCGCGTTGGCGATTTGATCAAGACATTGTCAGCACAAATTCCGGTGCTGCTGGTGGAGCATGATATTGATCGCGTGTTTCAGCTCGCCGACCACGTGACCGTCATGAATGATGGCGAAGTGCTGGTCGATGGCACGGTGGAAGATGCGCGCACATCGCCAAGAGTGCAGGAAGTCTATATTGGTTCAGGCGCGCACGCGATAGCCGAAAAGCCGCGTCCCTCGGCCGCGAAAAGCCAGACATTGCTGTCGTTGAAGAACATCAATACTTATTATGGCAAAAGCCATATTCTCAATGATGTCACGTTTGATGTGCACGAAAATGAAATTATTGCGCTGCTGGGCCGCAATGGCGCGGGAAAATCCACATTGCTCAAAACCATCATCGGCATAGCCCCGCCGCGTGATGGTGAGATATCGCTCGCTGGCAAGCCTATTGCGCGTTTGCCAAGCCATGCCATTGCCCGTGCCGGCGTTGGCTTTGTGCCGCAGGGCAGGGGCCTGTTTGCTGGCATGAGTGTGCGCGAAAATCTTGCTCTGGGTGCCCATAGCCGTTTGACGGGCGAAGGCAAGCATTGGGATGAGGAGAAAATTCTTTCCTTTTTCCCACGCCTCAAGCAACGCCTCGAAACGCCAGCGGATTTTCTCTCCGGCGGTGAGCAGCAGATGGTTGCTGTCGGGCGCGCCTTGTCCGGCGATACGCGCATTCTATTGCTGGATGAGCCATTTGAGGGTTTGTCGCCGGCCGTGACAGAAGAATTGTTTGAAGCCTTTCATGCCCTGCGGCAGGAAATTGCGATTATTCTTGTTGATCATCATCTGGATCTGGCGCTCGCCCTGTCTGATCGCACGGTCGCGCTGGAACGCGGCCAGATCATACACAGTGGCCCGTCACAAGCGTTGAAGGATGATCTGGAATTGCGCCGTAAGGTGCTGTGGCTTTAATAATCTGAGGCAATGCGACGATGGCAAAAATTGGAATTGTTGGTGCTGGCCTGATCGGGCGCGCATGGGCCACGGTGTTTTGCAGTCACGGTTTTGATGTGACTGTTTATGACCCTGATCCCGCCGTAGCAAAGGCTGCGAAGCGATTTATCGGGAAAAGCCTTGATGAACTGGCGGCGTTGTCTCTGGTGAAAGACGCCAAGGCGTCATTGGCGCGTGTCACCATTGCTGCTGATCTGGCCGGCGCTGTAAAAGGCGCCGTGCTGGTGCAGGAAAATGGCCCGGAGGTGCTGGATATTAAGGCCCAGTTGTTCGCGCAAATGGATGGGCTGGCCGGTCCCGATACCATTCTTGCCTCATCGACGTCTTTTATTGTTGCCTCAGCCTTTTCCAAGAAACTCAAGGGCCGCAGCCGTTGTCTTGTCGCCCATCCCGTGAACCCGCCCCATCTCGTGCCAATCGTCGAACTGGCCCCCGCGCCATGGACGGATGCGAATGTTGTGGCGCGGGCCAGAAAAATCTATGAAAAAGCTGGCCAGGTGCCGGTCGAATTGCGCAAGGAACTGCCTGGCTTTGTCTTGAACCGGTTGCAGGCCGTGCTGTTGGCGGAAGCCTTCCGCATTGTTGGAGCCGGCGTCTGTTCACCGCAGGATCTTGATAAAACCATCAAGGATGGCCTCGGGTTGCGCTGGTCATTCATGGGGCCATTTGAAACCATCGAGTTGAATGCGCCGGGTGGCATTCCCGATTATTGCCAGCGTTATGGCCCATCACTTGATCGCATGAGCAGTGAGGTGATTGTCAAAAATCCCTTCGGGCGGTCAAATGTCGAAAAAATCATGGCGGAGTGGACGGGCCAGCAGACAGCCGAGCGCGTGGCCCGTTTGTCGAAATGGCGTGACACCCGTCTGGCGGCCTTGAAGGCGCACAAGCGCAGCGCAACAAAAAAACCGAAGGAGTGACGTTCAATGGCCAATCCACACAAAGTGATTATTACCTGTGCTGTCACGGGCGCCATTCACACCCCGTCGATGTCGCCGTATTTGCCGGTCACGCCGCAGGAGATTGCTGATGCGGCCATTGGCGCAGCAGAAGCGGGTGCGGCCATCGTGCATTTACACGCCCGCAATCCCAAGACAGGCCAGCCTGACCAGTCGCCGGAAGCATTCAAGCCGTTTTTGCAAGTGATCAAGCAGCGATCGAATTGCGTCATCAACCTCACAACGGGCGGAGCACCGACAATGGCGGTGGAGGAGCGGGTCGGCCCAGCCCACCATTTTGCACCGGAAGTGGCGAGCCTGAACATGGGCTCGATGAATTTCGGCCTTTATCCCATGCTGAACCGTTTCAAGGATTTCAAGCATGAATGGGAAAAGCCCTATCTGGAAGGGTCCAGAGAGCGCATTTTCCGCAATACATTTGCGGACATCGAATTTATTCTGCGCACCTGTGCGGAAAATGGCACGCGCTTTGAAATCGAATGTTATGATATTGGCCATCTCTACACGCTGGCTCACTTTGTTGAGCGTGGTCTGGTGAAGGCGCCCTTCTTTGTGCAGTCTGTGTTCGGCATCCTTGGCGGCATTGGTGCTCACCCGGAGGATGTGATGCACATGAAGCGCACCGCTGACCGGCTGTTTGGCAGGGATTATCGCTGGTCTGTGCTGGGTGCAGGCCGCAACCAGTTGCCGATTGTTGCGCATGCCGCCTCGATGGGCGGCAATGTGCGTGTGGGCCTGGAAGATTCCCTGTGGATCGGCGCTGGCAAACTGGCCAAAACCAATGCTGATCAGGTCCGCGCTGCACGGCAGATCATCGAAGGTCTTGGCCTTGAAATCGCGACACCCGATGAGGCCCGCGAAATTCTCGCACTCAAGGGCCCTGACAAGGTGAAGTTCTAGAAAACGGCGGATACCGCTGGCGCCGATTAGTGTCCAGCGGCGCGCCAGCCGCAATCATCGATGACGAGCGCCGCGCCATCATCAGGCATATGGGCGGAGAGATGCGGGTCCACCAGCACAGGCGGCCCACCCCAGCCCATTTCGTGCGCGACAAGGCAGCCGACAACCAGAATGGCATCAGCCTGCCCCAGAATGATTCCGGCTGGCGCTCGGCCACCATGGATCAATTCCAGCAACACTGCTGAGGATGAGGATGAGCCGATTGGCTCCGGCATGACCAGAACGCGGCCTGAAACACAGTGCCCGCATTGAGGGTGACGCACGGCAATAATGGTGCCGGTCTGCGGATCAACGCCGCCCCAGAAACTGAGGGGGGCTTGCAGCACCAGCGCCGGGCCCTGTGCCTGTCCGTGGAAGAATGTCTGGCAGCTATGGCCCGCAGGTGATGCCATGATTTTCACGCCCATGTGCTCTCATCCCGCACAAGCCGGCCGGCCACTGCTGTTTCGATGCAATCGCGCAGGCTGCCATAGACGCTCGCATAGCCGGTTGTTGCCGGAGCATAACAGGCAAACTTGCCAGAATTGGTCATCAGCGCGCCGCTGTGAACCGGCGGCAAAATAGGCGTGACCGCGATGCAGGTGTCAGCAATCGGAATCAGGCCGGCATCGGTTAATGGCTTGAGCCGTCCCTCGCGTTCGAGCACGGCCAGCACATGCCGCCCGGTATTGGCATAAAATGGCAGCGCGAACCGCCGCCCGGCCAGCAGCGCTTCAATCGCTGAAAATTCACTGATGCTGAGATGCGGGCTGCCGACAGCAACAGCATCAATGCCCGTGCCTGTGGCCGTTGACAGCAGAGCGCGTGCAGCGCGAACCATGTCAGGCGTCAGGTCGATGGCCGGAATGGGCGCATCGGGCAAAACAGCGGCTGGATTTTTCGCTTCCGGCGTCACCCCGGCAATATGGAACAGCGCTACAGCCCCTGTGGAGGCCGCGGCGGCACCCAGCGCCTTCATCCGGTCTTCAGTGGCGCTGTCTTCAAGGCCAGTGATCAGTGCAACCGCATTGCCGGCATGCTGCCCCAGCCATGCACCCAGCACCGGCCAGAATGCATCCGTATTTTTCAATGCTGCCGAGAGCGCATCAGTGCGCACAACCATCTGGGCGATCCGGTTTTCCGGCAGGTGCAGCCCATAGGCTGGCGCGCGGCCTGTAATCGCGCAGGCAATATCGAGAAAATCGCCATAGCGGTTGGTGCGGGCCCCCAGCACGGAATTGCAGAAAGCAACCGCGTTTGATTCGCCCCATGCCACATCGCTCCCGGCTCGGGGCCGATGGCCTGCCTGATACGGCGCACATGTCCAGGTCTGCTTGCACCCCATGGCCTCAAAAGCCCGCATCAGCCGCAGTGCCATGCCGCGCGCGGGCTCCTCCATCCGCACATGAGCTGGGCGCAGCAGGTCAAGTGCGCCAACATTCAAGGTCGTAGGCACGGATACGCCAGCCCCCTGTGCGACAAGATGCTCGGCAAACAACGTGCCAGAGTCGCCATGATACAGGCAGCCATCGATATGCGAGGAGGCGACGGGAATCAGGTGATGCGCGCTCAGCAGCCGGGCTGATTCGCTGACAAGGCGCATGGATGTGGCCATAGCCGCGCCATGGTTGCCTGCGAGCATAGCCACTTCGGTGTCGGTGAGGATTACGGCCATTGTCCAAGTTATGGCGTATCACTGCGCCGTTCGGCAAGAGGCTGATTTCTTTCGCATCTGCACAGCATGCGGCATTTCACCACGCGGATTGAGACCGGGGGCGTCATGGTTCATTCATTGAAGCGTCAGCTTTTTCAGATATTTGTTAAATCAGTAATGCTTATAGTTTGGGCTTGAACTAGATTGTGCGATGCACAATATAAGGATGTCCAAGGGAGAAACGCCTCGTGGGAATCCATGAGGAGTTGAATGAAAATGGACTTGCACTTGCCTTTCCACACCCATTACGTCCGCAAACTCGGCCCGGGTGATGTCGAAGCCTTCAAGGCGCACCTGCTGCGTCTGGATGCGGAGAGCCGCCGTGACCGCTTCAATGGCGGGACGGATGATGCCTTTGTCGAGCGCTACGCCGTTCGCTCATTCGAGCCACGCACCACCGTGTTCGGCTGGTTCGAGGACGGCGTTTTGCGCGGTGCTGCCGAATTGCACCGTGCGCCCGAAGGAAAGGAAGAGCCAGCGGAAGCGGCATTTTCCGTCGAGCGGGAATTTCAGCGCAATGGTGTGGGCACGTCCCTGCTGCGGCGGCTGATTCACTATGCCCAGAATCGCGGCGTCAAACAGGTGCAGGTGATGACCTCACCGCAGAACATGGCAATGCAAGCGCTGGCCCGGAAATTCGGTGCCAAGATGGCGTATGTCTATGGCGAAACGGTTGGCACGATTGACGCGGCACCGGCTTCCACATTGACGATGATGCTGGAAGCATTCGAGGATGTGCAGGGATTTGTATCCAGCATTCTCGCCATGCCGCAAGCTGCAATGGCGAAAGCCAATGCTCGTCCGGGAAATGGCGGCAGCAAGGCAGCGTGATTGAGCGGTGCGCTGCCCGTTGTTTTCTTCCACCGAACACAAAAAAGCCCGCGCATGGCGGGCTTTTCTTTATGGTGCGAGGGAATGCTCAGGCAGCGATTTTCAGCGCCGGTGCGAGCTTTGCCACTTCGTTCTGCACGAGCTTGGCATTATCCGTCACCTGAGTCTTGATCGCTTCAGAAGCGGCTACAACACGGTCATAGTTGGTCTGCGCAAATTTCT
>JBOFCU010000322.1:0-4371 GCA_051646285.1 Beijerinckiaceae bacterium
CAGGCCCTGGCATTTATCGCCGGAGTGATGGTTGTTGGAACGACACTGGTGCGTTTTAATATGCCAAGGGCTGTCTAACAATGAGCCTGCCATTGATTGCACTGACCGGTGGTTCAGGCTTTATCGGCAGCTATCTCGCCGATTCGCTTCAACAAAAGGGCTATCCAGTTCGACTTCTTGTGCGGCAAATCATGCCGGAAAGAAAAACAACCCAGCAAATCATTATAGGAGATTTGCAATCTCCGATAAACTTGTCCGACGCTTTGCGCGGCGTAGATTATGTTGTTCACGCTGCTGGTATAGCACATGCAGCGAAGGAGACCGAAACAGATATTTATCAGCGTATCAATACGGTTGCGACGCTGCACCTCGCAGAGGCAGCAGAGCGACATGGCGTTCGCCGTTTCATATATCTGTCATCTATCCGCGCCCAGTCTGGACCTTGGAATGAAATAGTGCTGGACGAAAGTTGCCCGCCATCTCCAAGCGATGCCTATGGCCGTTCAAAACTCTCTGCCGAGAGCGGTCTTGCTCAATTAAAAATGGATTGGGCTGCGCTGCGCCCCGTCCTTGTTTATGGCGCGAATGCGAAAGGCAATGTTGGATTACTGATCCGGCTGGCAGGGTCGCCATGGCCCTTGCCTCTCGCCAGCATTTTGGCGCGCCGCTCGCTGGTTTCCATTTCGTCTCTCGCCAGCGCCGTTCATTGCATGATCGTTCAGGAAACGCCTCTGCGACGGCCGCTCATTGTTGCAGAACCCGATGCGCTCACAACCGGAGAGATGCTGGCAGCTCTTCGCCATGGAATGGGAAAATCTGCCCAGCTTTGGCCATGCCCTTTGCCTTTGCTGAACATCATCGCTTCGGTCATAGGCAAGAAAGATGTGATCGGCAAAGTCAGCCGTCCGCTGATAGCTTGCTCAGATGCGTTGCAGGCTTTGGGATGGCGGCCATCAACAACTTCAAAGGCTGGCCTTGAATCGCTCGGTATGGAGTACCGGCATGGGCGAGTTTGACCCGCAAAATTGTAATTGCGCAAACGCGATCGTGCAGCTTTGCCGCATCCCTGTTACCGGAGATACTCTATCCTCCGCTCTACATGCCAATATCTTAAAGTCGAAGGCCAAACAGGCCCATTGATGACCACTGAGAGGAATATCCCCATGTCACGATCACGACTGCCACTGTCACGCCGCGCTGCCTTGGCCGGAACGGCCGCCGCGTTGGCTATGCCGGCCTTGTCGCTTGCGCCCCAGCGTGCCACGGCCGCAGCACCGCCATCAGGCAAGCAGGCACCGGGATTTTTCCGTTTCAAGATTGGTGATTTTGAATGCACGGCGCTGCATGACGGTGTTGTGCAGCGCAAGGTCGAGCAGGGCTACATTCCCAATGCCCCGCTCGATGAGGTGCAGAAACTCATGGCCGCCCAGTTCATGAACCCGGAGGTGACGCCAAACCATTTCACCCAGCTGACTGTGAACACCGGGTCGAAACTGATCCTGATCGACGCCGGGTTCAACAACAATGGTGCCCCCACCACCGGCAAGCTGGCGGAGAACATGGCAGCAGCCGGTATTGATCCCAAGCAGATCGACACGGTGCTTGTCAGCCATTTTCATCCCGATCACATCAATGGCCTGCGCTCGAAGGAAGGCGCTCTGGTTTACCCGAACGCCGAAATTGTTGTGCCGTCGAAGGAAGTGGCGTTCTGGATGGATGATGCCCGCATGAACGCGGTGCCGGAGGCTGGCCGCGGCGCCTTCATGGTGGCACGCCGCGTGTTCGCGCCCATCCTCAAGGATGTGAAGCAAAGCGAATGGGGCAAGGAAGTGGCTCCCGGCATCACCGCGATCCAGTCTGATGGCCATACCGTTGGCCACACCTCGTTTGTCGTCTCGTCGGGCAGCAAGTCATTGCTGGTGATCGGTGATGCGTCGAATGATCCGCGCATTTTTGCCCGCAATCCCGAATGGCACCTGATGTTCGATGCCGACAAGCCGCTGGCGGTGCAGTCGCGCAAAAAATTGCTCGATATGGCAGCGGCAGACCGGATGCAGGTCAGTTTCTATCACGCGGCCTTCCCATCCACTGGCTTCGTGGCGAAGGATGGCGCGGGCTACAACTGGTTCCCGGCCAGCTATTCCAGCATGTTGTAAGGCGCATCGCCTGCATCCGTTTGAGGGGCGGTCAGGGGCGGGCTGCGTGCCTGCCCCTTTCTTTTAGGAGGCAGGATTACGCAATCGGTCGCATTGTCGTATCGACCCCATGCTTGTGAGTTGTTTTCATGCGCCAGCGCTCTATTGTGGTAGTCTTCGCAACCCTTTGAAGGTTCCACCATGAATTTGTCTCGCCGTGATGCACTTCTGGCCGGCGCTGCCAGCCTTGCCGCGCCCGCATTTCTGACTGACGCGCAAGCCAAGGCCCCGCTGGCCACCGCGCAGGCCCCGGCCTTTTATCGCTACAAGGTTGGCGATTTTGAAGTGACCGCCATCAATGACGGCTTTTTCGCCCGCCCGCTTGAGGGCTTTGTGCGCAATGCCAAGCTCGACGAGGTGCAGAAAGCGATGGGCTCAGCTTTCCTGCCAACCGACAAGATTCCGATCCCCTTCACGACCATCGCCATCAACACCGGCTCGAAGCTGGTGCTGATTGATACCGGCAACGGCAATTCCGGCGCGCCAACATCCGGTCTCTGGATGAACAATTTCAAGGCCGCCGGCTTTACGCCGGATCAGGTGGATACGGTGATCATCAGCCATTTCCATGGCGACCACATCAATGGCCTGCGCCTGAAGGATGGCACGGCGGTTTTTGCCAATGCCGAGGTGATGGTGCCGTCAGCAGAATGGAAATTCTGGATGGATGATGGCCGTATGGCGTCAGCCCCCGAGGCGCTCAAAACCGGGATGGCCAATGCGCGGCGGGTGTTTGACCCGATCAAATCCAGCGTCAAGCAATTCGACTGGGGCAAGGAAGTCATTCCGGGGATCGAGGCCATTCAGGCTGACGGGCATACGCCTGGCCATACGGTGTTCGCTGTCTCATCGGGCAAGGGCAAGATGATGGTGATGTCGGATACGACCAACCACCCGGCCCTGTTCGTCCGCAACCCGGACTGGTCGGCGGTATTCGACATGGACGCTGATGTGGCCCGCAAGACCCGCCACAAGCTGCTGGACCGTGTGGCGGCTGATAAAATGCACGTCGCCTTTTATCATGCCCCCTTCCCGGCCACCGGCCATATCGTCAAGTCCGGCAAAGGCTTCGATCTTGTGCCGCTGGCCTGGAACATGGGTTTCTGATCATCCCCGCGTATAAAAGAGAAAAGCGGGCCTGCGGGCCCGTTTTTCATGTGGGGATCGGGCACCGGGTCACCACGTGAGGCCACGGCCGTGGACGCAACCGCCATGCCCCTGTAATCAGGGGTTCAATTTTATGGCAGATCGCATGGACGCTTCTCACAACACTCCTGTCAGAACAATCGCATTTGTCGCCGCTGCCACGCCCGATGCCGAGGCCGCTCGCGAGGCGTTGGTTGCGCGCTATGGTGACGTGCCAGCCGACGAGGCCGATGTGGCCGTTGCCCTTGGCGGCGATGGCTTCATGCTCCAGACGCTGCATCGCTTCATGGGCACGGCCAAGCCAATCTATGGCATGAATCGCGGTTCGGTCGGCTTCCTGATGAACGAATATCGGCTCGATGGTTTGCTGGAGCGGCTGGCACAGGCCGAACGCAGCACCGCCCATCCCCTGCTGATGCGGGCGACGGATGCCAATGGCAAACGCACCGTGGCCCATGCCATCAATGAAGTGTCGCTGCTGCGCCGCTCCTATCAGGCGGCCAAGTTGCGCATTTCCGTCGATGGCAAAATGCGGCTCGATGAACTGATCTGCGATGGCATGATTGTCGCGACCCCTGTCGGCTCGACGGCCTACAACCTGTCAGCCAATGGGCCCATTCTGCCGCTGAATGCGCCGCTGCTGGCGCTGACGCCCATCTCGCCGTTCCGCCCGCGCCGCTGGCGCGGCGCGCTGCTGCCTGATTTTGCCCGCATCTCCATTGCGGTGATGGAAGCAGAAAAGCGCCCTGTCGGCGCGGTGGCTGACCACATCGAGGTCAATGACGTGCTGGCGGTCGAGATCAGCGTCGATCGCACCAAGGATCTGGTGTTGCTGCATGACCCCGGCCACAGCCTTGATGAGCGCATCCTCAACGAACAGTTCGGCTGGTAAGGCTCATATCCGGGGCAGGCCGCATGAGCCGCCAGTTTGATCAACGCCGGGCATTGCCAATAACCGCCTCTTAACCCGCCTGTGCTTTGCTGGACGCTGAAATGCTTCGTCCAGAAAGGACACCGCCGCGATGATGCG
>JBOFCU010000335.1:0-22600 GCA_051646285.1 Beijerinckiaceae bacterium
CTATCCAGGGCCAGGAATTACAATTGGCCCAGCCATCGTTTTTGCTTATCGTGCTATTCAAAATGCCGTTCATGGTAGAGTAGAAATATAGAATGAATAGCGAAACGCACCATTGTGATTTGGTGGTTATCGGTTCCGGCGCTTCGGGATTGGCAGCTGCTGTCACCGCTGCATGGCTGGGTCTCGAAGTTATTGTGATAGAAAAATATGAAAAATTCGGTGGCACGTCTGCTTGGTCTGGCGGTTGGCTGTGGGTACCACGTAATTATTTGGCAAAAGCAGCGGGAATCAATGAAGATATTGGTGATCCGCTGAATTATTTAAGAAACGAATTGGGAAATAATTTCGATGAAAGAATTGCCCGTCAATACTTGGAATATGCGCCGCTAATGCTGGATTTCTTCAGGAATCATACCAGTGTGAATTTTGTTGATGGTAATGCAATTCCCGACTTTCATGAACAGTTGCCAGGAGCCGGAAAGGGGGGGCGTTCAGTTTGCGCAGCTCCGTTTGATGGCCGTAAACTTGGAAATCGTATTCATGATTTGCGGTCTCCACTCGATCTTATATCTCCGTTTGGAATGGGAATTGCTTCTGGCGCTGACTTGAGACACTTCTTGAACTTAACGCGTAAGTTGAAATCATTTATCCATGTTACGAGCCGTTTGAGCAGACATTTTATTGATAGAATATTTCATGGCCGTGGTATGCATCTGGTCAATGGCAATGCATTGATTGCGCGACTTTTGAAATCGGCCGATGATTTTGGTGTGTTGCTTTTCAAGAGTATGCCCGCTCGCGACTTGATAATAATGGATGGCCATGTCGCCGGCATCAAGGCTGGCATAAATCATGAGCTGACTATTTTGGCAAGGCGAGGCGTCATCCTTGCCACCGGGGGATTTCCGCACGATTTATCTCGTAAGGCTGATTTGTTTCCGCATGCTCCAACTGGGATGGAGCATTTTTCGGCGGCAACAGTTGAAAACACTGGCGATGGCATCCGGCTTGGTGAGCGTGCCGGCGGCGTTCTAAAGAGTGGTTTGCCACATGCAGGGGCTTGGGCGCCAGTATCGCGTGTACCGTGCAAAGACGAAAGTACGAGAAATTTTCCGCATCTGATCGAGCGCGCGAAGCCTGGATTGATTATGGTGCGTAATGACGGCAGACGCTTTACCAATGAGGCCAATTCCTACCATGATGTCATGAACGATCTATTCGCGGCCACACCTGCCGATGAAAATGTGGAATGCTGGATGATTTGTGACCATATGTTTCAGCGCCGTTATGGACTTGGGCGCACTCGCCCATGGCCATTTCCGTTGTGGTCATGGATTGCGAACGGCTATTTGAAGCGTGGTAAGACAATTTGCGATTTGGCTGTTCAGTGTGGCATTGATACAGACAGTATAAAGAGGACAATTGAATCTTATAACAAGCATGCACAGAAGGGCAAAGATCCTGAATTTCATCGCGGTGAAAGTTCTTATAATAGGATTCAGGGCGATGCTGAACATATGCCGAATCCGTGTGTGGCGCCGATCAAGCGCGGCCCATTTTACGCAGTAAAAGTTGTACCGGGAAGTCTTGGAACATTTGCCGGTTTGAGCACGAATGCTGATATGCAGGTTTTAAATGGTAAGGGAGATCCTATATCAGGGTTGTTTGCTGTTGGTAATGACCAGTCAAGCATGATGGCTGGCCGCTACCCTGCGGGTGGCATTACGCTGGGCCCCGGAATGACCTGTGGATATATTGCAGCGCATCGCATCAGCGGTGTTCCTCTCGACAATGATCACTCTAGGTCTGGGCTGGTATGATGAAGAGAGAATTTTCTTTGGCTTATTTGACAGCAGGCCCAAGAGACCCACGCGATGTAATTTCTACCGCAGCGCGGTTGGGATATGATGCCGTGGGTTTGCGGGCGTTGCCCGTGGCACCGGGCGGGGACTATGCGCCCTTTATTGATGATAAAGCGCTGCTGCGTGAAACCCAGGCTGTGATGCGTGATACTGGAGTGCGTGTATTTGATGTGGAAATCATTCGCATCAATAGAGATTTTTCTGTTGAGGGCGTAATGCCATTTCTTGATATATGCGGTGCATTGCAAGCGAAAGCTATATTGGTCGCTGCTGATGATACCGATGAATCAAGTTTGATAGCGAATTATGCTGCATTCTGCGAAGCTGCAGCGCAATTTAATCTGACAGCTGATCTGGAATTTATGCCATGGACTGCAGTAAAGTCAGCCAATGATGCCGTGAGAATTGTGACAGCTGCGGCGCAACCCAATGGTGGAGTGTTGGTGGATTCGCTGCATGTCGGACGGTCTGCAACCACTCTAGCAGATATTGCTGCCATACCTCGGGACTGGCTTCATTATGCGCAACTCTGTGATGCTCACGGGCCTACCCCACTTGACGAATCTGAACTGATCTTTACGGCACGCTGCGCCCGGCTTTTGCCGGGGGAGGGTGGCATTGATGTGGCTGGTATTGTTGCGGCATTACCAGACACCCTGCCCATCAGCGTCGAAGTGCCACATGATGAGCGGCGAGCTGCCGTTGGTTTCGAGGAGTGGGCAAGGCAGGCGCTTGCGGCTTCCCGGCGATGTGTTGAATTGGGTATGTCCCAAAAAATGAAGACGATCAATCGGATTTGATAAAATGACAGATATTCATAAAAAAATGCAAATTGCGCTGGTAGGCGCCGGCGCGATTGGCCGCCAGCACTTGTCACACATAATGGTCGATCCTGATGTTGCCTTGCATGCGATTGTTGATTCATCGCCGGGCGCATCGGCTATTGCTGCACAGTATTGTGCACCGTGGTATTCTGACCTTGATGCCATGCTTGCAAATGGCAGACCTGACGGTGTGATTGTTGCGACGCCCAATCAGTTGCATGTCGAGCATGGATTAAAGGCAATTGCCGCAGGAATTCCTGTCTTGGTTGAGAAGCCGCTGGCTGACAATCTTGCTGCAGCGCAGCAGCTTGTTTTGGCGTCTGAAAAGGCAGGTGTTCCACTTCTCACAGGTCATCACAGGCGCCATAATCCTGTTATTGCCCATGCGAAGACGATTGTTGACAGTGGTCGTCTCGGACGCATTATCGCTATGCATGGATTTTTCTGGTTGATGAAGCCGGACGATTATTTTGATGTTGCATGGCGCCGTGCACCGGGAGCTGGCCCGGTATTGACCAATCTGATTCATGATATCGACGTGTTGCGGCACTTGTGCGGTGAGGTTGAGGCCGTACAGGCATTTCAATCCAGTGCAGTGCGCGGATTCGATGTTGATGAAACAACAGTCGTGACCTTGAAATTTGCCAATGGTGCGCTCGGCACCATGAATATCAGTGATACGGTTGTCTCGCCCTGGAGCTGGGAACATACGGCGAGTGAAAACACCGCCTATCCCCGCACAGATCAAACCTGCCTGTATATTGCGGGAACACATGGAGCACTGTCGGTGCCGCGACTCGAAGTTTGGTCGAACAAGGAAAAACGCAGTTGGTGGGAGCCGTTCACAACTGAGCGCACAGTTGCGGCAGAGGATAATCCTTTGCGCCGTCAGATCAGGCAATTCTGCCGCGTCATTCGTGGTGAGGAACGACCTTTGGTGTCAGGCCGCGAAGGTATGCTGACATTGCAAGTGATTGATGCTGTGCAGCGTGCAGCAAAATCAGGTGAAACGGTTTCTATCAAGACGCTGCCGGTCAGCTGATTCCGGGAGCGCAGCGGCGCCAGACTGTTGATGAGCCGCCGCGTTCAGTCACCCGAACGGCTTGTTCTCCCATCAGGCGCATATCGATGGTTACGCCGGGGGTTGGATCGCCATCAGGCGCGACATAACTGAAATCGTGCCGTCCATAATTGCCCTTAATTTCCTTGCCGCCGGGTGTGCGAATGGTTGATCCTTGAATGCGCAGGCTTTTGGTCCCTTCCGGTGCACACCATTCACCATCAATGGCATCAGCATAAGCCGGTGAGGTGCAAGTGATCAGCAGGACAAGGGTGAGAAGTGTGCGAATATGGGCCATGCTGTGATCCTCATGGGAGCATGCAGGATGCCTATGATCCGCGAGGCTGACAAGTGTCCGCTTTGTAGCATCGATGGCTTGCTGATGACTCTGATTGCAGGCAGGTTATATATGCTCCTCTAATAAACAGGGCGATGGACCGATGCTGCTGGGCATAATTGCAGATGATTTTACGGGCGCGAGCGATGTCGCCAATACGCTGGCCAAAGGGTGCGACAGTTCAGGCGGTCTCAATACGGTGCAAATGATCGGAGTTCCGGCCAGCGCCGCTCCTGCCGATTGTGAGGCCGGTGTTGTATCGCTGAAAAGCCGTTCTGTACCCGTAATGGAAGCGGTGGCACAGTCGCTTGCAGCGCTGGATTGGTTGCTGGCGCAGGGCTGCCAGCAGATCATATTCAAATATTGTTCGACATTTGACTCCACGCGGGAAGGCAATATCGGCCCTGTTGGAGAGGCGCTGGCGCAGCGCCTTGGCGTCAAAGGTGTGGTGGCGTGCCCGGCTTTTCCTGGAACAGGGCGCACGGTGTATCGCGGCCATTTGTTTGTGAATGATATGCCGCTGAATGAATCGGGTTTGGAAAATCATCCGCTGAACCCGATGACGGATTCCAATATCGTGCGATGGTTGCGGCATCAAAGCCGCACGCCGGTGGGGCTTGTGCACTGGCCGGTGGTGCAAAAGGGAGCGTCAGCCCTGCGCGCTGCTCTCGATGACGCGGCCGGCCGTGGCGAGACGCTGGTGATCGTCGATGCAATTTCTGATGATGATTTGTTGACGATTGGTGGCGCGGTAAGCACCGCAAAATTGCTGACCGGCGGCTCCGGCATTGCGCTGGGTTTGCCCCGCAATTTTATTCGTGCAGGGCAGGCGCAGGGTGGGGCGGTGAAGATGCGGCCCGTATCCGGCCCGGAGGCAATTTTGTCGGGTAGTTGTTCGCGGGCAACATTGGCGCAGATTGCATGCCACGCGCGCACTCATCCGGTTCTGGAAATTGATGTTGCCGCGGTGATGAATCATCGCCTGAGCACCGATGCGATTGTCGATTTTGCGCGGCGTCACGCTGGCCAGCAACCACTGGTTTATTCGTCGGCGGCGCCAGACAAAGTGGCCGCACTTCAGGAGCAATTTGGCCGTGACGCTGTTGCCCATGGCCTGGATGATTTTTTCGCACAGTCTGCAAAAGCGCTTGTCAAAAGCGGTATCCGCCGGTTGGTTGTTGCGGGCGGCGAAACATCAGGTGCTGTCGTTTCGGCGCTTCAGTGTAAAATGTTGGCCATCGGTCCGGAAATTGATCCCGGCGTGCCAGTGCTGACGACTTATGATGATGTGCCTGTCGCGCTGGCACTGAAATCAGGCAATTTCGGTGCTGAAGATTTCTTTACGAAAGCGCTGGCGATGATGGATAGCAAGGGCGCGCAAGCATGAGCCATAGCCCAGACATGCAGGCGGAATCGAAACTGCGCGAAGACATGGTGCGCTATGCCAAGTCTCTTTTTGATCGCGGCTACACCGTTGGGTCATCTGGCAATATCAGCGTGCGGTGTGAGGATGGCATGCTGATCACACCAACCAATTCCTGCCTTGGATTTCTTGATCCGGCACGGATTGCCAAGATAGATTCGTCTGGCCGCCATTGTGCGGGTGATAAGCCGTCCAAAGAAGTCTTTCTCCATCAGGCTTTTTATGAGACGCGGCCTGGTGCCGGGGCTGTGGTGCATTTGCACTCGACCTACGCCACAATGCTGTCGTGTCTTGAGAATGTGGACGTGAACAATGCCATACCGCCGCTGACGCCTTATGTGGTCATGCGCGTGGGCCGTGTGCCTGTGCTGCCATATGTTGCTCCGGGCGATGCAGCGATGGGGGATTTGATCAGGGCCTGTGGCGGCGCTTTTTCCGCTGTGTTGCTCGCCAATCACGGGCCTGTGGTTGCCGGGCAGGATCTGGCATCGGCTGTATTTGCCAGTGAAGAGCTGGAAGAAACCGCCAAGCTCGCAGTGTTGGCGCGGGGCAGCACGCCACGCCTGCTGACGGCTGCCAATATCGCGGAACTGGAAAAACGCTTTGCCCTACGCTGACATGCTGCAAAATGTTTGCGCCTCGCTGAGGCCATCACAGCACTTGGATGCGGTTAAACGGGAATTTATTTTAACTTTACAATGATTTAGGGTGGTTGGCTGGGGAACTAGGATTCGAACCTAGACTGGCGGAGTCAGAGTCCGCTGTCCTACCGTTAGACGATTCCCCATCAGCGGGGCCGAACCCCGTCTGAATGATGAGCGGGACATAGCGAAGCCGGTCCGCGATGACAAGGCCAATCTGCCGTGTCGCCCAAACGCCCAAACCGGCTTTGTATGGTGGCCGGCCAGGGCGCCCCGCGCCGAACAAGGCTGCGGTCAGGCTTTCGGCATGGAAATCGGGCGCGCCAGACGTGCCTGCGCTGAAAGCCGGATGCCCGCATTGGCAGCGCCATAACCCATATATCCATCGCGCTGCACGATCTCGAAAAAGAAGCCGCCATCCAGCGTTGTCGTATAGGCCTGATGAAAGACGCCATGTGCATCGCGATCATAGAGAATATTGAGCGCCTTCAATGCGTCGATCGTTGCCGGGTCCAGATCCGTGCGCGATTCCAGATCATCATAATAATTTTCCGGGATAGGCAGAATTTCCATGCCATGCGCACGCATATGCGCCACGGTCTTGCGAATATCTGTGGTGCGCAGCGCGATATGCTGGACGCCGGAGCCGAAAAAATCCGTGACAAAGCGAGCAGACAGCGTGCGGTGGCTTTGCGAGCCGTTGAGAACAAGCCGCAGCCCATGTGTCGGCGTATCAATGCCGCTCTCGATCACCTGGCTTTGCACTACCCCGCCGGGGTCCATCACGGCCTGGCTGGTTGTTTTGCTGGCATCGAACAGGGATGTGTAAAACAGCAGCCATGTCAGCATTTCTTCATATTGCATCGATTGCGAGATATGATCGATATGGGTCAGGCCTGCATCCGTGGCTGGCGCATGTGTTGGCTTGAAATCAATCTCCGACCAGCGGCCAAGGGCTGATTTCTTGTCGACAAAATAAACCAGACTGCCGCCAAGCCCGCGCACGGCCGGTATATCAATTTCATTGGGGCCGACCGCGCCACTATAGGGCACATCACGCAAGGCTTGGGCGCGCGCAATGGTTGCCTGTGCATCAGCGACATTGAGTGCCATGGCGCAGACGGATGTGCCATGGTTGATTTGATAGCTGTGCGCAAAACCATCCTTGTCACTGTTGACAACAATGCGAATATCGCCCTGCCGCCACAGCGCGACATCTTTCGTGCGGTGCGTGCCGGCTTGTGAAAATCCCAATGCTGTCAGCATGGTTTCAAATTGTGCACGGTCATGGTCAGCAACCGTGAATTCGATGAATTCAACAGCTGCAACGGCCTGTGGCGCAGGCATTGCTGCCGTGCCCGGCAAACGATTTCCGCGCCGCTGCGCAGCCTGATCCATCAGCCAGATCAGCGAACGGTGGCCGTCAAGCGCAACCGAGCGGGCTGAGCCGGCCCGAAAGCGATCATTAAAAATCTCTAGTGAGATATACCCATCATATCCCGTGCTCGCGAGCACATCCATGAAGCTTGCCAGATCAAACTCGCCTTGTCCCGGCATGCAGCGCCAATGCCGCCCCCATGAGAGATAATCCATTTGCAAAAGCGGCGCATCTGCAAGCTGGACAAAGAATATTTTTTCATGGGGAATAACGCTGATTGGCGACAAATCAATGCCGCGCGCCATGATGTGAAACGTGTCGAGAATAATGCCGACATTGTCGCGATTGGCCCGGCGCACAATTTCCCAGGAATCGCGGTAATCAAAAACATGGCGTCCCCACGCCAGCGCTTCATAACCAACCCGCATGCCGCGCTTGGCCGCACGTTCGCCCAACTCCGCAAAATCGGCAGCCAGACGGCTGATGCCGCCCTGCGAATCCGGTGCGGCATTGCTGCACACAAAAAGCAGGTCAGTGCCCAACTCCTGCAATAGATCGAATTTCCGTTCGGCGCGGTCAAATGTGCGTTGCCGGCGCGTGTCAGGCATGCCTTCAAAGTCGCGGAAGGGCTGACAGGTGACAATCGTCAACCCAAGATCAGCGCAGATGCGGCGCACATCAGCAGGCGAGCCGGGAAAGGCAATCAGATCATTCTCGAAAATTTCAACGGCCTTGAAGCCGGCTGCGGCAATGGCTTCCAGTTTTTCCTGGAGGTTGCCGGAGACGCAGACCGTGGCGATTGATGTTTTCATGATGTCCTCATCGCGGGTCTATCCGCCTTCGCCTGTTTATCACGCCGTTGCAGGGCGCAAAGCGCCCTGCATGCTTTGCGCAGATCGTGTTGCCAAAAGTTCCGCAAGGACGTGCGTGTTTTCGGCAACGGCCATGCCACACAAGCGCCCGTCTCGCAAGCAATGCTGGAATTGCATTCCAGTTTCTGGCGTCCATGATGGCAGCATTTGCAAAACGCCACGCGGCGGGGTGTAACAGGGCGGCGAGGCCATACATCGCCTTGATTGTCCTGCAAGGCTGGCCATCATGTCTAAAATAGAGGCATATGCATCGGCTATCTCATGCAACATCTCCGTTCGGAATGTGTTGTAATGGTTCAGGCTCTGCATCCGGCAAGGACAGTGGCGGCTCATTTTGGCCGCGCGCAACGATTGGCTCATGACGCTACTTAAAGTTCAGCACGTCACGACATATGCATATCGCAACGCGGTCACGCTGGGTGATCATCGCATGATGCTGCGGCCACGCTCGAGCTATGACCAGCGCCTGCTCAGCATGTCATTGAAAATTGATCCTGAACCAGCCCGTATGCGCTGGATCCATGACGCATTCGACAATGCTGTCATGCTCGCCTCTTTCGACAGTGTCACAAAACATCTGCGCGTCGAAAGTGAAGTTGTTCTCGAACACACGCCCACCGGCGGCCCGGAATTTGAAATTGAGGAGAAGGCACGCACCTATCCCTTCACCTATGATTTTGAGGAAATTCCGGATCTCGCGCGCTCGATTGAGCGGAATTATCGCGATCAGAATGGCGATCTTGATCAGTGGGTGCGCAAATTCCTAAAACCTGACCGCCCGACAGAAACAGGCCAGCTTTTGATGACCTTAACCTACGCGATCAAGGAAGGATTTTCCTACGAGCGGCGCGATGAACCGGGTGTGCAATCACCGCTCTATACATTGTCGCGCCGCAAAGGCAGCTGCCGCGATTTTGCGGTGCTTATGATGGAAGCGGCCCGTGCGCTTGGCTTGGCTGCCCGCTTTGTATCAGGATATTTATATGTGCCTGATCGTGATCAGGGTGAGCGCTATCTGGGTGGCGGTTCAACCCACGCCTGGTGTCAGGTTTATTTACCGGGTGCAGGCTGGGTGCAGTTCGACCCCACGAATGGCATTGTGGGCAGCCGTGATCTTGTGCGTGTCGCTGTCGCACGCAATGCCAATCAGGCCATTCCGCTTTCGGGCCTGTATTATGGCAAACGCGATGACGAGGACGGAATGCACGTGACCGTGAATGTCAATCAGATATCCGCTGCTGAAGTGCCGCCAATGGAACCGATGGCTGGTATAGCACGTTAAAACAAATGGGCCATTTGCCCGGAGAACCATCGATGCTGATACGCTGTGGCTATAATATCTCTTTTGACTGCCCTGCGCAGACATCCATGCTGCTGTTGCTGAATGTTCACCCGTCACGCAGCGAAGATTTGCGTGCGCCGGATGTCATCAAAACAAAGCCGGATATTCCGTTATCATCCTATCACGATGCTTTCGGGAATATTGTGACACGCGCGGAAATTCCGCCCGGAGAAATTACGTTTTATAACGATTTTACGGTTTATGATTCCGGCGAGCTTGATGAGCGGCCGATGGATACGCCGCTGACGCCTGTGTCGCAGCTTCCGAACGACACATTGTTGTTTCTGATCGCGAGCCGCTATTGTGACAGCGATAATGTGTCGAACTTTGCCTGGTCGAAATTTGCCAACCTCGGTTCGGGCCGGCGCACGGTTGAGGCCATCGTGCAGTTCGCGCATGATCACATCACCTTCAGCTATGCAGATGCGCGGCCCACCCGCACAGCCAGCGATGCGTTGCGCGAAAGGATTGGTGTGTGCCGGGATTATTCGCATCTGGCCATCAGCTTGTGCCGCGCCATGAACATACCAGCCCGCTACGCCACCGGCTATCTTGGTGATATTGGGGTGCCGCCTGATGGGCTGCCGATGGATTTTTCGGCGTGGTTCGAGGTTTTCCTGAACGGCCGCTGGTACACATTCGATGCCCGCCATAACCGTCAGCGCATTGGACGTATTGTCATGGCGCGGGGGCGGGATGCAGCCGATGCGGCGCTGACCACGTCTTTTGGCATGGCTAACCTCAAGAAATTTGAAGTGACGACCTATGAGATGACCGAATAATGCCAGTTGGCATGACCGCCCCATTGACTTGCTGCCGCAGCCCCGGTTCAACCAGCCGCAGCACAAGCATGGCGGAGCGCACCCGTGAAAACGTTCTTTGTCGAAATCAAATGCAAGCTCGGCAAGACCTATGAGGTTGCCTCACGGCTGGCCGATGCAGAAATCGCCTCGGAGATTTACTCTACAGCCGGGCAGTACGACATTCTTGCCAAGTTTCACGTCGATGGCGATGTCGATATTGGCCGTTTTGTCGGCGAAAAGGTGCAGGTCATCCCGGAAATTCAGGACACGCACACCATCATTACGTTCCGCGCCTTTTGAGCGGATGGTAAGCGTCATGGCCTGATGAGGCGGTTGCCGCAGGCTGTAAAGTCGCCTTCTCTTGGTATTCTCCCTTGGCATAGCCGGTTAACGGTGTTCTATTCGCTCCAAGTGTCCGCGCAGGACTGCCCTGGCGCGGATGAGGAGACCGACGCCGATGACGGCGCCGCCTGGTGCAAAAGACGAAATGGATCGCGTAGCGCAACAGCCGCGATCGGATCATCGCCCGCAGGAGATGCAGCGCGATAACAGCATTCATGTGCCGCAGGGCCAGAATTTTGATAGTCGTCCGGCTCGCCCGCCCATCTATGCTGCCCTCGATTTGGGCACCAACAATTGCCGTCTGCTGGTGGCAACGCCGACTGCGAATGGGTTCCGCGTCATCGACGCCTTTTCTCGCATTGTCCGTCTCGGCGAGGGGCTGGCGGCTACCAACCGCCTGAGTGAAGCTGCCATCCGCCGCACCATCGAGGCCTTGCGCATCTGCCGTGGCAAAATGAAGGCGCGCGGTGTCACCCGCACGCGCATGATCGCTACGCAGGCCTGCCGCGCTGCCGAGAACGGCGTGAAGTTCATTGATCGCGTGCGGTATGAAATCGGCTTGCGGCTCGATATTGTGGACCAGCAGACCGAGGCGCAACTGGCGGCTGCCGGCTGCGCCGCTCTGGCTGACGGCAGGGCCGAAGGTGTGGTGCTGTTTGATATTGGCGGCGGTTCGTCAGAAATCGTCTGGCTGAATGGCCCGTCAACGGGGCGGGATGTGCAGAATCGCATCCGCCAATGGGCCTCCCTGCCGATCGGTGTGGTGACGCTGGCGGAGCGTTATGGCGGCCAAACCGTTGATAGTGAGAGCTTTGAAGCGATGGTGCGTGAGGTTGAGTGCCAATTGGCGGTCTTCCGCACCAGCGTTGAAGGGGTCAACCGCTGCGCATCCTTCCATCTACTGGGGACGTCCGGCACGGTGACGACCATTGCCGGCGTGCATCTGGGGCTGGCGCGCTATGACCGCCGCAAGGTCGATGGCCTCTGGATGAGTGATGGCGACGTGGATTCGGTGATGACGCGCCTGCGGTCCATGTCGTATGACGAGCGGGCGGCCAATGCCTGCATTGGGCGTGACAGGGCGGATCTTGTGCTGGCAGGGTGCGCTATTCTGGAAGCCATCCGCCGTGCTTTTCCAAGTCCGCGTCTGCGGATTGCGGATCGGGGCCTGCGTGAGGGGCTGCTGACCCAAATGATGAATCAGGACCGTGTCTGGGAAAAACCCGGCACGTGGGAGACATAAGTTTTGCCGAAGAAACCGACCGGCGGTGAGCGCCATATGGCGGTGCGCCTGAAAACAGCGCACAAGCGCACGCTCTCGCAACAGAAATGGCTTGAGCGGCAGTTGAATGACCCGTTTGTCGCCCGCGCCAAGGCGGAAGGTTTCCGGTCGCGCGCGGCGTTCAAATTGCAGGAAATCGACGATAAATATAAACTGCTCAAGCCGGGCCAGCGCATTGTCGATCTGGGAGCAGCGCCGGGCGGCTGGGCGCAGATTGCTGCCAGAAAAACCGGCAGTGACAAACTGCCGGATGCCTCCAAGATGCCAGACAGCAACGGCGAGCCGGACGGGGATGATGCGCCGGCTGCACCTGCTGATGCCCCCGTCAAACGCGCCGGTGCTTCGCGCAATCGCGGCGTTGTCGTCGGCATTGATCTGCTGGCGATCGAACCTATACCCGGCGTCGATTTTATTCAGCTTGATTTTACGCTTGATGAGGCACCGGGCATTCTCAAGACAATGCTGGGCGGCAAGGCGGATGGTGTGCTGTCCGACATGGCCGCCAACACCACGGGCCACAAGCAGACAGACCATTTGCGCATTATCGGCTTGACGGAAATGGCGGTGGAATTTGCGTCCGAGGTGCTAAAGCCAGGCGGATTTTTTCTCACCAAGCTGTTTCAGGGAGGCGAGACCGGCACGTTGATCGCACAATTGAAACGCGATTTTGCCAAGGTGCTGCATGTGAAGCCGGCCGCCAGCCGGGCGGATTCGTCAGAATTATATGTGCTGGCGACAGGGTTCAGGGGCAATAAAAATAATGACGCATAAGGCGCATCTTCTCGTCGATCTCGATGGCACGATCACCGACCCGGCGCGCGGTATTATCGGCTCTGCGCAATTCGCGTTGAAAACACTGGGGCTGCCTGTCCCTGCGCTGAAGGACATGGAGTGGATTATCGGCCCGCCGCTGCGGATCGTGTTTCCCAAACTCGGTGTCGCCGCGCCTGATGTGGAAAAAGCGGTGGCGCTCTACCGCGACAATTACAATGCTGGCGCCATGTTCGATGCCAGCATTCATGAGGGGCTTGAAGCCGCATTGCGGTCTTTGAAAATTATCGGTCACCGGCTGTTCGTGGCGACCTCCAAGCCGCACCCGTTTGCGCGCCGCATCATCGCACATTTCGGACTTGCCGATATATTCGAGGCGATTCACGGCGCGGAGCTTGATGGCCGCAACGATTCCAAGCGTGATCTCATCGCCCATATTCTCAAGACCCATGGCCTCAAGGCGGCTGACTGCCTGATGGTGGGTGATACGCCCTATGACGTGGAAGGCGCACGCGCGAATGGCATTCGCACCATTGGCGTGACATGGGGCTTTGGCGCGGAGGCTTTGGCGGCATCAGATCCGGCTGCCATCATCACCAGTGCCGATGATTTGCTTGCAGCGGTGGAAACGCTGGGCCGCACTGCAACATAGTGCTTTCACCCCAACGGAAGCCGTGCTAGCCGCAATCGCCAACAGTTAAAGGGCCAATGCGAGTCATCGCTGCCGGCCTGTCCCGATGCGCGGCATGCAGGCCGCAAGGAGTTGGCCATGGCCGTGATCGCCGCAAATCCCATCCGCGAAGCCTATACGTTTGACGATGTGCTGCTTCAGCCGGGCCGCTCCGAGGTGCTGCCGGGTGATACGGACCTGCGCACCCGGCTCACCCGCTCGATTGCGCTCAATCTGCCGATCATTGCGTCGGCCATGGATACGGTGACGGAAAGCCGCATGGCCATCGCTATGGCCCAGCTGGGCGGGCTCGGTGTCATTCATCGCAATCTTACGCCGGAACAGCAGGCGGAAGAGGTGCGCAAGGTGAAGCGCTTTGAGTCCGGCATGGTGGTCAACCCGCTGACGATGTTTCCGGACGAGACGCTGGCCGATGCGCAGGCTCTGATGAAGAAGCATGGTTTCTCCGGCTTCCCGGTGGTCGAGCGTGGCGCCGGCAACGTTATGGGCCGTCTCGTCGGTATTCTCACCAATCGCGATGTGCGCTTCGCCACCAACCCGAACCAGCCCATTTCCGAGCTGATGACGAAAGAACGGCTGATCACGGTGCGCGAGGGCGTCGCCCCGGATGAAGCGCGCCGCCTGCTGCACCAGTTCCGCATCGAGAAACTGATCGTTGTCGATGATGATTACCGCTGCGTCGGGCTGTTGACGGTCAAGGACATGGAAAACGCCGTCGCCCATCCCAATGCCTGCAAGGATAGCCAGGGCCGTTTGCGCGTCGCTGCTGCCACCACCACGGGTGAGGACGGCTTCCTCCGCTCGCAGTTACTGATGGATGCTGGTTGCGATGTCATCGTTGTTGATACAGCACACGGCCATTCCGTGAAGGTGCTGGAGGCGGTGACACGCATTAAGAAGCTGTCGAATGCGGTTCAGATTATCGCGGGCAACATTGCCACAGCCGCCGCTGCCAAGGCTCTGATTGATGCCGGTGCCGATTCGATCAAGATCGGTATCGGCCCCGGTTCCATCTGCACCACGCGCATCGTCGCCGGTGTTGGCGTGCCGCAGCTTACCGCGATCATGGATGCGGCCGCCGCCGCCGCCCAGCAGGACATTCCCTGCATTGCCGATGGCGGAATCAAATACTCAGGCGATCTCGCTAAAGCATTGGCCGCAGGGGCAGAAGTGGCGATGGTCGGATCGCTTTTGGCAGGCACCGAAGAGACGCCGGGCGAGACATTTCTGTGGCAGGGCCGGTCTTACAAGGCCTATCGCGGCATGGGGTCAGTCGGCGCCATGGCGCGCGGCTCGGCCGACCGCTATTTTCAGGCCGACATTCGCGACACCATGAAACTGGTGCCGGAGGGGATCGAAGGGCAGGTGCCTTACAAGGGGCCAGCGGGTAACGTGATCCATCAACTGGCTGGCGGGCTGAAAGCCTCCATGGGCTATGTCGGCGCAAAAACGCTGAAAGAGTTCCGTGAGAAAGCCGAGTTCGTGAAGATCACCTCGGCTGGCCTGCGTGAAAGCCATGTGCATGACGTGACGATCACGCGAGAAAGTCCAAATTACCCCAGCCGGGTGTGAATGGGAACGGCAGCGGCTGTGGTGCGTTTGAGTGCTAAGGCACACAGAACGCCCATGGGAGACGCCTATGTCGGAATCCATCACATTTGACTTCTATGATGACAGTCTCGGGTCGCGTTATATCGCCCGGATGTTTGGCCATGAGGCGGAATTGCGTATTTCCCGCAAGAACCGGCGCGTCTGGAGTCTGGATCATGCCAGCATTCCCACAGCAGTCGGTGGCCAGTGGATCGGGGAAGCGCTGATCGCCCATGCGGTGAGAGACGCCCGCATTTCGCAGCGCAAATTGTTGCCGCTGTGCAGCTTTGTGCGCGCGCAGTTTCAGAAGCATCCGGATTGGCACGATGTTAAAGTGGACAGCGCTGAATGATTGTCACGTTTGAAGATCATGGACATCGTGGCCGGTATATCCTGCGCAAGGATGGGCACGAGGCAGAACTGTCAGTATCGAAGATGAGTGAAACGCTCTGGATCGTTGATCACACCGGTGTGCCGGATGCGCTGGGCGGGCAGGGTATCGGGAAGATGCTGGCGGAACGCGCGGTGTCCGATGCCCGCGCCAGTGGCCGGACCCTGCGTGCGACCTGCCCATTTTTTCTGGCACAGGCGGCCAAACATCCCGAATGGGCAGACGTTGTGAAGCGATAGGCTTCGATGATGATTATATAAAAAAGGCCAGCATATGCTGGCCTTTTGCTGGTTTATGGGTCAATCGCGTCGCAACCTACGCGACTCCTTGACAACGGTTGGCGCGCTAATGGCGCCGACTGCTCCGCCGACAACGGCACCGACCGGTCCTGCAACGAGCGCGCCCGTGCCGGCGCCGACGGCTGCGCCGCCAATGCGCTGGTCGGTACTCGATCCGCAAGCGCCCAGTGTGATGGCAATGGCCGAGATGGCCAGAAGAGATGTCAGCTTCATCAAAAACTCCTGTTACAATGCGCGCCATGCAAAGGCTTGCGCACACCAGCGGCGCATTCGGCGCACGCAGTGCAGGCTGACGCTTGAAATGAGATGAACCTTCTGGTCCCGGTGACGATGGGCAAAATTGGCAATTGGCCCCCGCTCGGCTACCACTATCGGCGCAAGGCTATGACCATACGGTAAACGGCGCGCGTGATGCGGCCAGAATTGCGGGAGTATTTATGAGCGGCCATGTTCTTTTATATCCAATCCTTGTCCAGATTGCGCTGACCTTTTTCATCGGGATTCAACTGGCCCGCGCCCGTTTCAAGGCCGGCAATGCGGGGCAGGTGAAACTGCGTGATGTCGCACTGTCCAATGATTCATGGCCCGACAATGTGAAGGCCATTTCCAACAATTATTCCAATCAGTTTGAAACGCCGGTGCTGTTCTATGTGCTGGTTGCCATGGCGATTTATGTTGGCTCGACCGGCTGGCTGATGCAGGCACTGGCATGGTTTTTTGTTGGAACACGCATCGTGCATTCGCTTATTCACACCGGCGGCAATAACGTCATCCGCCGCTTTCAGACATTTCTGCTCGGTGTGCTGTCACTTGTCGCGATGTTCGTCATTATCTGCGTCACGGTGCTGTAGGTGGAGATGCCCATGACGCAAAAATGCGGCCCGCATGACAGCGGGCCGATGTGAATGGATTGAAGCCGGATCAGCGCGGCCGGATGCCGGATTCCAGTTCGGCCTTGGCGTCGCGCTTGGACAGCGCAGGCGGTGTCAGGTCAGCCTGTGGCTGCGGTGTGGTCGAGCAGGCGGCAATGGCCATGGCAATGACGCTGGCAAGGCCAAAGCGGATAATTGACTTGGTCATGGGTGGTTCCTTTGATTTCATATTGCCAGCATGGGCTGGCGCGGTGCATGAAACGCCCGCAACACATGCCAAGCGGCGTTGACGCGCGATTTCCAACCAATCGCCGTTTTTGGTTAACACCTGCTAAACATTGCCATCCAGAGAAGGTGCCGTCTCGTGACCCCTGCTGCCCGTATCCAGGCTGCCATCGAAGTGATGGCCGATGTGATTGATCGCCGCCGTCCGGCGTCTGACGCCCTGAAGGATTGGGGGCTGGCCCACCGTTTTGCGGGATCGAAGGACCGGGCTGCGATTGCTTCGCTCACCTATGATGCCTTGCGCCGGAAGGCGTCGTCATCCTTCATCATGGGCGAAGAGACGCCGCGCGCCATTGTGCTGGCGTCGCTGGCGACCATGCAGGGATTGACCGCAGACCAGATCGCCGGCCTTGCCAATGGTGAGCGTCATGCGCCCGCACTTCTGACAGACGGTGAGCGCGAAAGGCTGAGCGCCGGCGCGGTTCTCACGGACGCGCCCGATCATGTCGCCGCTGATTATCCGGAATGGCTCGCGCCGATGCTGTCCCGCTCGCTCGGCAGCCGCGTGCGTGAGGAAATGCTGGCGCTGGCTACGCGTGCTCCGATTGATATCCGCGTCAATACCATCAAGACTTTGCGCGACCGTCTGCGTCCCGCACTGATGCATTTTTCACCGAAGGACACGCCGTTCTCACCGGTAGGCCTGCGCTTTGAGGCCAGTGAGGGCGGCCGTGGCCCATCATTGCAGGCGACGGAAGAATTTCAGAAAGGCCATTTTGAAATTCAGGATGAAGGATCGCAGCTGGTCGCACTGTTGTCAGGGGCTGAGCCGGGCATGCAGGTCATTGATTTATGTGCAGGCGGCGGCGGCAAGACTCTGGAGCTGGCGGCACTGATGAACAATTCCGGCCAGATATTTGCGACCGACAATGATGCACGGCGGCTTGCGCCCATTCATCAGCGGCTTGAGCGTGGCGGTGTGCGCAATGTGCAGGTGCGCACGCCCAGAGGGCGTGATGACGAGCCATTACGCGGGCTGGAAAATCAGGCCGATCTGGTGCTTGTCGATGCACCCTGCACGGGCACTGGCACATGGCGGCGCAACCCGGATATCAAATGGCGTGTGCGGCCCGGCGCGCTTGAATTGCGTCAGAAGGAGCAGGATGCCGTGCTGGACCGTGCCGTGCGCTTTGTAAAACCCGGCGGCACAATTGCATATATTACCTGCTCGGTGCTGATGGAAGAAAATGGCGACCGCGTGAATGATTTTCTGGCGCGCCACAGGAACTTCTCGCCTGTCGAGGCGCGGGCCATGCTGACACTTGCTCCCGATTCATTATCTGAGCGCAATGATATTGTTGCGCCTCTGGGACGTGGTTTGCAATTCACACCCTTGCGCACGCAGACGGATGGTTTCTTTCTCAGCCTGCTGACGCGCAAATGATCCGCAGGGATCATCCCGTTATGAGTTGTTAACACTGCTGGTAATGCGCCGCTGCATGGCGAAAAATTGCCGCATTCCGTTAACATCATCGCAAATCAGGCCGTCTATCGTTTGCGCCTGCAACTGCACGGGGAGCGGGCGATGAATCGGTTTGTGGCCTTGGCCTTGTCTGGCTTGATAATGGTGTTGCCTGTCAACGGTGCCGATGCCAGTGCGACAACGCGCGATGCTGCTGTGATTGCGCGCATGGTCAGCGCCCATCGTGCGGCCCATGGCCTGGGTCCCGTGCGGGTTGATGGCAAATTGAACCGCGCAGCCCAGCATCATGCAGAGGCAATGGCGCGCCAGATGGTGATGTCACATGATGCCGGTGGTGATTTCAGCAGCCGGATGGACTCGTTTGGCGTCAAGGGCTGGTCGGCTGAAAATATTGCCGCAGGGTATCGCAGTGCCAATGAAGCGTTTTCCGGCTGGCAAACCTCGTACAGCCACAACACAAACATGCTGAAACCGATGATGACAAAAATCGGTCTTGCCAGCAGCGTCGGCGGAGATGGCCGCATCTACTGGACGATGGTGCTCTCCAGCCATTGAAAAGACAGCAAGTTTGGCTGCTGCCATGACGGCAGCCTTCAGTCCTCGCTCGCCAAACAGGGCAGGCCCGTCTATTCTCCGTTTTGTGATTTCATGATGGAGCAGGATGATGGGTCGTATTCTCGGAGCATTTGTCGGTCTGGCCATCGGCATCAGCATATTCTGGGCCTATCTGACCTATACAATCGTGACGCCGTATGACGAGTTGTGGATCGGCATCAACACGCGCATGCCGGAACCCGCGCGGAAATGGTCCTGCGAAACGGTGCGCGACCGCCTGAACAAGCCCGGTTTGGCCCCGCTGGGCTGCGAAAACGTCTGGCGCACGCAATGATACCGACATGTGTCATGCTCATTTGTTGAGCGCATGGGCGAAGTGTGCAGATTTGGACTTGTCGGCTCAGCCAATCGCGGTGACAAGGAAAGGCAAACGCATTTCGCGATGCTGCATCAGGAGCACCTATGCCAGTACCGCAGCCACCAACTGAGCTCAGGCAGAACAGATCAGCCTTTGGGGCCGGCACAGTCATCGTCGGTCTGGTCAGTCTTTTTTTATTGAGTGCATATTGGCTTTTCGATCATGCTGGTCGCAGCGCAGCTCTGGTTGCACATACGCTTGATGTGAAACGTGCAACGAACGAATTGATGACGTTGACACTTGATGCCGAAACGGGCCAGCGCGGTTACCTTTTGACCGGCGACAAGTCATTTCTAGAACCCTATATATCAGCCAGTCAGATTATTGATGAGAAATTGCAGGCACTGATTGTTTTATCAAAAGACAATGCGCTGCAATCAGAGATTCTCAAAAAAGTTGAAGGCTTAATCGAAACGCGCATGGCGGGCTTGCGCCGGTCGATCCAGCGTATTGATGAGGGGGATCGTGACACGGCAATTTCAAATCTGCGTCAGGGGCGCGGCAAGGACGTGCAGGATAATCTGCGCGCGGCATTGCGGTCTGTGCTGGATGAGGAACATCGCTTGCTTGCTGTTCGCCAGGCCGATGTAGAAAAGAATCGGCTCTTGGCGTTGATGCCTTTGTTTTTTGCGCTTGTGGGGCTGGCATGGCTGGGCTGGCGCGAAACACAGCGCCATCGCAGCGAATATGGTCTGCTCAAGCAATACAATCAGAAACTCGATGTCCTGGTCCGCAAACGTACCGAAGAGCTGGAGCGTGAGCGCAGCCGCGTTGAAGCCTTGTTGCGAGATGTGACCCATCGTGTTGGCAACAATCTGGCCATGATTGCCGCGCTGCTGAACATCCAGCGCCGCCGTATTGATGACAAGCGCGTGCAGCAGGCACTGGAAGAAGTCGCGACGCGTATTCAGGCCATGGCCGCCGGTCAAAGACGGATGAATCTGGATATCCAGACGGATGAAGTGGATGGCAAGCCCTACATCGAGAATCTGCTCGATGACTTGCGCAGCAGCATCGGCGATAAAAAAATCAGTATTAAATCAGACCTCGCCAATTTGCGGCTCCCCGGTAAAGACGCCGTATCTTATATCATTCTTGTCAATGAGCTTGTGACAAACGCCATGAAGCATGCCTTCACACCCGGCATGGATGGGCAGATCAAGGTCACGATGCGCAAGATGGATGACGCAGACGGAGAGTTTGTTGTGATCACCGTTGAAGATGATGGCATTGGCAATGCGGGTGGTGATGGCAAGGGGCTTGGCAAAACCGTGCTGCGTTCACTGTTGCAAAGCCTTGATGGTGAATTGATCCGCGAAGAATTGAACCCGGGTGCGGACCGTCCCGGCTATCGCGCAATTATGCGCATGCCGCAGCGGCTATCGGTTACTGAGCCTGCGGCTGAGCCCGCACTGGCAACAGCCCATTGAACGGCACACTTCCCCGGCGCAGAAAATGCACCTTGTGAATATCATCTGCGTTTGGCCATTCAGCTTTATGCAGCAGTCATAGCCGCAGGTCCGCGACGGCTTATCCTGCCATCGCTTCCTTCAGCAGCGTGTAGGACCGTTTGCGCGCTTCGTGATCAAAGATGGCCGCAGCAACGATCAACTCGTCAGCGCCGGTCTGCTTGATAAATTGCGCGAGTTCCGAAGCAACTGTTTGCGGTGTGCCAACGAAAGAGCAGGCGAGCATGCTCTGGGCCTGCCGTTTTTCTGCGGGCGACCAATAGGTTTCGATATCATCAATCGGCGGTTCAAGCTTGCCGCGTTTGCCGCGCGCCATATTGGCGAAACGCATTTGCAGCGACGTAAAAAGCCGCTCCGCTTCGGCTTGCGTATTGGCGCAAATGACATTGCACCCAACGGCGGCATAAGATGTCTGCAATTGTTGTGACGGTTTGAACCTGGCGCGATAAACACTGAGCGCATCCATCAGCGCGTCAGGCGCGAAGTGCGAGGCAAAGGCATAGGGCAGGCCAAATTCCGCCGCGACCTGTGAGCCATACAGGCTCGACCCCAGAATCCACAGCGGCACATGGGTGTCTGCCCCCGGCACGGCCTGAATCCGCTGCCCCTCCTGCACCGGGCCTAGCAGCGCCTGCAATTCCAGCACATCATTGGGAAACTCATTGGCTTCCATGCCGGTCCGACGCAAGGCACGCACCGTGAGCTGATCGGTGCCCGGCGCACGGCCCAGCCCCAGATCAATGCGGCCCGGATACAGCGATTCCAGCGTGCCGAACTGTTCAGCAATCACCAGCGGGGCGTGGTTGGGCAGCATGATGCCACCCGATCCCACGCGCAGCGTCTTCGTGTTCGCCGCAATCGCCCCAACGACAACCGCCGTGGCAGCCGAGGCAATGCCGGTCATGTTGTGGTGCTCAGCCACCCAGTAGCGGGTATAACCCAGACCTTCTGCGTGGCGGGCGAGGTCGATTGTCTTGCGCAGCGCATCAGCCGCGGTTTCGCCGGCATTGACTGGAGCAAGATCGAGTATGGAGAGCGCAGCCATGAGGGTCCCTTTTGCCCGAAATGTAGGCGCAATGGCTGTGCATACAATGCTTGCGGGGGCATGGCGCGCAGGCGTTTGTGCATGACCGCCAAGAACAGGTGTGCAGACGCTTGCTCGCGCCATTCCGTTCGCTTAGGTCAGCCCATGGCACAGCATGACTCCATTCTCATCATCGATCTCGGTTCCCAGGTCACGCAGCTTATCGCACGTCGCGTGCGTGAGATGGGCGTTTACTGCGAATTGGCACCGTTTCAGTCCGCCGCAGCCGCCTTCGCGCGGCTGAAACCGAAAGGCGTCATTCTGTCCGGCGGCCCCGCTTCCGTGCTGGATGAGGGAAGCCCACGCAGCCCGCAGGCGGTGTTCGAGGCCGGCATTCCCGTGCTTGGCATCTGTTACGGCCAGCAGACCATGGCCCACCAGCTTGGCGGAAAAGTCGAAGGGGGCCATGCGGCTGAATTTGGCCGTGCCGACATCGAAATCCGTGAACCATCGGCCCTGTTTGCCGGCTTCTGGGAAAAGGGCGGACGCTATCCGGTCTGGATGAGCCATGGCGACCGGGTCACGGTGCTGCCGCCGGGATTTTCCGTGAAGGCGACATCAGAGAACGCACCCTTTGCCATCGCAA
>JBOFCU010000336.1:0-4248 GCA_051646285.1 Beijerinckiaceae bacterium
CCGGGTCTTTTTTGCCAGCGATGATCAGAATTTTCTTGTCGATGCTGCGGATGGCCCAGCGCTGGTCCATGTCACGGATGGCGGCGGCGCTGGCGCAATATCCTTCCGCCGGTGTCGCAGCGACCATCTGGCGCAAGGCCGCATTCACCTTGGGATCGCGCTCAAGAAATTTGGGCGTGAACCAGCGCTGCAATGTGGCGTCGGCAATCACCTCCATGCCGCCCTTGCGCACAGCGGCAATGCGCGTGTTCCACAAATCCGGCGGCCCCATGGACGGGGCCGTGTTGGCCAGCACCATTTTATGAAAGCGGTGGGGCGCATTGAGCGCCAGCCACATGCCGGTCATGCCGCCTTTGGACAGGCCGCAGAAATGCGCCTTTTCAATTTTCAGCACATCCATGACCGCCAGCGCATCACGGCCAAGCTGTGCGATAGAATACGGCCCCTCACCAACAACACTCTTGCCATGGCCACGCGAGTCATAGCGCACGATGTGGAATTTTTTGCCCAAGGCAGCAACTTGCCCATCCCACATGCTCAAATTGGCGGACAGGGAATCGCAGAACAGCAGCACAGGCTTGCCCGGCGTGCCGTCGATCTGGATATTGAAGGCTTCACCGTTGATTTTCTTGATTGGCATGGGAACTCCGGACGTCAGATATGCAGTGTTGAGGGTTTGATGCGGCCAAATTCTTCAAAATTTTGCCGGTAGTCTTCAAGGATCAGGTCGATGGTGTGATCGGTTGCGCCGCGATAGGTGACGGGATCGAACAGGTCATGCAATTCGCTTGCGGTGAGATGTTTCTGCACGATTGCATCCGCCGCCAGACATTCGCGCAAATGGGTGCCGCTGTCAGCGGTCTGGCGGCTGGCGGCCTCAATGAGATGATGGGCTTCAGCGCGGCCGATTTTTCCAGCCAGCGCCATCGCAACGCGCTCGGCCATGACAAGGCCATTGGTGATGCCGATATTGGCGCGCATTTTTTCGGGGAACACCTGCAAGCCCTCAATCAGCGTCACCGTGTGCAGCAACGCTGTGCCCACGGCTGCCAACAATTCCACCAGCGTGCGCCACTCCGCGTGCCAGCCGCCGACGGCGCGCTCATGCTCCTGCGGCATGGCCGCCAGCATGGTGGCGGCAAGCCCCGGCGTGCGCTGCACATTGGCGAGAATCATCGTGCACAACACCGGGTTGCGCTTGTGCGGCATGGTGGAAGAGCCGCCCTTGCCCGGTGCATCCGGCTCGGCCACTTCGCCCATTTCGGTCTGCGCCATCAGGGAAATATCCCTGGCGATTTTTCCAAGATGGCCGGCGAAGACGGCCCAGTCGCAGGCTATGTGTGCCACATGGCTCCGGCTGGTATGCGATGGAATTGCGGACGCTGCGCTGGTGCCGGTGATGGCCCGAAAGGCTGAAGCAACCTCCGCTGCCTTGCCGCCGAGGGCCGCCAGCGTTCCGGCCGCACCGGCCAGTGAACAGTCTGGCTGTCTGCCAGATTTGAACTGACGCTGCACCGGATCAAGCCAGAGCGCTGCCTTGTGGGCAAAACTAATGGGCACCGCCTGCTGCAAAAATGTGCGGCCCATCATGGGCGTGTTGCGATGGGCTTTCACCAGCCGCGCCAGCGCATGGGATAAATCCTCAATGCGGGTGTCGAACAGATTGATGGCCTTGCGCCATTGAAAGGCGCGCCCGCTGTCGATCACATCCTGACTGGTCGCGCCGAAATGGACATACCGGGCGGCATCCCGGTCGATTTTCGCGACTTCTGCCGTCAGCATTTTCACGAGAGGAATGGCCGGGTTGCCGGCCAGCGTGGCCTGCTGCCCGATTTCACCGCAATCATAGAGCGCAGCATCACAGGCCTTGATGATGGCGGCAACCGCTGCGCCGGGGATTGCCCCACATTCCGCCTGCGCCCGTGCCAGCGCCGATTCAAAATCGAGCATCGCCTGCACGGTGGCCCGGTCCGAGAAAAGGGCGGCCATCCCGGCATCAATGAACAGGCCGCCATAGAGTTTTTCGTTGTCGAACATGGGGTGGACGGAGACCTGCTCTGCAAAATAGGGGTAGCGCATCGCGCGCCGGTGGTTACATTACCGCCATAAGCCTTTGCGGCAACGAAATAAACATACTGCAATTCACCATATCCACGGGAAGGGAACCTGGCATGGCCATGACGATGACGGGCGAGGTCATTCTGCCAGCCGACAAGGCAACGGTCTGGGCCAAGCTGAATGATGCGGAAACGCTGAAGGCGTCGATTCCCGGCTGCCAGTCGCTGGAAAAAACCGATGACACGCATTTCGCCGCTGTCGCCAAGGTGAAGCTCGGCCCGGTCAGCGCCACGTTCAAGGGCAAGGTGGAGTTGCAGGATATTGATGCGCCCAATGGCTACAAGATTGTCGGTGAAGGCGAGGGCGGTGTGGCCGGGTTTGCCAAGGGCGGCGCGGTCGTCAAACTGTTTGATGATCCCGAGGGCACGAAGCTCACCTATGAGGTGGAAGCCAATATCGGCGGCAAGCTGGCGCAGCTCGGCTCGCGGCTGATCAATGGCGTCGCCAAAAAAATGGCCGATGAGTTTTTCGCGAATTTTGCCGCTGCGGTGAAAGCCGGCTGACCGCGCCGGCTTTGTATTTCTTTGGCGGCGCATTCAGCTTTTTTCAGCTTGACCGGGGCAGTGGCGGATTCCAGACTGCAAACAACGCATAGCGTGAGGCCACTCAATCGGCATCTATGCCGCTTTTGTGGAACCTGACGCATTTTATTCAAGGGAGTCGTCAAAGATGGTATCGGTCTCCATGACCGTGAACGGCAAGGCCGTTTCCGGAACAGTCGAAGCGCGCACCCTGCTGGTGCAATTCCTGCGTGACACTCTGCGCCTGACCGGCACGCATGTGGGCTGTGACACCAGCCAGTGCGGCGCATGCGTGGTGCATGTGGATGGCAAGGCGGTGAAATCCTGCACGACGCTGGCCGTGCAATGTGAAGGCGCCAGCGTTGTCACGATCGAGGGGCTGGCAAAGGGTGATCAACTGCACCCGATGCAGGAGGCTTTCCGCGAACATCATGGTCTGCAATGCGGCTTCTGCACACCGGGCATGATCATGTCGGCTGTCGATCTGGTGAACCGCAAGGGCCATGCGCTTGATGAGCACACCATCCGTGAGGAGCTGGAAGGCAATATCTGCCGCTGCACGGGGTATCATAATATCGTCAAGGCGATTGATGCCGGTGCCAGGGCCATGGGGTCGGGTGCGCCGGCCAAGGCGGCGGAGTGAGGCGATAACGCAAGCGTGCTGACAAAGGCTGCACCATAAGCAGCCGCAGCGATGCCCATGCGGATATTGTTCCGCATGACAATAATGCAGGGAGACGGCCATGAGTGCGACGGGAATCGGCGCGCGCGTTCTGCGCAAGGAAGACAAGCGGTTCATTACCGGCAAGGGCCGCTATACGGACGATATCAACCGCCCCGGTCAGGCCCATGCCTATTTCGTCCGCTCTCCGCACGCCCATGCCACCATCACATCGATTGATTTTTCTGCGGCGGCGGCCATGCCCGGTGTGCTGGCTGTTCTCACGGGCGATGATATTGCCGCTGACAAGGTGGGCGGGCTGATCTGCGGCTGGATGATTCACAACAAGGATGGCTCGCCGATGCGGGCCGGTGCGCATCCCGCCCTTGCGCAGGGCAAGGTGCGCTATGTCGGCGACCATGTGGCGGTGGTCATTGCTGATACGCTGGCGCAGGCGCGTGATGCGGCGGAAGCGGTGGTGGTTGAATACGGCGTGCTGCCGGCGGTGATTTCCATGCCGGATGCGGTGAAGCCGGGCGCGCCGGTGATTCACGATGTGTCCACCGACAACACGGTTTACAACTGGCATCTCGGCAACAAGGCCGAGACCGAGGCGGCGTTTGCCAAGGCCAAGCACGTCACTAAAATTGATCTCGTGAACAACCGGCTGGTGCCGAACGCGATGGAGCCGCGCGCCGCTGTCGGTGATTATGATGAGGGCGAGGGGCAATATACCCTCTACACCACGAGCCAGAATCCGCATGTGGCGCGGCTGGTCTTGTCCGCCTTTATCGGCATCGCGCCGGAAAACAAATTGCGCGTCATTGCGCCGGATGTCGGTGGCGGCTTTGGCTCGAAGATTTTCATTTATGCGGAAGAAACCATCTGTGTCTGGGCTGCCCGCAAGGTGGGCCGCCCGGTGAAATGGACGGCGGACCGCACGGAGGA
>JBOFCU010000007.1:0-12343 GCA_051646285.1 Beijerinckiaceae bacterium
AGCATCAAGCGCCATGAAGAGGATCTGATCAATTCCGAGCGACGGCTGACGGCCATGGTTTCCGATTTGAAACGCTCGCGCAAAACCCTTGAGGCACAGGCACAACAACTCGCGGAACTGGCCGAACGCTATCTTGAGCAAAAGGCCGAAGCGGAAAGTGCCAACCACGCCAAGGCGCAATTCCTCGCCAATATGAGCCACGAATTACGCACACCTCTCAATGCCATCATTGGATTTTCGGAAATGATGTGCAGCGGCATTTATGGCGAAATGGATGCCCGCTATCAGCAATACAGCGGTGATATCCGTGATAGCGGACAATATCTTCTGGGCATCATTGAGGATATTCTGGAGATGTCGAGCATCGAGTCGGGGCGGCGTATTCTGCAGTATTCAGATGTTCCGATTGATGAAGTCACAACCGAAGCGCTGATGCGTATCGAGCAGGTCGCCGCAAACAAGAATATAACTGTCGTTACCGAGCGGCTGGATGATGCCCGTGTGTGTGTTGACACATCAGCCATTCAGCAGGTTCTGGTGAATCTGTTGCAGAACGCCATTAAATTCACGCCAGACGGTGGCCATGTAGCCATTCGTACGCGGCGCATGAGTGAGCAAGTCGTGATGTACATTGAAGACAATGGAATCGGTATTCCGCGTAACGCACTGGCGCAGATCGGCAAACCTTTCGAAGTGGCAGAAAACCATTTCAACAAGACATACAAAGGTTCAGGCTTGGGATTGGCAATTGCGAAATCACTTGTTGAAATGCATGGTGGGTCTATGCGCATCCGCTCCCTGCTTGGCAGCGGTACGATTGTGCGCGTTTCGATTCCTGAAAAACGGGCAGAAGGATGCTGCGCTGATGCAGTATGGCAACCACTCGCTGTCGCTTGATTGAAATTTCACTCTAGATAAAATTTATGCCGTTAATAGCTCGTTGAAAATGCGCCGTATCCGTGGATGAATTTCTCTAAGATGCGATTGCAATATACGATAATCAGGAACGCCAAGGGCGGCCGATATGCGCCGGAGCACGGCATCGCCTGCAGTTTCAGAATTAAAATCGCCACGCACAGTCAATCTCTGCCATTGCTGCACATCACGCATGAATGCGTAGGATTCGCATAAATAGTCGGCATCGTCAGCTGAGACGAGGCCATTCTTTCTTGCGTTGTGAAGAACTGATGCAGTGTTGCCGGAAATGAGAGGAGCATAGTTCCGACCAAATTTGAGCGCCAGGAATTGTGCGATGAATTCACAATCAAGCAAGCCACCAGCGACGAGTTTGAGATCATCGGGGTTGTCATCGCCTTTGCTTTGGGCAATGAGTGTGCGCATAGACACGACCTCTCGCGCCAAAAATTGCGGATCGCGTGATTTTCGCACAATCTTTTGAATTTCGCTTGTGATAATATCAAAAAAATCTGCATCCCCAGCAATCGGGCGTGAACGCGTAAGCGCCATATGCTCCCAGACCTCGGCTTCATTGTTCTGGTAATCGATCCAGCCCTTGAATTGCGATGCAAGTGGCCCCTTGCTGCCTGATGGGCGCAAGCGCAAATCCACTTCATACAGAAATCCACTCCGTGTCTGTGCCGTAAGCGCCGTAATTAGCCGTTGTGTCAGCCTTGTATAATACTGAACAGCATGCAGCTTGCGCGGCCCGCTGCTTTCAGGATATTTTTCATCAAAATCATAGACGACCACAAGATCCAGATCAGAAGAAGGCGTCAACTCATGGCCGCCGAGTTTGCCCAGCGCAAGCACAGCGATTTTTCCTCCCGCAATCTGTCCGTGCTCCTTTTCAAACGTCTCTTTCACAGCATTCAGTGCAATTCTGACGAGAGATTCTGCAATCGCAGTATAAGCAACGCCGGCTTCGGCCGGCGAAAACAAATCCGATAGAAGCCTCGCTCCAATCATGAAGATTTCCTGCCGCCCGCAATCACGCATGCGATCCAGACATTCTTCAAAATCTGCCCATTGCCCGATAGAATGGCGCAGACGCGCCTCGATAACGGCTGCTTCTGCTTTTCCTGACACAAAATAAGGATCAATCACCGTATCGAGCACGTGGGGGTGTGTGGAGACAACCTCGGCCAGGCGTGGGGCTGTACCAAGAATATCAGCAAACAGCGCTAGTAATTTCTGATTTGATCGCAAAATCGAGAATAATTCCACTGCACCAGGCATGGAAACGAGCGCGCGGTCAAAAGCTGTTATGGCTCCATCCGGATCAGCGGTTTTTCCGAAGGCTTTTAACAACAAGGGCACAAGCTCGGTTAACACCTCGCGCGCGCGCGCGCTGGTGACTGCCGCACGGCGGCCAAAGTGCCAACCGCGAATTGTTTCAATAATGAGCGGCGGATCCTTGAAACCCATGCTTTGCAGCGTTTCAACGGTTTCAGGATCATCACTTGTGCCAGTAAATACAAGACTGCCAACATCAGATGCCAGCGTATCGGCTTCCTCAAACAGCCGTGCGTAGTGTTTTTGAACTGTCATTGCAATTTGTGTCAAATGATCAGAAAAAGCTGTGAGCGTTGCAAAACCGGCGAATTGCGAAAAAGCCAGAAGATCATGCTCTTCCTGTGGCAAACGCTGCGTTTGCTCGTCCATGCGCATCTGGAGGCGATGCTCGACTGTCCGCAAAAAATAATAGCAGGCCGACAGTTCATCACGTGCATCGGCGCTGATCCACTCCTCTTCCACCAAGGCACCCAGCATATCGACAGTTCTGCGTCCGCGTAAACGTGGCTTGCGTCCACCAAAGACAAGTTGCTGTGTCTGAACAAAAAACTCTATTTCGCGGATGCCGCCACGGCCCAATTTGATGTCATGCCCGGCGACGGCAATTTCGCCATGGCCGCGCGCCGTCTGAATCTGCCGCTTCATGGCATGAATATCAGCGATTGCCGCGAAATCAAAATATTTGCGCCAGATAAAGGGCGTCAAGGCTTTCAGAAAATCATTCCCAAGCGTGAGATTGCCTGCAATCGCGCGAGCCTTGATGAAGGCTGCACGTTCCCAATTCTGGCCGACTGATTCATAATAATTATAGGCTGTTGGCAGAGATACCGCTGTGGCACTCGAACCGGGATCGGGACGCAATCGTAAATCGACACGTGCAACATAGCCATCCTCAGTGCGGTTTTGCAGTAATTTGACCAACCCCTTTGTCAACCGGACATAAAAAGTGGATGGCTCAACATCCTCACTCAGGTTTGCTGACGCCACATCGTAAAAAACAATTAAGTCGATATCACTGGAATAATTCAGCTCACGGGCGCCATGCTTGCCCATGGCAAGAATGACCAGCCCTGATGAAGACTGCAAATCATCATGCGGCGCGCACAAAAGCTTGCCGCTTTGACGCGCTTCAAAAAGCAAATAATCAACAGCGGCATTTACGGCTGCATCGGCAAAATCTGCGAGGGCGGCTGTGACACGATTGACATCCCACACGCCGCCAATATCGGCGAGAGCAACCAGCAAGGCATTTTTCTCGCGCCCAATGCGCAGCACACGCATCAGGTCAGCTTCTGCAATATCGCGGTTGTGAAACGCGCGCATATCCAGCAGCAACTGCGCATGGATAGCATCTGGATCGCTACCGAATATCTCTGGGATCCACGCCATGTGACGGCGAAGAATACCGGTGAGAAATGGCGAATGGGCACATATGGCCGCGACCAGCATCGTGGCCTGCGCGTCCTGCAAGACAGATTGGATCTGCGGCTGCGTGACATCATCGGCATAATCAAGAATTTTTTCACGCCAGAGTGCATCCGGAATGGCGCCATCAGGCAATTGGGCCGTCACGCGCAGGCGATTGATCAATGAATGGCTCATGCTGATTTCTGGTCTAAATTAGGGGCCGGAAATGCCAAGGATACGCGCAGGCCCGGCGCGTTATCACCCAATGTTAATTGCGCGGCATGCAGTTTGGCGACAGCGGCGACCAGTGAAAGGCCAAGCCCGAATCCAGGGCGTGTGCGTGCCGATTCAAGCCGCTCAAACCGCTTCAACACCCGTTCGCGATCAACTTGCGGAATGCCGGGCCCGGAATCAGAAATCGTGCATACCACGCCGCTGCCATCAGGCCGCGCTGCAATGGTGACCTTTGCTTTTCCTTGCGCATTCGTTTTTGCATTTTCTGGCATTTTTCCCTGCACTTCGGGTGCAGCATATTTAATGGCATTATCGATCAGATTTGCAAATGCCTGCCCGACAAGTTCGCGGTTGCCATGCATCATCAAGGTTTGCGGCACATCGACCTGCATTTCAATCAAAGCCTCTTCAGCACTCGGCTCATACAATTCGGCCAGATCGCGCAACATCGCGGTCACATCAAAGGCGGTCATTGCGGCTTGTGTGTTGCCGCTTTCAAGGCGCGCGATTGTCAACAGGGCATTGAACACGCGGATGAGATTATCGGAGTCATCAATGGCGCCTTCCAGTGCCTTGCGCATCTGTTCCGGATTTTCGTCCCGGCGCAAAGCGTCTTCGGCGCGGTTGCGCAAACGCGTCAGCGGCGTTTTCAAATCATGGGCGATATTATCGGATACCTGTTGCAGGCCAGTCATCAATTCGCCGATGCGGTCAAGCATGGCGTTGAGATTTGTGGCCAGACGATCCAGCTCGTCACCAGCACCAGAAACGGCCAGACGGTCGGACAGGCTGCCGGCCATGATGCGCTGCGTGGTTTCGGTCATGGCATCGACACGGCGCAACACACGGCGCGCAATGATCAGACCCGCAATACCACCGACCAGAACCATCAGGCCAATCGACCAGCGAAACGTGCGCTGAATGGCATCACGCAATTTATTGCGATCTTCGACATCGCGCCCGACAACAATACGAAATCCGTTGGGAATAATGAAACTTTTGACGACTGCCTGTCCGTCCGTTCGTTCGCTGTCTTCCTGCGGCTGATAGCGGGTTTCATAGACACCGGCATTTTGCAACACAGAGGATGGCAGCGATAAAATATTGCCGGCAAGACGCTGGCCGGCGGCATTGGTGAGCAGATATACTGATGCGCCGGGCTGCTGGCTGCGCCGTTCAATCAGCATCACGAGGCGGCGCATGCCGCCCTGCCCATATTGCTCGGCCAGCCCTTTGATTTCCGCATCAATGGTCGAGCCAATTTCCGCTTCGATCACACGGCGTGCATTCCAGGCGAGATAGCCGAAGGAGGCGAACGAAAAAATCAGGAACGCCAGCAGATTCAGCAGCGTGATGCGGAAAGCCGTGGTGCGCCAGAGTTTAGCGAGCGCTGTCACGGATCATATATCCTGCACCGCGCACCGTGTGCAAAAGCGGCGTTGCATTGCCCTTGTCGATTTTTGCCCGCAGCCGGGAGATATGCACGTCAATCACATTGGTTTGCGGATCGAAATGATAATCCCATACGCCTTCCAGCAGCATGGTGCGTGTCACCACCTGCCCGGCATGGCGCATGAGAAACTCCAGCAGGCGAAATTCGCGCGGCTGCAAAATAATATCCTGACCGGCGCGCGTGGCGCTGCGTTGCAGCCGGTCCAGCACAAGATCACCGACGGTCAGCGTCATATCCTCGGTTTTGGCGCTGCCAGTGTGACGGCGGCCGAGCACCTCAATGCGCGCCAGCAACTCCGAAAAGGCATAGGGTTTGGGCAGATAATCATCGCCACCGGCACGCAGACCCTTGACGCGGTCATCGACCTGACCGAGCGCAGATAAAATCAGCACAGGCGTTTCAATACCCTGTTCGCGCAGGCCGCGAATGAGCGTCAACCCATCCATTTTCGGCAACATGCGGTCCACCACCAGCACGTCATACTGGCCTTCCTGCGCCATGCCATAGCCGGTGAGGCCGTCCTGCGCCGTATCTGCGCTGTGGCCGGCCTCGCGAATGGCTTTCAGCAGATAATCCGCCGCATCGCGGTCATCTTCGATGATCAGAATCTTCATGGGGCCATGCATAGCAAAGTCTTTGGATTTTGGCGCATCCGGCAGGCAATAAATATCAGCCGATGGCCCAAACAGGTGCGGCAGGCTGGAGGGGGACCTGTCCAGCCTGCCGCTTGCATCACGCGACGATCCGGGGGCGACTCATAAGGGCCTTCGCGTGCGCAAAGTCTGCGCCGGTGCTTCAGCTGCGCGTGCCGGGCTGGCGTCCGAGTTCCATCGACAGGCGGGTTTCGCGGCCATCGCGCCAAAGTTTGAGCGCAACCGATGTGCCGGGTTTCAGCGTTCCGATCTTGCGGGCGAGATCGCGCGGGTCTTTCACCGCCTCATCATTGACCGCGAGAATGATGTCGCCGGATTTCACGCCAGCCCTCGCTGCGGGCGTGCCCGGCTCTGCCGAAACAACCAGCGCGCCCTGTCCGGCTTTGGCGCCAACGCTTTCAGCGATTTCGGCCGTTACCGGCTGCATCTGCACGCCGACATAGCCGCGTGTGACGCTGCCATTGGCGCGCAGATCCGTCACCACCGCCTGCACTGTGGCGGCAGGAATGGCGAAGGCAATGCCGACATTACCGCCGGATGGCGAATAAATGGCCGTGTTGACGCCCACAACCTCGCCATTGAGATCAAATGTCGGGCCACCGCTGTTGCCGCGATTCACCGCAGCATCAATCTGGAGGAAATCATCATACGGCCCAGCGCCAATATCGCGCCCGCGTGCCGACACGATGCCGGATGTGACGGTGCCGCCAAGGCCAAAGGGGTTGCCGACCGCCAGAACCCAGTCACCAATACGCGGGGCGGTTTTCGTCAGTGAGACAAAGGGGAATGTGCCGCCATTCTTCACCTTCAGCAGTGCCAGATCGGTGCGGGGGTCGCTGCCAACAACCTTGGCCTGCAATGTGCGGCCATCATTGGTGACGATTTCCACATCGGTCGCGCCCTCGACCACATGATTGTTGGTGACGATTTCGCCATCTGCGGAGATGAAAAAGCCAGATCCTTGTGATTGCGCGCGGCGCTCCGGCCGCTGGCGGCGGTCGCCACGCTCGGCAAATGGCCCAAAGCCACGGCCACGCTCGCCGCGATCGAAAAAGCGGCGCAACGGATGATCGTCCGGCAAGGCGCGCGGGTCAAAATCGCCGTCCCCATCGCTGCTGGCAACGGCACGGGCTGCTGTGATCTTAACAGAAACCACAGCGGGGCTGACACGCTCGACCACATCGGCGAACGATACCGGCGCGAGGGCGGCGGGGCGGGCGAGGGCTTGCGCAGCCGGGGCGGTGTTTTGCGAAAATGCCGGCACGAGCGCCAGACCGGAGGCGACGCCAATGGCCATGGCAGCGGCTGTGTTCAGGAAGCGGTTGCGGTGCAGCGGGCGGATATGAAACGGGTTGGAAGATGGCATGGTTCAAGCTCCTTGCGGGGCGGCCTGGATGCGGACCGATCCCGATTGTTGGAGCGACCATGACGTATGACACCTCACCGGCATTTTTCCGCGCGGTGAAAGTTTTGTAATCTGATGTCAGGACGCGCTGTCTTTCAGACGGTCGGCCAGTGCGGCCTTTTCCGCATCTGTCAGGCCAGCCTGTCCGAGCAAAGCCGGGGCATGCTGGCGGCGTGCCCGTGCAATCGCGATCAGCCCGATGACAAACAGCAAGGCTGGCGCGGCCCATAAAAACACGGTGCTAAGCGAGAGCGGCGGTTTCAGCAGGACAAATTCGCCGTAGCGCTGCACCAGAAATGATTTGACCTGCGCATTGCTGTCGCCAGCGGCAATGCGTTCGCGCACCAGCACGCGCAAATCACGCGCCAGCGGCGCATCGGAATCGTCAATGCTCTGATTCTGGCACACGAGGCAGCGCAATTCGCTGGACAGCGCACGGGCGCGCGCCTCTTGCGCCGGGTCTTTCAATATCTCATCCGGCTGCACGGCATGGGCTGTGCTGACCATGAGAAAAACAGCGGCGATGCGCGCGAGCGTTTTCATTTTATTCTGCCGGTACGGCTGCGGGCAATCCGGCCGCCCGCTTTGCACTTTGCGGCACACCAATGCGGCGGCGGCGGTCACTCAGCGACACCGCGCCGCCAGCAGCCATGATGAGCGAGCCGATCCAGATCAGCAGCACAAATGGTTTATGATATGCGCGCACGGCGACAGCGCCATTCGCTTCAATTTCGCCGATGGAAATATACACTTGGCTGAATCCGCGGGTCCACAATCCCGCCTCGGTTGTTGGCATATTGCGCGCCGTGTAAATGCGCTTGGCGCTCTCCGTTTCGCCCACCTTGTCGCTGTCTTCAAAAATGGAAAATTTGCCGACATCCTCGCGGTAATTCGCCGCGCTGCGCGACTGCAACCCTTCAAGGCGGATGCTGTAGGGACCAATTTTTGCGACCGTGCCGCGCTGCATATCAACAATTGTTTCCGTGTGCCATGCCGTTGCTGACAGACCGATCACCATGATCCCGACACCGGCATGGGCCAGCGCCATGCCGTAAGCCGAACGGGGCAAGCCTTTGGCGCGCGCCCAGGTGGTGGCGAAGGGCTGGCCGCGCTTCCACACACGCATGATCGTTTCTTCGAGGCTGCCCACAATCAGCCAGACCCCTGCCGCGAAAGCGAGCGGCGCGAACCACGGCCCACCATGGGTAAAAGCCAGCACAAGAACAGCCGCAATCACCGTGCAGACAGCAGCAAACCAGAGCCGCTGCAACACACCGGCGAGATCGCCGCGTTTCCATGCCAGCATCTGGCCAACCGGAATGGCCACGCACAACGGGGCCAGCAGCGGCAAAACGGTGAGGTTGAAAAAGGGCGCCCCAACGGAAATTTTTGCACCCGTCAGCGCTTCCAGTGCGAGCGGATACAGCGTGCCCACCAGCACCGCAGCGCACGCCACCGACAAGAACAGATTGTTCAGCACCAGCGCGCCTTCCCGCGACACCGGCGCGAAAATTCCGCCCTGTTTCAGGGCCGATGCACGCCAGGCATACAACGCCAGACTGCCGCCAATCGTGACGCACAAAATGCCGAGAATAAAGACGCCGCGCTCCGGATCACTGGCAAAAGAATGCACGGATGTGAGCACACCGGACCGCACCAGAAACGTGCCGATCAGCGAGAGCGAAAAGGTGATGATGGCGAGCAGAATCGTCCACACCTTCAAGGCCTCGCGCTTTTCCATCACGATGGTGGAATGGACGAGCGCCGTGCCGGCCAGCCACGGCATGAGCGAGGCATTTTCCACCGGGTCCCAGAACCAGAAGCCGCCCCAGCCCAATTCATAATAGGCCCAATACGAGCCCATCGCGATGCCAAGGGTCAGAAATATCCACGCCACCAATGTCCAGGGACGGACAATCCGCGCCCACACGGCATCAATGCGGCCATCAATCAGCGCAGCAACAGCGAAAGAAAAGGCAATCGAAAAGCCGACATAGCCCAGATATAAAAGCGGGGGGTGAATGGCGAGCCCGATATCCTGTAAAATGGGGTTGAGATCGCGGCCTTCAAACGGGGCCGGATCGACACGCCAGAACGGATTGGATGTGAGCAGAATAAACAAAAGGAATGCGCCGGCAATCATGCCCTGCACCGCCAGCACATTCGAGCGCAGCACATCAGGCAAGCCACGGCGCCATGCCACCAGTGCGGCAAACAGCACAAGCACAAGCACCCACAGCAGCATCGACCCTTCATGGTTGCCCCAGACGCCGCTAATTTTATAAATCAGCGGCTTTGCGGAATGCGAATTTTCGATGACATTGCGAACGGAAAAGTCCGATACAAGATACGCATAGGTCAGGGCGGCAAAACTGAACGCGGTAAAAGCAAAAGCGCCGCTGGCGGCAGCGCGGGTCATGCCGGCCAGCGCACCATCGCCGGTGCGGCCAGCCCACAACCCTGCCACGATTTGCACCATCACCAGTGCCAGCGCGAGAACGAGCGCATAGTGACCTGCTTCCACGATCATGGCTTTTTCCCGCCCTCTTTGGTCTCTTGCCACACACCCTGTTTTTTCAGCGCATCGGCGACTTCGCGTGGCATATAATTTTCGTCGTGCTTGGCGAGCACCGTATCGGCCTTGAACGAACCATCCGGCTGCAATGTGCCTTCGGCCACGATGCCCTGCCCTTCGCGGAACAAATCCGGCAGCTGGCCGGTGTAGCTCACGGGAATGGTTTTGTTGGTGTCGGTCACACCGAATCTCACATTCAGATTATCGGCGCGCTGCACGCTGCCTTCTTTCACCAGCCCGCCGAGACGGAAGCGGGTGCCGGGCTTCACCGCCTTTTCCACGACTTCGGTGGGCGGATAATAATAGGTGATGCTGTCACGCAGGGCGAACAGCACAAGGCCGACCGCCAACGCCAAAACGCCAAGGCCTGAGCCGATCACGGCAAGACGGCGCTGCTTGCGCGTCATGATTGCAACCCCAATTCTTTGGCGAGCGCATCAAGAATACCCAGCGCATTCTGGTCCGCCTGCAACTTGGCACGAGACGCGGCCAGCGCCTTGAGCGCGCGCGGCTTGTCCCCCAGCACCGTCAGCGCGCGCACAAGGCGGGACCATTCCTCAACCGTTCCGCCCTGATCCCCCAACCGTGCCTCCAGGCCATCGACCATGCTGCGGATGGCCGCGTCACGCTCCTGCGGCGCCATGCTGGCGATGGCCTCGCCGCCCGGCGGTATGGCCGCAGGCGTCCCGCCAAGGGCCACGATGCGTTCGCGGATGCTCTGCACCCATGGCGCGTCCGCCGGCTGATCCTTGATGATGGCTTCCAGATCCGCGCGGGCACCGTCCTTGTCGCCATCCTGCTCGCGCGCCATGGCGAGATAGAAGCGCGCCTTCACATGGCCGGGCTCCAGCGCCTGCGCCCGCATCAGGGCTGTCTTGGCATCGGGAGTCACAACACCGCCGCTGTTGGCAATCTGCGCCTCGGCCAGGGATGACAGGCGCGGCGGCGTTTCACCCAGAATACGGATGGCCTGGCTCCAGGCCCGGACCGCATCGGCATAGCGCTCCATGCGGAAATAGACCGGCGCGACAACCTCGTAGCCACGCCCGTCTTCGGGGTTTTTAGCCAAATGCGCCTCAATCCGGGCGACGGCCTCGGCAACATCAACCTTGGCCGGATCGGCGCTGCGGCGCTCGGCGAGCGGCTGGCCGGGCAGTGATGGCACGCCGGTGCGCAGATACAGCGGCAGCGCAATGGCGGGGATCGCAATCAGCGCCAGCAGTGACGCCAGTTTTGCGCGGGTAGCAGACGCCTGCAACGGCGACGGCATCGCCTCGCCCGATGCCCGCAACAGCCGGCGCGCGGCTTCAGTGCGGGCGGCTTCCGCTTCCGGCGCGCCGATCAATCCCGCCGCCGCATCGCGGTCAATCTCGGCGACCTGCGCGCGGTAAAACGCCACATCATCGGCCGCCTGAGCGGTGCCGCCCCGGCGGCGTGCCAGCGGCCACAGCAGCAGCAGCACCGCAGCACCCGTCATCAGCGCCAGAAAAATCCAGATCGCCATGGCCGCTTACGCACCCACCGGCGGCATCACCGCCCAATTGCCGGTGCCGCCCTTGCAGGCGCGGCCAAAATCCTTTTTGGCGCGGCCATCAATGAAAATGGTGTGGGTGAATTCACGGCACTGGCCGTCCCCGACCGTGACGGCAGGTCCGGGTTCGACATAACCGTAATAGCCGGGCCGCTCGCCATTCCAGCGCTTGGGCGCGCCGGTGCCGACAGCATCCACCACCGCGCCATTGGCCCTGGCCTGCTCGGCCGGCGCCAGTTCACCGGCTGGCAGCGCCGTGATTTTCGTTTCCGGCGGCGTGGCTGCACTGCTGCCGCCGATGCAGCCCGCCAGTGCCAGAGACAGCATCATGGCAAGCGCAGGCGCCGTCATGATCACGGGTCGGGAGCGGGAGTGGCGAACCAGCGGCATGGATGTCCCCTTCGGCGTTAATCCGTCTGGCCGGTTCTTGTGACGAAATTGCGGGGAAGGTCAACGCGGCGGGTCAGCGCGGGGAATACTGCACATCAATTTATGGCGAGACGCATCAAACGCCGGGCAGTTCCAGCACCACGCGCAGCCCGCCGATGGGGGCCGAATCAAGGCTGACGCGGCCGCCATACATCGAGGCGAGATCTTTCACGATGGAGTAGCCGAGGCCTGTGCCGGGCTTGGATTCATCCAGCCGCACACCGCGCTTGCCCAGTTCAGCCCGTTTTTCAGGCGGCAGGCCGGGCCCGTCATCGTCAATGGTGATGACGATCATGGGGCGGTCGTTCTCCGCGCGGATATCGACCGCAATCTCGACCTGGGATTTTGCCCATTTGCCGGCATTGTCGACAAGGTTGCCGATCATCTCCTCGATGTCCTGCTT
>JBOFCU010000146.1:0-3702 GCA_051646285.1 Beijerinckiaceae bacterium
ATCAGCAGCCACCGGCAAAGCCAGAACGGCGCGGCGCATGGCGGCCAATGTGGCGCGCAGAATATTCAGGGTGTCGATTTCCGCAGGCGGTGCCGTGGCAATGCTGACAGCACGGGCGCAAGCCATCACCTCCGCAAAGGCCGCCGCGCGCTGGGACGGCGTGAGCTTTTTAGAATCACGCAGACCTTTTGGCATATTGTCCGGGTCCAGCACGACAGCCGCCACAACCACAGGCCCGGCGAGTGGCCCGCGCCCGGCCTCATCGACCCCGGCGATGGTGGTAAAGCCACGCTGCATCGCGGCGTGCTCGTGGGAAAAGTCTGGGCCAGTGCTGACGGGCCTTGGGGGGCGGATTGCGCGCGCGGTCATGACGCCTTTGAACGCGGCTCAGCGCATGGGGCAAGCGTTTTTGATATCAAAACTTTTTAACGCTGACTGTGCGGCGGCTCTAAAACAACTCCATCTGCCGGCCGCGCCCGCCCGGCGGCATGAACAGATCGGTGCGCATCTTGATCCGCCGCTTGCCGAAGCCCAGCCGCGTGGCGGCCAGCTCAAAGCGCCGCCCGATCAGCCACGCATAAGGCCCGGTGCCGGATTGGCGCACGCCCCATTCCGATTGATAATCCTTGCCGCCACGGGTCTGGCGGATCAACGACATCACATGGCGCAGCCGGTCCGGATAATGCTCGAGCAGCCATTCGCGAAACAGATCCGTCAACTCCAGCGGCAGGCGCAGCAGCACATAACCGGCGTCATCTGCGCCAGCGGCGCGGGCGGCATCCAGAATCCTCTCAATGTCGGGATCATTGATGGCAGGGATAATCGGGGCGACCAGCACGCTGACAGGAATGCCTGCGGCCTTGAGCGTGCGGATGGTTTCAAGCCGCTTGCCGGGTGTGGCCGCCCGCGGCTCCATGATGCGGGCGAGATGCGGGTCAAGCGTCGTCACCGACAGTGCCACCTTCGCCAGCCCCTTCTGCGCCATTGCCGCCAACAGATCGATATCGCGCGTCACCAGCGTGGACTTCGTCACGATGGCAACAGGATGGTTGGCGCGCTGCAACACCTCCAGCACCTGCCGGGTGATGCGGTGGGTCTTCTCGATCGGCTGATACGGATCGGTGTTGGTACCCATGGCAATGGTCTGGGGTTTATAACCCGGCGCATCCAGTTCACGTGCCAGCAATTGCGCCGCATCCGGCTTCATGAACAGTTTTGATTCAAAATCGAGGCCCGGCGACAGGCCGAGATAGGCGTGTGTGGGCCGGGCAAAGCAATAGACGCAGCCATGCTCGCAGCCCCGGTAAGGGTTGATGGAGCGGTCAAAGGCAATATCGGGCGAATCATTTTTTGTGATGATGGTGCGGGCCCGCTCGACCGTGACCTGCGTTTTCAGCGGCGGCAATTCCTCTTCCAGATCCCAGCCGTCGGCATAGGCATGGCGGGTGCGCGGCTCGAACCGGCTTGTCTCATTGGTCATGGTGCCACGCCCGCGCCGCTGGTCCTCCGGCACAAGATCACTGGCCTGTGGCAACCTTCCACGCAGACGCGGGCCAGAGCGATTTTTCATGCCCACGGAAGACGACTCAAGGCTTGCCGCATCGGCGACGTCGCGTTTGGCACCTGAGTCTTCCAGCCCCATCTGCGCATCCTGCGGACGGGCATAAACCGCGACCGGCTCGGCCAGTGATTTCGTCGCGCGGTTGAACGCAGGGGATGGCATGGAGTGCACTCTGCTCGACAGATATGGAACATATCATGAACAATTATGGCAGCAAGATGGTTCCCGGCCGTGAACTGCAATAAATTTGGCCTTCTGGCTGCGGGCACCCATGCTATGAGGCCGCATGTTCGATGCCATTGTCACCACATCCGATGACCCGTTTGAACTGGCCGATACGCTGGCGGCGCTGGTGCCTGCGGTGATTGATGGCGTGCTGCGGCGCGTGATCATTGTGGCCGAGCGGCAGCCCTCAGTTGCCACGGTCAAACTGGTTGAAGAATCAGGCGCCGATCTGGTGATTATTCCCGGGGATGTTGCGGCGCGCTGGCAGGCAGCCCTCACACAACGGCCTCGCGGCTGGCATCTGTGCTTGGCGGCTGGCCTTGTGCCGGTTGGCGAATGGCGTGAGGCGGCGACGCGATTTGCGGCCCGCGCACAACCGGGCGAGCGCGCGGTATTTCAGGTGAGCGGGCCCTGGAGCGCGCGGCTGGCGGTGTGGCTGCGCCGGATGGGCGGGCAACGGGTCATCGCCGCCGGGCAAATTGTGTCCGGCCCTGAGGATGCCGGCAAAACCACGACCCTGCCCGCTTTTATCGAGGACCGGCGGGCCGGGGCCGGCGGCGTGTTTCCGATTTTTCTCGATTGAAGCGGTTCGCAGCGGTGTCCTTCAGGGGCCTGTCACTTTGCTGCGCCGCGCCGCAAATGCTCGTCAAGACGCGGCATAATCTCAACGAAGTTGCAGGGCATGTGGCGGTAATCGAGCTGGCTCGCCAGAATACCGTCCCACGCATCCTTGCAGGCACCGGGTGAGCCCGGCAGCACGAAAATATAGGTGCCGCCGGCCACCCCGCCGGTGGCGCGGGACTGGATGGTGGACGTGCCGATCTTCTCGTAGCTGATGCGGTGAAAGAGGGCGGAAAAGCCATCCATGGTTTTTTCGAACAGCGGCGTCATCGCCTCCACCGTGACATCGCGGCCAGTAAAGCCGGTGCCGCCAGTGGAAATAATAACATCCACAGCCGGGTCCGCGATCCACGCTTTCACCTGGGATTGGATTTTATCCACATCATCAGTGACGATGGCGCGCGCCGCCAGTTTGTGGCCTGCGGCGGTCACACGGCCAGCCAGCGTATCGCCGGATTTGTCATCTGCCAGCGTGCGCGTATCCGAAACCGTCAGGACAGCAATGCCCAGCGGCATGAAGGGCCGGGATTCATCGATCCGGGGGGTGGGCATCGGCAAGGGCATGGGCGTCACCTCAGGGGTTGGATTGGATTGCCGCACGGGTTTTCACCAATCATTCAGCATCGTGCCATGATCTGGCGCAGGAAACGCCGGACCGCCAGCCATTTTTATCGCTTCTTAAAGAGCGCTGGCCAAAGTGCTGCCATTGAGGTGGGCAGAATGCTGGCTGATATCCAGAAGGGCATGCAGGCGGATGATGCGGGCGCGCGCAGCGCGGCGCTGGATTCACTGGTCAGCATCCTTGAAGACCGTGGCCATGAGCTGAGCCCGGAAAAACTCGACGAATTTGCCGACGTGCTGACGCAGATGCTGCGGGCCTTGCCATCGCCTTATGCCGATCAGGCCGCCGCGCGACTGACAGCCGTGCTGGTGTCAAAGTCCCGCGCGGTGAAGGTCCAATCAGAGAACGCCACGCCCGGCCCTCAACTGTCCACGACTGACGCTGCCTCAGCCCCTGAGCCGGATGACGAGCCCTCCGCCGGTTCAGGGGCAGGTGCGCCCTCAGTCCCGCTGGCCAAAGGTCCGCATGCAGACAATAGCCCGGCACAGAATGACATGCCGCACGATGATAAGCCGCAGGATGACATGGCAACTGATGCCGCCAGTCTTGCCGCGATCCTGAGCCTCCATGTTGCGCCCATTTTGGCAGAGGCCATTCAGCCTGATGCGCGCGATATTGCTGTAAGCGCTGTGCATCAGGATATGCTTGCCCGCGCCATGCAGCCCGATCTGGA
>JBOFCU010000017.1:0-4968 GCA_051646285.1 Beijerinckiaceae bacterium
GCCATCAGGTGAAGGAATGATGGCCTGAATTTTTCCGTCATGCCCGTGCTTGTCACGGGCATCCACGTCTTTCATTGAATATCGCAAGCAAGTCGTAGATGGCCGGAACAAGTCCGGCCATGACGGCGGCAAGATACAGCCTACTTCTTCACCATCGCCACAAGCCGCTCCGCAATTGCGGGCGACAGCGGGCCGACATGCTTGTGGATGATCTTGCCTGTGCCATCGACAACAAAGGTTTCCGGCACGCCATAAACGCCCCATTCGATCGAGGCGCGGCCATTCCCATCCACGCCCACAGCCTTGTAGGGATTGCCTTTCGCACCGAGAAAGCGGCGGGCATTGTCGGTCTGGTCCTTGTAATTGATGCCGTAAATATCGACAGCGCCGCTTTGCGCAATCGCCATCAGAATCGGGTGTTCCTGATGGCAAGGCACGCACCAGCTCGCAAACACATTCACCAGCGTCGGCTTGCCACGCGCCAGTGACTGTCCGTCAAAGCCGGGAATATTCTGCAACCCCTCCAGCGCCGGCAGGGAAAATTCCGGCACCGTCTTGCCAATGATGGCGGATGGCAATTTTTGCGGATCGCCAGCAAACAGCCGCACCAGAAACAGCCCGGCCAGAGCTAGAAAAACGATCAGCGGCGCCAGAACGACCCAATTTTTTTTGCGCGGCGCCTCTGCCTGTTCGCTCATGACGCGCGCTCATTGTTTTTGGCGCGCTGCGCTTCCATCATCGCGAGCCTTTGCTTCAGCGTGCGATGCTCATGCACGAGCCAGCCGATCAGCCCGCCCACCGCCACAACCGTGACACCATAAGAGGCAATGACGAAATTCCAGTGGTTGCTCATGCACGCACGCCCTCATGCTGGCCTTCATGAGCTGCGAGAATGGTCAGTGTGCGGATGCGCCGGCGCATGATTTCATTACGCATGGCAATAAAATGCAGGGTGATGAATAAAAAAGTGAAGGCGGCAGCCATGATCAGCAGCGGATACAGCATTGAGGGATGAATACTCGGCCCGCCCATACGCAGCACCGATGCTGGCTGGTGCAGCGTGAACCACCAGTCCACGGAAAATTTGATGATCGGGATATTCACATACCCCACCAGTGCCATGATGGCGGTGGCGCGGGCCGCGCGAATGGGATCATCAATGGTGCGCTGAAGCGCCATCAGGCCAATATAAATCAGGAATAGGATAAACACCGAGGTTAGCCGCCCGTCCCACACCCACCATGTACCCCACATGGGCTTGCCCCAGATCGAGCCGGTGATGAGGCACAGGAAGGTGAACACCGCACCAATCGGCGCTGCGGTTTTGGCCGCCACATCGGCCAGCGGATGCTTCCACACCAGTGTGCCAAGCGCGGCAATCGCAATCATCGTGTAGACGGCCATGGCCAGCCACGCCATCGGCACATGCACATACATGATGCGCACCGTTTCACCCTGCTGATAGTCAGCCGGTGACGCGACAAAAACCAGATACAGCCCAACCGCAAACAGCAGGGCGGCAATCCCGGCGGTCCATGGCGTCAGAACGCGCGCGAGATTGGAAAAATAGGTGGGGTTTGCGAGCTTTGAAAACATGGCCCCGATGTAATGGAGGTTCGCCGGATCGGCAACGCGCGCGATGTCGCGTTGCAAGCACAGCCGGGAAGGAAAGTGCAACTCGCAAAGCCGTGATGCTGCGTGACAACGCCAACAGCCATCATCACTCATATCCCAGCATACCGCGCCATCGCGCAGTCGTGAACGCCTTCGCACTGAGGCCCCTCTCCCAACACGCTGCCGCAATGCTGCCACAGCCTGGCGGGCGAGACCGTGGTTTTGCCGGGATTTCCGATGAAAAGGCTCGGGTTCCACACCCTCACCAAGCCGTGTTCGGATGTGAAAAAGCGCTTTGCTGGCACTGTGATACCGCCCGGATCGCGGCCCCACACGGCTCCGTGTGTCGCTGTTGATCAGCAAAAGGCCCATCTTTGTTTCATCGCGACACGCCAGTTTCAGTCACGAACCCCTTCGGGACGCTGGCGCGGCGCTTAACAAGGATCATGACCATGAAAAAGATCATCCTCGCCAGTGCAGCTTTCCTCGCCATCGCCGGTGCTCCGGCTTTCGCCGAGAATGCCAACAATGATCTCAACGCCCGCGACCGCAGCGAATTGCTGGCCACCCAGCAGGGCCGCACCGTGGCTCCGGCCTATACCGGCAGCATCCGTTACGGCCAGCCCGCCATTGTTTACGGCGCCGGGCAGCAGCCGGTTGCCTATGACGCCACCCTTGATGGCCGCGAGCGTGAGGCCAGCAGCGTCAACTGACCAGCGCTGACGGGACAAAAGCCTTTTCTGGCGCGCGTGCGCGCCAGATATAGCCGTGAACACAAGACCCGTGAACACGATATCCACGAGCAACCGGAGGCCGCTGGCCTCCGGTTTTTCTCATCGCAAACCTGTTATGGCCCTGGCTGCAAAAAGGCCTCGTCAATCGGCACCTGAAGGCCGGTGACGAGCCGGTTGGTCTCGGCGGCCATGCCCACGATGGCGATCAACTCGTGATATTCTGCGGGCGTCATGCCCTTGGCGCGCGCCGCTGCCGTATGGGAGCGGATGCAGTAATGGCAGCCATGGGCGATGGAAACGGCCACATAGAGCATTTCCTTCACCTTGGGATCGAGGGCGCCCGGCCCCATCACCTGCTTCACGCTCTCCCAGGTGCGCCTGAGCGTCACCGGATCATGGGCCAGCGCCCGCCAGAAATTGTTCACAAAATCGCTTTGGCGCGTGGCCCTGATATCGGCAAACACCGCCGCTGAGTCCGGCGGCAGCTCATGGTCATCCAGCAGTTTCACGGTTGGCATGGCGTAACTCATTCACATCGGGAAGGATCGACTATGAGAAGCCGGGTGTGATTAGGCAACGCGCGTCACTGCGCAGATAGCAAAGCAACGCACATTGAGATAAAATAATGCAATAATGCAAATATAAAATTCTTTTACTGCATATATATTTGCACAAATGCACAAAAACGTGATTGGCATGTGATCAACGCACATCCTATCTCCTATCTATCGCAAAAGTGCATGGCTCTGAAGCAATCAGGCCAACACCACCACAGGAGACACTCACATGAACAAGATTATTCTCTCTGGCATCGCCGCCCTCGCCCTGGCCGCATCAGCACAGGCTTCGGAATCCGCTGGCAACAATGCCCAGGACAAGGCGGACCTTTTCAATGCGCAGCGCGGTATCATCACCCAGCCGGTTCAACATCGTGGCGGCGTTGGCGCACGCAGCGATCTCCGCACTGTCGAGCGCGCTGTTGCCAATGCACCAGCCCCGGCTGAGCGTGAAGCGTCGCAGCAGTAATCCCGATCTGCGGCAAGCGGCCCTATCAAAAACCCGCAGGCCATCGCCTGCGGGTTTTTCTGTTACACCGTCACCGGCTCATTGAAACGGAAGCGCCGGAGCGGGTGATAACGCCGTCCATGGCCCCGCCACTGGCGGGCAGACGGGCCACAACGGTGCCGGCGGCATAAAGATAAACCTCGCTGCCCTGCTGCTTCCACGCATTGACCCGCGCCAGATCCTTGTTGGCACAGCCAGACGCGGACGCGCGGTTCAGATCAAGCGATGGCGTCGATGACAATGTCATCTTGCAGCTGGCCCCCGTGCCGTCGCGCGCGGTCCATGTCCCCACCAGCGAGCTGCTGGAGCGCACCGCCGATGGCCGCGATTCGACGATGCGGTCAGGCTGGGAGGGCGGCTGAGATGATGCGGGCGCCTGTGGCGGCGGCAGGTCTGACACCTGCACATTGCTGCCGGAAGAAGGTGGCGGCGCCTCCCCGGTCACACCACCGCTGCCGGGATAAACCGGTGGCGGCAGGGAACCGCCCGATTCCCCGCGCGGCAATCCCTGCCCGGCGGGCGGCACTGCGGGCGCTGGCGGATAGGCTGGCGCGCGCTCGCGCACCACCGGATTGGGGCCGAATGTCGGAAAGCGGCCGCCATCAAAGCGGTTGGAGCCGGCACAGGCCGCCGTGAGCAATCCTGCCCCGGCCACCATCGTCAATTTTACAAAACCCATCATCTTCCCTCTGCCAGACCGGTAGCCTGAAACTCTGGCAAGAGTTTGAAGGTGATTCCCGGCTCAACCGCAAGCCGCGCAAAAGTGGGAACCGGTTTTGCGGCTAACGGCTTGCGCTAAAAATTCCCAAGCCGCGCAAAAGTGGGAACCGGTTTTGCGGCCAGCGGCTTGCGCTAAAAATCCCCAAGCCGCGCAAAAGTGGGAACCGGTTTTGCGGCCAGCGGCTTGCGCAGAAAAAACCATCCCGCGCGCAATGGCATGCAGGCTACGCTTTCAGCACGCCCTGCAAGGCGCCCCGCGCGCCCTGGCCGAGCACGCTGTGCAGCGCCTGCTCCACCGCCGTGCGGAACCGGGCATCTGCCGGCAGGTCCGTGCCAAAAATAGCTTCGATGCCGAGCAGCGCGTCAGCGACAGCGTGCGCATCCTGCCCGGCATTTTTCAGCACGCCAGAGAATTGAGCGGCAAGCGGATCGCGCACATCAATGGCAGCCCCCTTTTCATCCACACCCATCACATAACGCATCCAGCCCGCGACACCGAGCGCGAGGCAGGCGATGGGCTGATTTTTGGCGAGCCGGTCACGGATGGCGCTGAGCAGGCGCTGCGGCAATTTCTGCGAGCCATCCATGGCAATCTGCCAGGTGCGATGCCTGATGGCCGTGTTCTGAAAACGGGCCAGCAGATCCCGCGCATATTTTTCGAGATCAACCTGCGGCGGGGGTGGCACGGTGGGAATAATCTCGGCCCAGAGGGCATGCAGATAGGCCTCAAACACGCGATCACTGCTGGCCTGTGACACAAATTCATGGCCGCTGAGATACCCAAGATAAGCCAGCGAAGAATGAGCGCCATTCAGCAGGCGCAATTTCATGAATT
>JBOFCU010000096.1:0-1622 GCA_051646285.1 Beijerinckiaceae bacterium
ATTGTTGCGGGAAAAAGCGGCGTGAGTTTTCGTGCCACCGTTCTCACGCTCTATCCGGATATGTTTCCGGGACCACTGGGTTCTTCACTCAGTGGCGATGCCTTGCAGCGGGATTTATGGTCGCTCGAGGTGAAGAATATCCGCGATCATGGCCTTGGCAAGCACCGCACCGTTGATGATACGCCAGCCGGCGGCGGTGTTGGCATGGTGCTGCGCTGTGACGTGGTGGCAGATACGCTTGAGGCTGTTGCGCCTGCCGGTGATCCGCGCCCGAAATTGTTTTTATCCCCGCGCGGCCTGCCCTTCACGCAAGCGCGTGCAAGGGCCTTGAGCGCAGGCGCGGGTGTTGTGCTGGTCTGCGGGCGTTTCGAGGGTCTGGATCAGCGCGCGATTGACGCCTGTGGCCTCGAGGAAATTTCCATCGGCGATTATATTCTCTCCGGCGGCGAATTGGGCGCGATGGTGCTGCTGGATGCGTGCGTGCGGCTGATCCCCGGCGTGATGGGCAAGGCGCAATCCGGCAGCGAGGAAAGTTTTGAAAACGGCCTGCTGGAATATCCCCAGTACACCCGCCCCCGCGTCTGGCGTGACAGGCCAATTCCGGATGTGCTTTTGTCAGGCGATCATGCCAGGATTGAAGCGTGGCGGCGCGGGCAGGCCGAACGCCTGACGCTGGAGCGCCGGCCTGACCTGAAAAGGACATAGGAGCAGAACATGGCGGATGGTGCACTTTGGCAATGGCCGGCGGTTGAGCTGGCCGACGGTATCCGCAACAAAAAAATATCTGCCCGCGAAGCCGTGCAATCCGCTATTGACCGGATGCACGCCAAAAATCCGGCCATCAATGCGGTTGTGATCGATTGCAGCGAGACCGCTCTGAAAAGCGCTGAGGCTGCTGATGCGGCCTGCGCACGGGGCGAGCCAACCGGCATTCTGCATGGCGTGCCGGTCACCGTGAAGGTGAATGTCGATACCCGGGGCTATCCCAACAGCAACGGCGTGCCTGCCTATAAAAATAATATCGCACCGGGTGATTCCCCCGTGGTGGCCAATCTGAAAAAGGCCGGTGCCATCATTATCGGCATCACCAACACGCCGGAATTTTCCATGCGCGCGGTGACGGACAATCCGCTCTATGGCCGCACCGAAAATCCATGGGATTCTGCCATCACCTGTGGCGGGTCATCGGGCGGTGCGGGCGCTGCGGTGGCCAGCGGCATCGGCGCCATCGGCCATGGCAATGATATTGGCGGCTCGCTGCGCTTTCCCGCCTTTTGCAACGGCATTTCCACCATCCGCCCGACGCAGGGGAGAATACCGGCATTTAATCCCAGCGCAGGCGTCGAACGCCCGTTGCTGTCCCAGCTCATGTCGACGCAGGGGCCGCTGGCCCGCGATATCCGCGATGTGGAACTTGGCCTCAGGGCCATGAGCGGCCGCGACCCGCGTGACCCCTTCTGGGTGCCAGCCCCGCTCGACTCCGGCCCGTTTGAAAAAAAGGTGCTGGTGGCTGATGTGCCCAAAGGCTTTGTGGCGCATCCGGCAGTGATCGCCGCCGTTGAACAGGCTGCGCGGATGCTGAAGGACGCTGGCTACAGCGTCACGCGCGGGCCCGTCCCTGA
>JBOFCU010000126.1:0-1915 GCA_051646285.1 Beijerinckiaceae bacterium
GGCGATATTGTGATTGCCAATGGGCGTTTCGAGTATGTTGGCGATGTGGCTGCACAGGAATTGCCGGTGCTCGACCTGCGCGGCGGGCTGGTGCTGCCGGGCTTTGTGGATATTCATACCCACCTCGACAAGGGCCATATCTGGCATCGCAGCCCCAACCCGGATGGTACATTTCTGGGGGCGCTGAGCACGGCTGAAAAAGACCGCGAAGCGCGCTGGAATAGCGATGATGTGCAAGCACGCATGGATTTTTCCCTGCGCTGCGCCTACGTCCATGGCACTGTGGCGGTGCGCACGCATCTCGATAGCATCGGCAAGCAAACTGCCATTTCCTGGGCTGCCTTCGATCAGGTGCGCGCGGCATGGCAGGATAAAATCACGCTTCAGGCGGTGGCTCTTTTCCCGGTCGATATCGTTCTGGATGATCCGGATCAATTCGCGGCGATTGTCAAAACGGTCGCGCGCTATCGCGGCGTTCTCGGCGGTGTAACATTCCGTGGCCGGCCGGTGACAGCCGCGACGCACCGCGCCCTGGACGGGCTGATGCAAGCGGCTGCGGCCCATGGACTCGATATTGATCTGCATGTGGATGAAAGCGCATCCCCCGATGCACGCACGCTGGAAGCGATTGCCGATGCGGCGATGCGCCAGCAATTTTCCGGAAAAATCCTGTGCGGCCATTGCTGTTCGCTGGCCTTGCTGGACGATGCGGACCGCGAGCGGGTTATCGAAAAACTGGTGGCGGCCCGCATCGCCATCGTTTCATTGCCCATGTGCAATTTATATTTACAGGACCGGCAGGCGGGCCTTACGCCGCGATGGCGTGGCGTGGCGCCCCTGCATGAATTGCAGGCGGCTGGCGTGCCTGTGATGATCGCATCTGACAACACACGCGACCCATTTTATGCCTATGGCGATCTGGATATGCTGGAGGTCATGCGTGAAGGCACGCGTATCCTGCATCTCGATCACCCGCATGGGCGGTGGCTCGATACCGTGTCTGCCACACCGGCGCAGATCATGGGTCTTGCGATGCCTGCGATACAGGCCGGCACACCTGCGGATTGCATATTGGTGGGTGCACGCTCATTCAATGAATTGCTGTCGCGGCCATGGGCCGACCGTGTGGTGCTGCGTGCAGGCCGTGCACTTGACCGCACCTTGCCGGATTATCGCGAAACCGATCTGTTTCTTTAAGAGAGCGCCAATGTCCCGTTATGATCTTGCCACATTCAAATCGCGCATCGGTGCCATGCGCACGGAGGAAAATCCGGCGCTGGTGAAACAGAAAAGCCGGGATTTTTATTGGTATTCGCCAACGCTGAAACGGCAGCTCGATCATGTGACGGCTGATATCATCGTCTATGCAACCTCGCAGGATGAGGTTGTTCAGGTTCTGGCGGCTGCCCATGCGCTGGGTATTCCGGTCACGCCGCGCGGCACGGGCACCGGCAATTACGGGCAGGCCATGCCATTGTCCGGCGGCATCCTTCTTGATCTGTCTGGATTCAATCGCGTCATCGCGCTGCATCCGGGGCGGTATGTCTGCGAACCGGGCGCGCTGTTGTCGGATATTGACGCGGCGGCGCGGCCAACGGGCCAAGAAATCCGCCTGCATCCCTCGACCTATCACACCGCTACGGTGGGCGGATTTATTGCCGGCGGCTCCGGCGGTGTTGGCTCAATCAAGTGGGGCGGTCTGCGCGATTACGGCAATATCATCCGGCTTAAAGTCGTCACGATGGAAAAAACGCCGCGTGTGCTGGAGCTGTCGGGCGATGATTTGCTGAAGGTGGCCCATGCCTACGGCACCAATGGCATTATTACGGAAGTCGAAATGCCGCTGGGGCCTGCCTACACATGGGTTGATGTCATTGTGGGTTTTGAGTCCCTTGCAGGCGCAACCGCCTATGCG
>JBOFCU010000151.1:0-9172 GCA_051646285.1 Beijerinckiaceae bacterium
AAAAGGGCTATGACCCCTCGCAACGCCGCCGCTGTACACCTATATGTGCAGCACGGTGCTGACGCGGGGTGGAGCAGCCCGGTAGCTCGTCAGGCTCATAACCTGAAGGTCGTCAGTTCAAATCTGGCCCCCGCAACCAAATCAACGCCCGTGCGCTATCAGCGTGCGGGCGTTTGCTTTTGGGTCGAGCAGCCCTTCATCCCATGCGCAGCAGCGCGCCGTAATGGGCCACTGGCGCATGAACGCCGGCCAGTTTCAGACAATGCCACAGGCTGACCTGATTGGCAGACATGACGGGCCGGTCCAAGCCGCGTTCCAGCCCATCCAGTATCGCCACGCAGCGAAAGCCCGTGCCGGCAATGAAAATCCCGTCCGCATCGGCAGGACAATGCATTTTGATCTGCTCAGCAAGTGGCGCGACCGCCTGTGCAAGCGCAGCCCCGTGAGCATAAAGATCCGCCGGTGCGATGCCGCGCCATGCCTGGCCGGGATCATAACGCCAGTAGCCTGCCGGTTCGCAGCCATGCCCACGGTAATAATCCAGCGCCCTGGCAGCCAGCGCATCCGAAAACCATGGCGGCAAAACAAGGAATGGACGCCGCACACCAACCACTTGAAATGCGGCCAGACTGTCCAGCCCGCTTGTTGTCACCCGCGTCTTGTCCCCGATCAGCGGAGAAAGGCTGCGCACCGCGGCCTCATCCCACCCCATGCCCCCGGCGAAGCTGCTGGAACTGTGCGCCACCACAACAGCATCAAGGCGCAGGGCGGCGAAGTGTTTTGCGCCGCGCACCAGATCATCAGCAGGCACAACGCCCGTGCGGTCAGCACGCCACACGGCCCATGGCGCGGCCGCCGTCACCCGCGCGGCATGGATGGAAATACCGGGCGGGCACATCGCCCACCACTCCGCTTCCGGCACCACTTCAGCACCAACAATGAAAATGCCGAAGCGGGCGCGATGGCCCCAATTATCATTCTGCAGCATCGCAAGCCTTCGATCTGATGATGTGCTGACGCAACGCACCCTGCATGATCGCCCTGATCATGCCCACACAGCCAGGCCCGGCAAGAGGCAGACTACAACAAGCCCTGTGATGCACATGCATAGACACTGCATGCGTTTTCGGGTGGTCAGCCCGCGCACTTCACCTTAATTTGCCGCCCATGAATCAGCGGGAAAATCCCAGCATCCATCTTTACGAAACAGCGCTTGGCTGGTGCGGAGTGATCTGGCGCGATGAAAAAATCATCGGCGCGCAGCTGCCGCTGGCGGATCGTGATGCAACGCTGCGGCGAATAATGCAGCGATTTCCCGATGCGGTTGAGCAAGCGCCGCCGGCATGGATCACGGATATTGCTGCCGGCGTTGTGGCACTGCTCGATGGCGAGCGCCGGGATTTTTCTGCCGCGCCGCTGGCGCTTGACGATGTGCCGGCGTTCAACTGTGCAGTTTATGATATTGTCAAAGACATTCCGCCGGGCGAAACGCTGACCTATGGCGCGATTGCAAAAATGATCGGCTGCATCGAAGATTCTCGCCGCGTCGGGCAGGCCATGGGCGACAATCCGTTCCCGCCGCTCATTCCCTGCCACCGCGTCGTCGCCGCCAATGGAAAAATCGGCGGCTTTTCTGCGTTTGGCGGCATTGAAACAAAAATGAAATTACTGTCGGTTGAACAGGCGAATTTCGGCCATGATGGCGGATTATTCGGCGCATTGCCGCTGGCGGTGAAGCCACGCTGATTGAAAAATGCACGCAACTGAAATTGGAGCTTACACATGCCCCCTCGGCATATTGATACCGATGCGCGTATGGAAATTGCCACATCACCATTCCAAATGGCCCTTGTTGTCGTGGCCGGATTGGCATTCGTTATACTCGGTTATGTCATGACGCAAATAACAGGCAGCACAAGCCGGCAGTCCGCAGAAAGCGTGCGGTTTTGGGGATATGTATCCATGGCTTTTTTTGGCCCCGTCGCATTGATCGGCCTTTGGCGGATGGTAACCCAGCGCGGTACTGTCATCACGCTTGCGCCTGAGGGCTTGCATGACAGACGGGTCACAAAATCATTTGTGCCATGGCACGCCATCGATTCAATCGTGACATGGCAGCATGCACGGCAGCGCATCATGGTTCTGAAAGTAAAACGGAGTGAAGAAGAAAAATTACAGCTTACGCCAATTGCGGGGATGAGTCGCGGTGTCAATGCAAAGCTCGGCGCAGACGGCCTTTCTATAACAGCGCAGGGCACACAAATCAGCCACGACAATCTGATGGCTGCAACCATTGCATACGCTGAGCGTCATGGGCGGAGCCAGAATTAAACCCGCTCCGCCACAAGCATGTAATTCACATCCGTATCGCGGCTCTCGCTCCACGCCCCCGTGAGCGGATTATAAACAACACCCACCACATCGCTCACCGAAAATCCGCCGCCTTCGATCGCATCCTCAAGCTCGCGCGGCGTGACGAATTTATTCCAGTCATGGGTGCCGCGCGGCAGCCAGCGCAGGATATATTCCGCGCCGACAATGGCCAAAGCGTAAGATTTCATGGTGCGGTTGAGCGTGGCCATGAATAACAGTCCACCGGGCGCAACGGCGGCGCAGCAGCTTTTCACGAAGGCTGGAACATCGCTGACATGCTCGACCACTTCCATGGCGAGCACGATGTCGAAGCGCTCGCCCCGCGCCACCACCGCTTCCACTGTTTCGGCGCGGTAATCGACGGCGAGCCCCGCCTCTTCCGCGTGCAGCTTCGCCACGCCGATATTGTCTTCCGCCGGATCGAGGCCGGTGACGGTTGCACCCAGCCGCGCCATCGGCTCGGAGAGGATACCGCCACCGCAGCCCACATCGAGCAGGGTCTTGCCCGCGAGTGGGCGGCGCGCCGGTCCATCAAGCCCGAAATGCGCCACGGCCCGGTCGCGGATATAACCAAGCCGCACCGGATTGAAGACATGCAAGGGCGCCATGGCACCTTTCGGATTCCACCAGTCCGCCGCCAGTGCGTTGAAACGCGCCACCTCGCCGGCATCGACTGAGCCACCAGACCTGTCCGCATATCCCGTTTGCATCGCCATTCCACCGCGTTGACTTGCACTGACCCCGCCTTCATATACCGCGCGCGCATCGCCCCGGCGATGGCACAAATCGTCCCGTTGTCTGCCGTCTTGCCGAGATCCTCCCCATGGCCCGCCTTGTGATGAAGTTTGGTGGCACCTCTGTTGCCAATATCGAGCGCATCAAGAATGTCGCGCGCCATGTCCAGCGCGAGGTCAAGGCCGGCCACCATGTCGCCGTCGTTGTGTCCGCCATGTCGGGAAAAACCAACGAGCTGGTTGCCTTCTGCAAGGATGCCGCACCCATCCACGACCAGCGCGAATATGACGCTGTGGTTGCCTCCGGTGAGCAGGTCACGTCGGGCCTGCTGGCCATCGTGCTGCAAAGCATGGGCATTCCCGCCCGCTCCTGGCAGGGCTGGCAGATCCCGCTCACCACCAATGACGCGCATGGCTCTGCCCGCATTGAGGATGTGGATGGCAGCGCCATCATTGCGGGGTTTGAGCAGCGGGGCGAAGTGGCCGTGGTGGCCGGTTTTCAGGGCATTCACGCTCCCAGCGGGCGCCTGACCACGCTGGGACGTGGCGGCTCGGACACCTCGGCCGTGGCGATTGCAGCCGGTATCAAGGCCGCGCGCTGCGACATTTATACGGATGTGGATGGTGTCTACACCACCGACCCGCGCATCGTTCCGAAGGCCAAGAGACTCGACAAGGTCGCGTTCGAGGAAATGCTGGAAATGGCATCCCTTGGCTCGAAGGTGTTGCAGGTGCGCTCAGTTGAAATTGCGATGACACAGGGCATGCCGACCTATGTGCGCTCCAGTTTTGACGACCCGGAAAACCCCAGCCCCGGCACGCTGATCTGCGACGAGGAGGATATTGTGGAAAAAGAAGTTGTCACCGGCATCGCATACTCCCGCGATGAGGCCCAGATCACGTTGCGCCGCGTTGCCGACAAGCCCGGCGTCGCCGCCATGATTTTCGGCCCCCTGGCAGATGCCAACATCAATGTCGACATGATCATTCAGGTTGTGTCGGATGATGCAACGACCACGGATATTACCTTCACCGTGCCGACCGCCGAATTTGAGCGTGCCAGAAAAATTCTGGAAGATCGTGCCAGCGGTATTGGCTACGCGCTGCTGCAAGGCTCTACCGATGTGGTCAAGGTCTCCGCCATCGGCGTTGGCATGCGCTCCCATGCCGGTGTCGCGGCCAAAGCCTTCCGCGCGCTGGCCGACAAGGGCATCAATATCCGCGCCATCACCACATCGGAGATTAAATTCTCAGTGCTGATTGATACCGCCTACACTGAACTGGCAGTGCGCACGCTGCACACCTTGTATGGCCTGGACAAAGCCGCGTAACCGGCAGTCACATGCTAAAAATAGGAAAGCCGCAGCACAAAGCTGCGGCTTTTTATTTATACCACTGCTCGGCTTTTCAATGCCCGCGCAATCGCCGCATAGGCCGGCTTTGGCTTCAACGCCTCATCAAATGGCAGCGGGCGCGCACCGGGCCCCGATTTCAGCAGCTTGATAACCTCAGGATCACGATACCAGGAAAAGCGATCCCCCAACTGCCAGAGAACAATGATTTTGACCTGCGGCACAGTCAAAACTTTGGTGAGGAACGCTTCATAGCGCTGTGCCACCCTTTCATCACGCTCTCGCACATCACTGCCGAAGCTGGAATCATCCACATCCAGTTCCGTGATATAAATATCAAGCCCGCGCTTGGCGATCTTTTGCAGAAAATCAACAAAGGCATCATCGTCATAGGCAAATTGCGGCTGAAGATGCGCTTGCAGTCCCACAGCATGAACTGGCGTATCATTGTCGCGCAGATCATCAATCAGCATCAGCAGCGCGGCCCGCACCTTTTGCCCAAGCGCGTCATTGCGCTCACAAAAAGCTTCATTCAGCGTCAGCTTGGCGGATCGGTCAAATCGCGCCGCGCGCTGAAACGCGTAGCGGATGTAAGATGGGCCGAGCGTATCATACCAAAGCCCGCGCCGGTACCCATGACGCATGCCATGATCAGGCCAGAAAGGCTCATTGATCACGTCCCATGAGTGCATTTTTCCGGCATACCGCGTAACAACCTCTTCGATATGCCGGTCAAAAAGGCCTTCCACCTCGCGGCGCGACAGGGCCTTGGCCCAGGCCGGCATATTTTCATTCCAGATCAGCGCATGGCCGCGCATGGCCATCTGATGCTCCTGCGCAAATGCGATGAGCCGGTCGGCGGCATCGAAATTGGCCACCACACTGTCCGGGCGCAAGGCACCGAATTTCATTTCATAGTCAGTGGTGAGGATACGGGCCTCCCGCTTGTAAAGATTTTTATAGTCGCTGTGAGTCAGCATCGATGTCGCCACCGACGCGCCAAATAAAATTCCCCGTTGCTGTGCCATTGCCCCAAGAGAAACAGGATGAACACCCGGCAATGGAAACGATGCAGCGTCATGCTGGCGCGTTTGCGCAGCAGACGCCCCCGGCAGCCCGGCTCCCACGGCCAGCGCTCCTACCATCTGCCGGCGCGTCATCTGCATCATATCAATTGGAATCCTTCAAAACATCCGCAGCGAAACGGCACGCCTGTCAGCCGCCATTCAACCGGGCTGCATGGCCTGTGCCAGAGCGGCAATGGCGAGGCTTTTGCAATTTGTGGTCAGGACGACCTCAAAACTGATTGTGTGTTTCAAAATGAAACAATCTCGTGATCCAACACTGGCCACTGTCGATGGGCAACCGATCAATATTGATACACTCGACGGTGCAATAGCCAGCGCCATCGCTTCGGCCCGCAATCAGCATGGCTTTTCGCTTTTCACGCTCAATCTCGATCATCTCGTGCGGCTGCGCCATGATACAGCCTTTCGGGCTGTCTACAGCCGCGCCACCTATGTCACCGCCGACGGCATGCCCGTTGCAAAATTGGCGCAACGCCAATGTGCATCCATGAAACGAACCACCGGAGCCGATCTGGTTGTTCCCTTATGCCGTGAGGCTGCACGCCACGGTCTGCCAGTTTTTTTCTTCGGTGCAAGCGACCGCACATTGCAAGCGGCCAGCCAGCGTCTGCAAAAACAATTTCCCGGACTGATCATTTCGGGCATGCGCGCGCCCCCTCAAGGATTTGATCCAGACAGTGCAGAGGCTGAAGCCTATGCCAGGCTCATTGCAGAATCCGGCACGCGTCTGTGCTTTATCGCGCTGGGTGCACCAAAGCAGGAAATATTTGCAGAAAAAATTCTCAGCCACGATGACACCATTGGAGCCATCGCCATTGGCGCTGCTCTGGATTTTCTGGCCGGCGAAAAAAAGCGCGCGCCTGCTTTTTTTCAAGCTTACGGGCTTGAATGGTTCTGGCGCCTCAGCACTGAGCCAAGCCGTCTTTTCAATCGCTATATGGCATGCGCTACGCTGCTTGCCTCCATCGTCAGCCAGGAAATCCTTCACGCTCTCGCCGGCCGCAAAGCTGGCCATCCCGGACCATAATCATGTCGAATGACAGCAAGACTGTTCTGTGCCTGATGCATCCAATGGACCCGCGGGGTAACAAACTCGGTGGCATCGAAACGCATGTGCGCAACATCATTGCCTTTCACCCGCCCGACTTTCACATCATATTTGTGGGCGTCGATGAAACAGGTGAGATGAAATTGGGCGTGCCTGCGGATATTACCGTTGCTGGCCGCACCATCAGCTTTCTGCCGGTGGCACAGGAATCGGCGCAATCCATCAACAGCGCCGCCAAAAAATTGTTGCGATCCATCACCTTGCGCACCGTTGCGGGCGCAATACGCCATGCACGAACCATTCGCGCCATGATTGCTGGGAGGCCAGCCAGTTGCGAGCTGCAGCGCTTTGAATTCGCGCCCGTGGCACGGATGCTTGGCTTGCGCACTGTGCAAATTGTGCACGGGGAAGGCACGAAAAAAGACAAGATGGATTCGCTCATCAAGCGATTCTGGTTTGTTCACAGCACGGCCGAACGGCTCGCCCTCAAGCTCGCGACGCGCATCATGTGCGTCAATCCCAATATCATTGAGCGCATGAAGCGTGAATTTCCCGATGCCGTGCCAAAAGCCGAAGTGATGACGGTTTCAGTTGATACAAAGCGATTTGCGGCGCAGCCTTTCAACACCAATGACGGTATTTTCCGCATCGTATTCGCCGGGCGCCTTGATGAATTCAAGGACCCGCCCCTGATGTTTGCCACGATGGCACAAATCCATGAAAAACTGCATGGCGCGTTTGAATTTCACTACATCGGCATGACTGATCCTTCACGGTACGCCGAATTTGAACTCATAAAAGCCTTCACGATCATGTATGGTTTTCAGAATGCGGCAGGCGTCGCAAACATTATAGCGAAATGCCACGCTGGTATTCTAACTTCATTTTTCGAGGGAATGCCGTGCTATTTGCTGGAAACTCTCAGCGTAGGCAGACCATTTTGCGCCATCCGTCTTCCGCAATATGATCCGCTGGTTGTTTCCGGAATCAGCGGTGAATTGCTCGAACGCGCAGCTGAGCCACAAAAATCCGCATCCGATTTGAGTGCAGAATTTGTCAATCTCTGGCGATCCATTCAGTCAGGAAAAATCGACCCGTGCCGCGTGCATGATATGGTCTTGCCTTATGCTGTTGACCGGCAATTGAACCGGTTATTTGAGCATCATCGAAAAATCATGGGCGGAAACAATTCGTCTGGTGAAAACGAAAATTCAACGCGCATGAAACCCGCCTACTGATCATCGCTTCATAAATAATCAATTAAATATTTGCAATTATTGCGTTCTGGCGATAATCAGATCAAATAATTTATGATATTGTTGAACCGATGCAGTAAGATTGAAATAATCTGCTCGCTCCCTCCGCTGTTCTGCGCCTGCTTCACCTTGCCTTATGGCCCGCTCAATTGCGGTCGCCATAGCGGCTGCATCCCCACAGTTGACCAGTTGTCCGTAGCGGCCATGTTCCAGAATTTCGCGCGGACCGCCGCAATCTGTAGCAATGACAGGCAACCCATACGACAATGCCTCGACCAGAACATTGCTGAACGATTCACTCAATGAAGAAACGACAAAAACATCTGCTAATTTGAAATAAGGCTGCATGTCATGGGCATGACCTGGCAAATGCAGCCGGTCAGAAATGCCAAGCTGCAGTGCATGATTTTCGATACGCAAACGCTCCTGCCCTTCACCCAAGATAATAAGACGCGCATCGGGAAATGGCAGCCGCGCAAACGCATCAAGCAATGCCGGGAAGTCTTTTACCGCCGCCAAACGCCCAGCACTCATGACAACAGGTTTTTGAATATTAACGTTGCGTGTCTCAATCCTGTCAGTGACCACGTCAACTGGATTATATATGCGCGATGAACGCGATTCAGGAATACCACGCGCGCGCATCGTTTTCAGCAGCGCATCTGAAACACAAACACTGTGCGCGCTGATGCGGCCAGCTACGGGAGACATCCAGTACCCCAGGCGGCTCATGAAACTCTTTTCGGCCTGCGGAAAGCCATGCCATGTCATGATATGACGCTTGCTCATGCCCGCAGCAAAGGCAGCTATTGCCATTTTTGCATTCGATGACGAAAGAGCCGACACGATGCAATCAGGTTGCATTGCTTTGATCACGCTCACCAAGGCACGGAGCTGACTGGAGTGCCCACCGTTCAATACCAACAACGTGACATCATCCGCCAGACCGATTCCGTGATCTGGCATCTCATGATCAACAATCAATGTGACATCGTCACCATGTCGGGCGAATGCGGAGGCCAGCGCCGCTGTTACACGCTCCGCCCCGCCTTGTGTGAGCGCATGAGTATAGAACAATATTTTCCGCCGCTGCTGATCAAACAGTTGAACAGGCTGTTTACGCACAACCGTATGCGCCGGCGCATCCGAATTGATACGTCCGGCGGCATATCCTTCAGCGTCAAAAAGCTCTGTCCCTGACAAACTTTCTTCCTTTTGCGCCATCTATGCCATGACTGGTGAATCAGTTCCTGGAATTTGAGAAATCAATCTTAACAGCACAGCCCATCTCGCGCACGAACAGATTGTCGCATAAACAGTC
>JBOFCU010000163.1:0-28979 GCA_051646285.1 Beijerinckiaceae bacterium
AGAGATGGACGCGACTCATGGTCAAGACCGCGAAGATGCCAGCCAAAGGCTCGGCAAAGAACACGAAGGCTACCAAGGCAACGCAGGCAACGAACGTAAAGACGGCAATGCCGTCAAAATCAGGCGGTGCCAAAACGCCAGCACGGACATCGGTAGCCAACAAAACCGCTGCAGCTGGCAAATCAGCTGCCACCAGGACAACAGCCAAAAGCACCGCATCTGCCGTCAAGACCGCAAAACAGGCGGCCACCGCTAAAGCAAAGACGCCCGTCAAATCGGCAGGCAAGAGTGGTATTGTAAACCTTGCTCTCTCTTCCGTGAGCAAAACCAGGACCGCAACAGCAGAAAAAGCGGTCAAGGATACCGCCAAGAGCGCCCGGACATCAGCTGCGGCAGCAACCAAGTCTGCGGCAAGAACCGGAGCTGTGGCCAAGGCGGCAGCCATGACGGTGACACCGGTCCATGCGCAGCCAGCGCCTGCCACCAAAGCCGCTGCGAAATCCACATCTGGTGTGGCCGCAAAAATTGAAAAAACGGGCAAGGTTTCAGCACCCAAAGCGGCCACCAAGCCAATCGGCCTAATCAGCCGGGTTATCGCCAAAGCCTCAGCCGCCAAAATTGCCCTGGAGACTCAACCCAAGCGGCCGACACGCGCTGTTCCGGCGCGCGTCAAATTAGATGCGTCCTTGCGCAAAAGCGCCGATACGGCTTTGCCGGATTCAGCTCCCATTCGCACCGCAAGCGCCAAGGCAGCCAAAGCGGAGGCTGCCCTTGATCCCAATTATCGCCCAACGGATGGCGAGGCGTTCATGAACGAACGTCAACGTGAATATTTCCGCCGCAAACTGATCGCCTGGAAAGACGATATACTGCGCGAATCCAAGGATACATTGGCCGCATTGCAGGCCGAAAATGAAAATCATCCTGATCTTGCAGACCGCGCATCGTCAGAAACAGATCGTGCCATCGAGCTGCGCGCCCGAGACCGCCAGCGCAAGCTGATCGCAAAAATCGATTCCGCCATTTCGCGCATTGAAGACGGGTCATATGGCTATTGCGAAGAGACCGGCGAACCGATTTCGTTGCGCCGTCTCGAAGCGCGCCCCATCGCGACCCTGTCAATCGAAGCGCAGGAACGCCATGAGCGCAACGAAAAAGTCCATCGCGACGATTGATCGATAATAGCCATCCATTCAAAGCCGGTGCATTGCACCGGCTTTTTATTTCACAACTGATGCACAATCAGCGCTGTCATCAAGCCATTCAGCGCCATGGCAAGCCCGGGGAAAGTCCCAGCCACTTCATTGATTTGGAACGCGCGCGCGGCGCCAATGCCAATTGCAAATCAATGGCCGCGGAATGGCGAACACCAAAGGCGCTAAAATCGTTGCGCGCCTCAGGCCAATTGCAGTCACAAATCCAGCCCTCAAGCCTGGCAAGCCAGAAGAATGAGATAGCTCTGCAGCATCAATGAAACTCCAGATCATGACAGATAAAGACGCAAAAAATTTTCCGCACACAGACAAAGAAAAACCCTGCACAATCATGCAGGGTCTTTCAGCCAGCAGCAACAAGGGGGAGCGCACTGCATGGCAGGGGAACACAGGAAGGCAGAGAGTTTCAATACCCATCTGACCCCGTAATCTGGTTAGAATGGCAGGAGAATATCCATGGCCTGCTGCCCATAGCGTGGCTGCTGCACATCGGTAATCTGACCACGGCCACCATAGGCAATCCGTGCCTCCGCTATTTTCTGGCTATCGATCATGTTATCCGCTTCAATATCTTCAGGCCGGATCACACCGCCAACAATCAATTCACGCACTTCAAAATTCACACGAATTTCCTGCTTGCCCTCAATGACGAGATTGCCGTTGGGCAACAACTGCGTGACGACAGCAGCTACATTGGTCACCAGTTGTTCCTGACGACGGACTGAACCGGCACCCTGGCTTGATGTGCCGGAACCGAGATCGACAAGGCCGGACGCGTTGGTGCCCTCAGGCAGTATTTTTGTCACTTGTGTTTCAAGCCCAAACAAACCTTTCACACCAAGATTTTCCGTATTCTTGCGAGAACGCGATGTCGTATTATCGATATTGGCCTTGTCCGTCACACGCACACGCACAGTCACAATGTCACCAACTTGATGAGCCCGCTGATCCTTAAAAAATGCGCGTGACCCCGTGCGCCACAGCGAATTGCCCTGAATATTAGCAGGTACCGGCTGCGGCATCGGCATCCGCACCGGCTTGTATCCGGGTTGCGCGGTCGGATCCTGAATCGCAGATAATGCAGGCGTAGCGCCAATGGCTTTAAGCCGGTCAGCCGCTCCGCAAGCACCAAGAGCCAACGCGACTGTGCCGACCAAGCCCAATGAAAGTGCGCGATGCGAAAGAGAGTATGTCATGAGTTTATCTTTCATTTTTTTGATGATCAGCGCACGATCGTTGCAGTACGCGCAGCACCAGCAGCATTTTCACCGATGCGGACCTGACCGGCACCAATGACCATGCCCTGCACAGTCCGCTTGGATGTCAGGTTCTGCACGGAAATCATTTCACCAATCGAGCCCTGATCGAGTGCTTTGCCCTTCATCGTCAACTGAATGCCCGGAACATCCAGATGCATGGTGATCATTGCATTGCGCTCCACTGCGATGGGCCGAACCAGATCACGATCACGCAAAACGAGGCCCGCACGCATGGCATTGCGGGCCACACGGCCAAGGAGTGACTTTGCGTCTGTCACCGCATCATCACCCGCCAAATCTTTTTCGCGGCGCTCCATCTGAAAATCGTCATTGCGAATGGCATCACCTTTTTGCAGATGACGCGAAAGCACGGGAACAAGAACAGTCTCACTATAACTGCCGGAAATACGCGCAGTTTTTCGTACGCCATTCTGCGAAGCCGCAGGCGTAATCACCGCATTGAAACGGCGGTTGCGAGCATCCAGCACAAGGTCAGACACCATCAATTCCGTGCGTGCGCCCATCGCCATGGCAATCATGGGTTCAGTATCAAGCACAAATGTCAAATCCCGTGAGTCAATGCGCGTGCGCTGTGCAATCACATCTGCCAAAGCATCTTCAATATCCTGCCGTGAGGCGCGCCGTCCTGCACGTTCCACAACAATTTGTGAAATACCGCGCGTTTCAATATCCATTAGGCCAGCATCGCGAGCTGCTGAAACAACACGCAGCGCCTGAATTGTGCCCGTCTCCCCAATTTGCGGCGCACGAAACATGGCGCGTGAACTGGCAGCACCAGCATTCGCCACGAGGTCACCAAGAGTTACAACATCGCCACTGATAACAGCATGTGCACGCAGAGATGGCCGCGTCTGCGCATCGGCTTTGATGATCGACAGAATACTGGCGCCAGTAAAAAAAGCAAAAAGCGCAACAGACCGAAAGATTTTGCGGTTCATGGTCGTCATCCGTGTCATCAGTTACGGAACATCTGAGTTGTTGCCTGCATCATCTGGTCTGATGCAGTGACAACTTTGGCATTCATTTCATAAGCGCGCTGTGCTGCAATCAGCGTTGCAATTTCGGTGACTGAATTGACATTCGCTTCTTCAAGATAACCCTGCTGAAGGTTGCCAAAGCCATCAGACTGAGGCGCTCCTTCAATGGCTGGCCCCGAAGCGCTGGTTTCAATATAAAGATTATCGCCAATGGATTCGAGCCCAACTTTATTGACAAACCGCGACAACTGAATTGTGCCAATATCCTGAGGAGCGGTTTGGCCGGTAATCGTCGCCTGAACCAGACCCTGCTGGTTGATTGAAACGCGCTGCGTATTGGCAGGAACGGTAATGCCAGGCTCCAGAACATAACCATCATTGGTGACGATTTGTCCCTGCGCATCGAGGTTGAAGCTGCCGTCACGTGAATACGCGGCCCGGCCATCAGGAAGGCGTATCTTGAAAAATCCTTCACCCCGAACAGCCAGATCATATTCTTTTTCTGTCGGATTGATCGTGCCTTGCGTCATGATACGGCCAGTCGAAACCGTCTTCACACCCGAGCCGATCGAAACACCAGCAGGCACCAGCGTGCCCTGATCAGAGGTTGCAGTGCCCACACGGCGCTGGTGATCGTAAAGCAGATCCTGGAACTGCGCACGCTGCCGCTTATAACCCGTCGTGCGCTGGTTGGCGATATTGTTGGAGATGACCTGAACATTGAGTTCCTGAGCAGCCATACCCGTCGAAGCTGTATAAAGAGCACGCATGTGACGCTACCTTCAAGAATTACGTTGGAACATCGGCCAGTTTTTGAATTGCGGTGCGCCGCAATTCATCGGTTTTCTGAATCATCGAAGCGATGGATTGATAAGCACGTGAAACCTCCATCAGGCGGCTCATTTCCAGGACAGGCTTCACATTGGATTTTTCGAGCGCAGCAGGAACCACGCCGCCATCCCTATCGATGGGTGTGCCAGCACGGGTTGCAGAATAAAGATTGCCGCCTTCATTGCGCAGCACGCTATTGGGGTTATCAAAGCGCACCAGCTTTAACTTGCCGCGAACACCCTGCGATGAGCTAACCGTGCCATCAGCCGCAATTTCAATGCGGCCTTCCTGCGGTGAAAACGCAATGGGGCCACTCTCGCCCAACACCGCCTCACCACTGGGCAAGACCAGCTCACCGCGCGCATTCAAGTTGAGTGCGCCATCGCGCGTATAACGTTCGCCGCGCGGCGTCTGCACGGAAAGATAAGTGTTGCCACGCATCGCAATATCAAGCGGGTTACCCGTGCGCTCAATCGCGCCCTGGCTAATGTCCAGCCCCGTGCCGCGCTCATGCACATAGGATATGCGCCGGTCCGCAGGCATGAAGGCATCGCCCTTCGCCACCGGCATCAAATATTCCATGAAGCGCACGTCACGCCGCTTGAAACCTGTTGTGGTGACGTTTGCCACGTTGTTGGCAAGCACGTCGGCTTCACGGGCCAGCGCAATCTGACGCGAAAGCCCAATGAGTAGCGTGTTCTCCATCGAACCGCTCCTGAATGTCCCCACCAGTTCCTGCGCGGCGCTCCCCAGCGCTGACAGACCGGCACCTAACCCCACGCAACCATCATGCCAACATGGTTAATGTCGAAATAATTCGATATTTCAATCGATTGAAACTTTCATCGCACGAAACCAAACCAGGCACGACACGCAAATCGGCACATATCACCCGGCATTTTTTGCCGGGCTTAACGGGGCGTTAACTATAACTGGCCACTTTGTGCCAGTCAGGCTGATTTGTGTCTGGCGCGAAGTGCGATTGCGCGTGGGTTCGGGGCATGGCCAAGAAAAAAAAAGCTGCAGACGATGGCACAGACGGCGCCGCGCCTGAGACCAAAAGCGGCAAGAAAAAGCTGATCATCATGCTGGCAGCAGCTCTTTTGATTGCAGGTGGTGGCGGCGGTTGGTTCTTTCTAATGCGCAAACCCGCTGAAGCTGTTGCAGACAATGCAGCCAAAGGCGCCATGGCGAAAAAGGTTGCTTTCGTCGAACTCAAGGAAATGACAATCAACCTGGCCGCAGCGGCGGGACAGGAGCGCCAGAATTTTCTCAAACTGAAAATCGCGCTGGAAGTATCAGACCCGAAATTGAGCACCGATATTCAGCCGCTGGTGCCACGCATCGAAGACGCATTCCAGACATACATGCGTGAATTGCGTGCCAACGAAATTGACGGCTCCTCGGCCATGTATCGTTTGAAGGAAGAACTGCTGAAGCGTGTCAACATTGCCGTCTATCCTGCAAAGGTTGATGCCGTTTTATTCAAGGAAGTCCTTCTCCAATAATATATGGAACTTGAACCCTAGTGCCTCGCCCTGATAAAATTGCGAAAGTTTGACACGCATGAGTTCGCCCGATGATCCAGCCAACATACCGGCCGGCGAGCCCGCAAATGGCGGAATGGCGGAAGCATGGCAAAGCATGGTGGAAACACCGGAGCGCATTGATCCGGAAAGCGATGCAGTCGATCGCCTGCTCAATCAGGATGAAATTGATTCACTGCTCGGCTTTTCCAGTGATGACGTCTCAGCCAAGCGCCAGACAGGCATCCGTGCGATTGTCGATTCTGCAATGGTTTCATATGAGCGTCTGCCGATGCTCGAGATCGTATTTGATCGCCTCGTGCGATTGTTGACAACGTCTCTGCGCAATTTTTTCTCCGATACCGTCGAAATCACCATCAACAACATCACCTCGGTCCGCTTTGGTGACTATATCAATTCCATGCCCCTGCCCTCCATCCTGCTCGTATTCCGTGCGCATGAATGGGATAATTATGGGTTGCTGTCGGTCGATTCCCATCTTGTATATGGTGTGATGGACGTACTGCTGGGTGGGCGTCGAGGCCCGCAAATTTCTCGCCTTGATGGCCGGCCCTACACAACCATCGAAATGAATCTGGTCAAACGTCTACTGGAAATTGTTCTTTCAGATGCAGAACTTGCCTTTCAACCACTGACACCTGTGAAGTTCTCTACCGACCGCATTGAGACAAATCCGCGCTTTGCCTCAATTTCACGTCCAGCCAATGCTGCAATCCTGATCGAACTGAAAATTGATCTGGAGGGCCGCTCTGGCCGCATTGAAATGCTTTTGCCATATGCAACGATCGAACCCATTCGCGACCTGTTGCTGCAAAGCTTTATGGGTGAAAAATTTGGCCGTGACCCGATATGGGAGGGTCATCTCGCCAACGAAATTTATCATGCCAGTGCCGAAGTCGATGTCGTTCTGCATGAGGCAAAGTTGCCGCTTCGCCGTGTCACCGGCCTAGCTGTTGGTGAAACACTTGTATTCGATGCCAAGCCCGACAGCATGGTCACACTGCGTTGCGGCGATTTTCATCTCAGTGAAGGCCGTATCGGTCGCGTTGGTGAGAAAATCGCAGTTCAAATCGTCAATCCCGTTCGCCGATCACGCACGACGATGGCAACACTTGAAGTAACACCCGGTCAAGGAAAAGGTTCAATCTGATGGCGTTTGGCGTGTCCCTTGCAATCGAAATTCTTGTGGCAATTTTATTGGCTGCCACGATTTCTTACTGCATTGCACTTGACAAGAGACTCAAGCAGTTGCGCTTGGATGAACAGGCCATGCGCAAAAATGTAACCGACCTTACCTTTGCAACAGATAATGCTGAACGCGCCATCGCCATGCTGAAAAGCGCAGTGGGCGAAGCCAATTCTACTCTTGCAGAGCGCATTGATACAGCAGAACGATTTGCCGCAGACCTTTCAATCAATGTGAAAGCTGGTGAAGATATAATTGATCGCGTCAGGCAAATTGTCGAAACTTCGCGCAAGTTGGCAGCGACGCAGGCTGTAGCACAGCAGCGCACAGATAAGGCCGACTCCATTCTCGACACCGGAACTTTGCCAGATGGCTCTGCAAATACGCGGCTTGCAGCAGCCGCAGTTGCGGCTGAACGGCTTGCCCTGCGTGCACGTGCCCGAATTCGTGGTGAGGCGGCATGAAATCCTTCAGGCTATTCCCCGCTGTCGCGGGAGCGGCAGCCTGTTTGCTTGTTCTAAAAACACTTGCCTTTTTTCGCGATGAGCCTCAGGGCAATAATACCAAGCCATCTGTATCCCATCATGCAACATTTGGCCGTGCCATAACGCGCGCGCGGGAAGGATATATTGCGCCTGATCCTGATATTACGGGTGCAGTCGGAAAAAAAGACGAACCATCGGATGGCAAGCTCACCAATACAAAGCATGAAGACGCCAAAGGCAATGATGGAAAAGCCGTTGTACCGACAGAAGGCGACAAAAAAATTCTGCAGATGGCACAGGCGACCAAGCCAGGAAATCCCATTGATCTTGGTGGCAGCCGCGCTTCCCCCTCTGAACGGGCATTGCTGGAACGGTTGACTGACCGGCGCGAACAGATCGACAATCGCTCGCGTGAGGTTGATACGCGTGAAGCCTTGCTGAAGGCAGCGGAAAAAAAACTGGATTCACGTGTTAATGATCTCAAATCAATGGAAGATCGCCTGCAAGCCACGCTCGATAATCGTGAACAGTCCCAGGCAACAGTGTTGAAAAACCTCGTCACAATGTATGAGACGATGAAACCTAAGGAAGCTGCCCGTGTTTTTGACCGGCTGGATATGAAAGTATTGATTCCAGTTGTGCAGAAAATGAATCCGCGCAAAATGGCGGAAATTCTGGCTGCGATGCAGCCCGAAGCGGCTGAGAAACTGACAATTGCGCTGGCCACGCGACAAGACGGCGCCGCAGAACCTCAGGGCGGGCAACCGCTGAACGAGTTGCCGCGTCTTGATGGGCCAGCGGCTGTTGCCCCTGCAGCAGATGCAGCACGCCAGCCCGCTCCACGCAGCTAATTCTCTTCACAAAATGCTCCAACCCGGCAAAAATTGCCCGGTTTGTCATGTTTGTTAACCACTCATTAGGGTTAACAAACAATGATCATGACATCGCGGAAGAATCACGCGCCGCTCAGAATGAGTCGAGGTCGGAAACATGGCTGACATTGTCCTCTCGTCCGGAATCCGGTCGAACCTGCTTTCACTGCAAAATTCTTCGCAGCTTTTGGACCGCACGCAAAATAGGCTTGCGACCGGCCGTAAGGTGAATACTGCGCTCGATGATCCATTGAATTATTTCACATCATCAGCGATGTCAGCGCAGGCTAACGATTTGAGCCGCCTTCTGGATGGTATCAATCTCGGCATCAAAACACTTGAAGCCGCTGACAATGGCATTCGCTCCATACAGCGCCTTGTCGAAAGCGCGCTTGGTAATTCCCGTGCTGCACTGTCATCAGCGTCCACCACCGCGAAAGTCGGCTCCGGGATGGACCCCGTAACGCGGCAGGCGATTGACTATACATTGAATCCAAATCTCCTGACGACAGGTACACCAGCAGGAAAATTCAACGCTGGTGATATACTGACATTTGGCTACACGGTACCGCCATCTGCCACTGTAAATAGCATTGCAGTGACATTGGGCGCAGGTGTGCCGACAGCTCAGGCACTTGCGACAGCGATCAATTCTGCCGCCGGAAATCTCGATACGGCAACGGGCCAGCCTTATTTAAAGGCCACTATTGATGTGGCGGGGCGTCTAGTCGTTGACAATACGGCAAATGGCACACTGCGTATTCAGCTCACCGATACGGCACCGGCGAACACGCTGGCCGATTTATTCGGCACCTATGAGCCGCCCCTGCCCACGTCTACAGGCCTGGATACTGGCACGATTACCTACTCGCAAAATGTTACACGCAACGCTGCTGCACAGCAATATAATGACCTGCTATCGCAAATTGGCAACCTTGCGAAAGACTCGGGCTACAATGGCGTCAACCTGCTGTTCGGGCAATCGCTTGATCTGGTTTTCAATGCTGATGCTTCAACTCGGATGGTCGTTCGCGGTGTCGTTTTTGATGCAGCTGGCCTCGGTTTGGCCACGACCAATACGAAGTATAATTTTCAGTCTGATGTCGAAATCAATTCAGCCATCAGCAAGCTCAATGACGCGATCAAATATCTTCGCTCGCAGGCCTCGACATTCGGTGCGAATATGACGGTCGCGCAAACCCGGCGGGATTTCACCAATGAGGCAACCAAGACCCTGAGGGCTGGATCTGATGGTCTTGTCACGGCCGATATGAATGAAGAAGGTGCTAACCTTCTCGCACTGCAAACCCGCCAGCAGCTTTCCACACAAGCTCTCTCGCTGGCATCGCAATCGGATCAGGCGGTATTGCGCCTCTTCAACTGAGGTAGCCCGCTCCGCTCCCAGAACAGGAGACCATAAATGGCTCTCAAAGTTGAATTGAAACCTGGTGAACGAATCGTTATCGGCACAGCTGTCATACGCAATGGTGATACACGCACGCGCTTCTTTATAGAAGGCACAGCGCCGATCCTGCGCGAAAAGGACATCATGACCCCAAAATCAGCCGATTCGCCTGCAAAACGGGTCTATCTTGCTGTTCAGCTCATGTATCTATCCGGTGAAACACAGGAAAATCATGATCTTTATTTTAACCTTGTGCGAGAATTCCTGAACGCTGCACCCAGCGCTCTGCCAATTGTCGCAGAAATTAACAACCGGATTTTAAGTGGTGACGTTTACAAAGCGCTCAAAGCAGCACGCCAACTCATGGCGTACGAGCAGGAGTTAATTGCTCATGCAACAGGCAGCAGCAGCGTACGGCAGGATAGCACAGGCAACCCAGTCACCCCGTGAACTGGAAGCCAGCCTTCTCTTGAAGGCAGCCTCGAAGATACAATCGGTGCGCGATGACTGGGCCAACCGTGAGAAGGACCTCGACGAGGCATTGACGTACAATCGGAAACTGTGGACCATCCTTGTTTCGTCAGTAACCAGCCCCGAAAATCCACTGCCGTCGGAAATCAAGAACAACATCGCTAATCTGGCAATGTTTATCTTCAACCACACCATAGCAGTGACATTCGAGCCAAAACCGGCACGTCTCAATATCCTGATTTCCATCAATCGTGATATAGCAGCAGGGTTGCGCGGTGCCAGTGCACCTCAGGGCGAATCAAGCGCAGCCTGACAATAAAATATCAAATAAAATGCGCGCCACTGAGGCGCGCTTTTTATTTGAAAAAATCTTAGCGCAAAAATTGCGTCAACGACAACTGCGATAACGTTGCTGTCACCGAATAAGTTGCCTGTAACCGTGTCTGCATCTCAAGCAATGCAGCCGCAACCTCCTGCGTATCGGCATTCTCGACATCAGCAAGCGTATCAACAAGAATATTTTTTGTCGCGCCATGACGTTCGCCAGTTGTGTTGATCGCCGCAAGCGACATTGCCAGTTCGGCAGAAATATCTTTGACCTCCTGCATGCCGCCAGGAAAACTCAAACCCTGCCGTACACGGTCAGCCAGTTCTTCATAGCGGTCACGTGCCGTTGCGTCGCTTGAAGGTGCAGAAAGCACAGACATGGCCGCAAACATCGCCATCGATTGTTGAATGCCTTCCTCATTGGCCCGCGCGCCAACACCGACCGCTTGTGATTCTCCAATTTGCGCCGTTGCCGTGTTCCGCGCATCTGGAAACGCAAGCGTATCGGCATCACCTCTATACCAGATAACCGTATTTGCTGTTGTGCCAGTAACAAGTGCGGCTGCGCTGGCAGCTGGAGCAGGCACGCGCTGAGGCGGATTAGCATCCGTGCCTTTGAAAAATTCTGTCGATGCAACGATTGCAGAAGAAGCACGCAAACTGCTGCTCGCAGCTTTCTGTAGTTGTCCGAGCAACGCAGCCTGAAAATTCGCAGCGGTAGCAGCAGGTGTCGCACCAATTTGAAAGGTATCCGCTTGCGGCGGAGTTGGTGGTGACTGACGGGCATAAAGAGTCAAGGTTTCCTGCGATCCGTCAGGCAACGCCATCGTTACGGAGACCTGAGCGCCATCCTGCGGTTGCGCGATAAAATTGGCCGAGACAGTTTGCAGGGCACCTGCTGGACCAGCAACATTTATCGTGGGGCTATCAGTCGCAATGCCAGTTAATGTAAATCCAAACATCGCGCCGGGATTACCGCCATCGCGTTCCAGTGACACGGTTGCACCTGCAAGGGCTGGTACGGACAGACGGCCAAGCAAACCGGTGCCGAGATCCGCCGTTTCGCGCTCCATCACCATCTGCTTCACACCAGCACGGCCAGCCGTGCCATTGATCATCTCATCAAACGAGACAACAGGCCTGATATCGCTGCTGCGGCCAGAGAACAAATAGCGGCCTCCAATATCTGCATTCAGGAGGTCAACAGCAAATTTCAGATTTTCGTCTGCATTCCATTGTGCAATAGCGCGTCCGCTGGCATCAGGCTGGTAGCTGCCGGGACGGGCCATGCTTTTTGCATCAAGCGCCATTTTGTCCAGACGGCTCAAAGACTGATCCATGACTTGAATTTGAAGTTTTGTGTCGCGAATCGTGTTCTGAAAGCCTTCAAGTGTGGAAAGGCGTGAATGAATATCAAGGCTTTTGCGCCGGTCGATGCCAAGGCCCGAATAGGTTTCCGACTTCTTGCCTGTCGCCATCTGCCGCTGCAAATCAGTTGCGCTCTGGCGCAAGTTACGCATCAAGTCAGCGGAATTTTGCGTTGCGCGTGCGTATCCGTAAAGCGTGCCGGTGTACATCATTCACCTCACATTCTGAACAGGAGATCAAACATCTCCTTCGCGGCCGTAAAGACGCGGGCATTGGCTGCATAGGCATTCTGCAACTGGGTCAATTGTGCCATTTCAGAATCGATATTGACGCCTGCGCGCTCATCAAAGCGCTCTTCAATCGATTTTAAGGCAACAGTCTGACCTTCATGCAGCTGAGCGGCGGAACTAGCGGCAGCACCACGGTTTTCAACAATACGCTGCGCAAAATTCGTCACACTCGCACGAAAAGGCCCACCTGTACCACCAAGTCCTGTTGTCGTCGCAAAACTGCGCGATGAATTGGTAAGCGCTTCCAGCAATTGACGCGGGCGCGTTTGATCACCCTGTGGCGTTGCCGATGGCACCGTCTGATAAACAACCAAACGCGAGCGATCAGCAACCAGAGCCGGGTTCACGGCAATACGGCCAGCAAAACCTGTGGTTTTCGAACCGCCATCAAATGAACCGGTAAAGACCTGTGCATTGCCAACATCATAAAACAGCGGCAGCTCAGTGCCGCTGCCAGTGAGTGCGGTATTGGTAATACGCACATCGGCAGTGCCCATCGTTGATGTCGCACCATTATCGAGTACACGCAAGGTGCTGCCTACTGAAGAAAATGCCAGGGTTGGGCCAAATGCCGTATTCAAGGCACCAACAATAGATGCAGGGGCACCAGCAAAGCTCATGCCAATCACCTGATCAGCAGAACCATCATTCATCAGCGGCAATTGCGATGCATCTTCAACGCGCACAACCTTAACGGTGCGATCCTGGCCGGTAGCCACATCACGATAAGAGAATGTCATGGCATTGCCACTTGCCGGCAACGCAGACATATCAACATCAAATCCAGTCTGCACACCGACTGTGACTGCTGTTGTCGGCGCTTTCCGGTCAGATAAGGCGCTCGACAAAGCCGCCGCCAATGCATCCAGCTGCGCCTGCGCTTGTACAAGCGTTTTATCACGCAACTCAACCAGGGCAGCCAATTCCCCTGATCGGATCATTTTATCTGCAAGCACATCAATCGTTGTATTGGTGCCTGTTGATAAAGCAATCGTTCCAACACCACGCTTTGCCGGATCAGTGGAATAAAGAGCATCTGCTGAAATATTCGCGTGCTCATCAAATCGCAGGCGCAATGGTGTTGAGCCATCGAACAACGCCAATCCACCAGTTGTGGTAATCGTAACACCACTCGTCACGCTATCCGTGACGCGGATGTCCATATACTGTGAAAGCTCATTGATGGCCCGGTCACGTTCATCAAGCAGACCAGCAGATGGCGTCTCACCTCCGGAAACAATACGCGCATTCAATTCGCCAATTTGTGTCAACAATGCATTGGTGCGATCGACAATGCTAGCGATAGCGCTCTCGGCCTGCCCCCGCATGGCCTGGATGTCGCGCGACAATCCATTGAGCGTCGTTGCCAGTGTTCCTGCTTTTTCGAGAACAGATGTGCGTTGCGTGTAAGACGATGGATCGTTGACCAGGCCTTGAAGGGACTGTGTAAAGGCATTCACAGTGCCATCCAGCGCACTGGGGCTACCAGGCGGCCCGAAAAGACGATCAAGTGCGGACTGAAATTCGGCCATGGTCTGCGTGTAGCCAGAGCCTGATGTCTCCGACCGGACCTGCCGCAATACAAGCAAATCCAGTGTCCGGTTAATGCCTTCGTTGCGTGCACCAGTTGTTCGATCGCCGGAATTTTCCTGCACCTGAACAAGGCGGCGGCGCGTATAGCCGTCAGAATTCGCATTTGCAATATTCTGCGCGACAACATCCATACCAGCCTGCGTGATACGCAGACCGGAAACGGAAGCGTTGAGTACAGCGCCGAGCCCCATGATGGTTTACTCCTTTACACCAGCCCCAACAGATCAGCGAATGATATTGATGGTGTCTTGCAGCATTTGCTGCGCCGTGGTGATGACCCGTGTGTTGGCAGTATAAGCCTGCTGCGTAATAATCATTTTGGAAAATTCTTCCGCAATATCTGTATTAGAATTTTCCAACGATCCTCCGATGATTTTGGCACCCGATGTTCCAAGAATGGGCTGCCCCGATTCCAGCGTCTGTTCAAAAACACCGCCATCACGCCGCTTCAATGCGTTGTCGGCCTGAAACTGTGCAACAGCAATTTCCGCCAGCGGCGCAACCTGACCGTTGGAATATGTGCCAGCAACGCGGCCATCACTGGTTACGGAAATACGCTGCAATTCGCCAGACGTATAACCGTCTTGCCGGATCGAACTGGTGGTAACCTGACCATTGGCATCTGCAAATTGTGTCAGACCACTCTGAAAATTGAAAGTCACAGCAGGGACAGTGACATTGCTGACGGTGACAGGCGACACAATTGTCGTTGCCGATGATAGCTGGCCGCTTGAGGAAAATGTAATATCTCCGCCAATACGCGTCCATGCTGTTGCAGCACCGGTTGCATTCGGATCTGACTGGTAGAACAATTGCCATGTATCTTCAGCGCTGCCATTCGGCCCTGGCAGATACGTTGGTGACGAGATTTTTGTCCAGCGCATCTGCACATTCACAGGAGCGCCCACATCATTATAGACTGTAACAGAACCTGCCGGGAGCGACGTATTCAGAAACAAAGTCTGCTCGTTGGCGGCCACAGTGCCAGTTGTGGCCGGATTGTTGGTAAATGTCGCTTGCGGCAACAATTCAGACCCTGGCACCGAACGATCAGCATTGTTCGTTTCTGGATATGTTGGAACATTGGCACGATATTCAACCAATGTCGTTGCACGCGCACCAAGCTGATCATTATTGATCCGCAATGCACCAGTGGTTGACCCAATTGTATTGCCTGTAATGGGATCAATCGCGACACCCTTCAGATAATAGCCAGCGCCATTGCGCAGATATCCTGATTTGTCGATTTCGAAATCACCACGCCGCGTGTAAAGGTCCTGGGCGGAAAACGTCGGCACATCGCCGGCCGTTCCGGTACGTTCAGCTACGACAAAATAGCCCTCACCGTTGATGGCAATGTGGGTCGGCACACCCGTTGTCTGTAAATCACCCTGAATTGTGTTGGTGTTACGCGAGAATGCAAGCACGGAGCCTGCCAATTCACGCTGGGCCGGCATATCCGGCACCAGGTCCACAAAACTTGTATCGACACGCTTAAAGCCGGTCGTCTGCGAGTTGGCAATATTGCCAGAAATATTCTCAAGCGCATAGGACTGCGCCCGAATACCTGACACCGCCGTAATCATCGCACCGAAAACGCCCATCGCACGCTCCTGAACTCATATCCGGCGAAACATGATGCAGCCGGCCTCAGTGTCAGATTGGCAAACAGCGTGCCACAGAGCTGCACAAAGATTTTCAATGAGATAGCTGGTTAATGTGGCTTAACAATTGGGCGCATTGGCAAGGGCTGCCGCATCAGATGAGCCAGTGCGGCAAATTCTGCCGAGCAATGATGCCATCAGGCCAACGGATTTTTGCCAATATTTTCGAGCAAAGAGCCGGCAACCTCGCGCACCTTCGGTCGCGGTTCGGCGACAAAAACGAGGGGTCGGCAGGCATCAATGGCTGCCAATCCAACGCGTGCCGTCAAAAGCCCATTCAACACGCCTTCGCCAAGTTTTGCCGAGAGCCGGGCAGCAACGCCATGGCCGAGAAACTGGCCTGCGATATCATCACCAATCGCCAGTCCTCCCGTGACCAGAAATTGTGCGAACACAGCGCGCAACAATCTCATGGAGCCAAAAAATCCGGGCCGCCCACCGTAAAGCATCGCCAGACGCCGCACCAAGCGCAGCGTTTCAGCACCAACAAACAGAATATCAATCAATGCGCGTGGTGAGACAGCGGTGACGACAGAAACACGTTTGGCTGATTCCCCGATAATGGTCCGCGCCCGATCATCCAACGGGCGCAGCAATGTGCGTTCAGCAATGGCAAGACGATCATCAGCATCAATAATATCATTCATCGATGCTTCAACCACCGCACGCCCACGGGCCTGCGTCATGTCCTTGGCATAGAGAGACAATAAATCATGCACAGCAGCCTTGGCCGCAGCGTTATCGCGTGCCTCATGCGCCTCCAACGCACGCGCGCGCAGAGCTTCAATACGCGCAATGTGCCGTATCGCCAGCAATTCACGCGCGACCCAGACAAGTCCGGCAAACAGTGCCAGCAGCAGAAAAGCGAGACCCACATAGCCAAGCCACACATTTTGCGCAGCCAGTTCCGCAACAACGCGCCAAGCCCAATTGCCAAAGGCAAGCAAAAGAAACCCGCCCAGCATAGACAGCGAGAAAGGTAATAGTTTGCTGCGTTTTTTTGCACCAGCAACCGGTACTGGCACACGCTCATGCACCGCTTCCTCCGAGAAAGGGTCGGGTTGCGCGATGACAGTCACCTGCGGTGTCTTCATAGCCGCATCCGCGCCTGCGGCGGGCACGTCAAAAGCCTGCGGTGCGCGGCTCATGTGAAATAATCTCCCAAAAGAAACTGCATCGCGCGGTCCAGCCGAATATGGGGCAGTGCAGGAATGCGCCCATCAGCACTGCGTGGAATGTCAGGCGGGCGGAATTTCGGAAAACGGACAGCGACGCCTTTATCGAGTGCATCACGCGGATCGGCTGGCAATTCACCATTATATATTGCAGCTTCTGCGACACCATCAAAAATGCGCTCACCAACTTGCTGTCCGGCTTCAGGCACACCAACGACGGTTGGCAGCGTCGAGCCGCGCTCAAGAATACCCGCTTCGCGCGTCGCTCGCACAGAAGCCAAGGCAGCAACAGAAACCCGCGCACCGGTGCCTTCAACCCGCCGCATCGCGCGTTCAACCAGAACACCAAGGATCGCTTCAAGCCGATCATGACTGGTATGATGAAGGTGATCAGCCTTTGTCGCAGCAAACATCACACGATCAATGCGCGGCGAAAACAATGCAGAAAGAATACTGTTACGGCCGGCACGAAAAGCCAGCAACACCCGCGCCAATGCCGATTCAAGATCGGCAACAGCCGCAGGGCCGGCATTCAGCGCTGATACGACATCGACAAGCACGATCTGCCGGTCGAGCAATGAAAAATGATCCCGGAAAAACGGCCCGACAACTTTATCACGGTAGGAATCATATAGCCGTTCCATCATCGCGCCCATGCTGCCATGAGCTACAGCATCAACCGGCATATCAATCGGCGCGAAACTCAACGCGGGCGACCCTTCCAGATCACCCGGCATGAGAAAACGTCCGGGTGGTAATGTAGAAAGAGACAAGGGTTCACGCCGGCACGCCAACAAATAATCGCGAAACAACCGGGCCAGAGTCTCGGCTTTTTCGTGATCATAAGGCGCATCAGCCTTGATCAATGCCAGTGCCGATAGAAATGGGCCAGACACGTCCTGACGCGCCGGGCTGCGCGCTGCATCCAGCGCATCGCGCGCAAATGTGCGGAAATCAGTCCCGATCAAACCGAGGTCTAGCAACCATTCTCCCGGATAATCGACAATATCCACCTGCAACGTGCGCGGCCCGCCACCCTGCCCGCCTTCAAATTCCACCGCACAGCGCAATTGCGAAATACGACGCGTGGATTCCGGCCATGCGCGATGATCAACAAGTGAGCGCATATGATCTTCAACGGCAAAGCGGGGCACCGCATCGTCCGGGTGCGGCTGTAAGGTCGCACGGCGCAATCGCCCGCTGGCTGCGACCTCGAAGACAGGCAATTTCTCGCCACGCATCAGCGCATGCACGAACGCCGTGATGAAAACAGTTTTACCCGCCCGTGCCAGACCGGTCACACCCAGACGCAGTGTCGGTGTTGTCAGGCCGGACCATGCACCAAATTTTTCAAAGGCATGGCGTGTGGCCAGCGAAGTTTCGCTCCACAAATCACTTATTGCGGCCACTCAGTCATCCTCGGTTCCGCCCAGCATTGCAGGCGTGATAAATCGGTCGAGGCGGCCATTGCGCACAACAACATCGCGCCAGTCTTCCCCGTGAAAATCAATGATCGCCATGCCGCATGTCGGATATTTTCCTTGCAGCCGCGCATATGCGTAACGATCGCCATGCCCGGTCAACTGCATCGCGAATTCCTGCATGCCGGGATTGTGGCCCACAATCATGACGGTTCGGATATCATCGGCAATATCACGAACAATATCCAGAAGCATTTGTGTGCCTGCATTGTAAATCCGCGGCTGAATATCGGCTGTCACCGCTTCGGAAAATTCCGGTGCGACCAGAGACCACGTCTCCTGTGTGCGCCGCGCGGAGGAAATCAACGCAAGATCCGGTATGATGTGTTCGCGCGCGAGATAGCGCCCCATCAGGGGCGCAGCGGCCTGCCCTCTTTCGGCCAGCGGCCGGTCATGATCCTTGATACCAGCCGGCCAGTCGGATTTTGCATGCCGTAACAGAATGATGCGATGCATGGCCGTCCCCGTCAGCGGGCGCCTTCACGCCGCTGCAAAAATGCCAGACGCTCGAACAGGTGCACATCCTGCTCATTTTTCAGCAACGCGCCATGCAGCGGCGGAATAAGCTTGCGTTGATCCCGTTCACGCAACTGTTCCGGCTGAATATCTTCAACCATCAGCAATTTGAGCCAGTCGATCAATTCGGATGTCGATGGCTTTTTCTTCAGGCCCGGCACATCACGAATGGCAAAGAACTGCCGCATCGCTTCTTCAACAAGCCGCTTTTTAATGCCCGGAAAATGCACCTCGACAATCTGATGCATCGTCTCGGCGTCGGGAAATTTGATGTAATGAAAGAAGCAGCGGCGCAAGAAAGCATCCGGCAGCTCTTTTTCATTGTTGGAGGTAATAATCAGGATTGGCCGTTGCTCGGCCTTGATGGTTTCACCTGTCTCATAGACAAAAAATTCCATGCGATCGAGTTCGAGCAGCAGATCGTTCGGAAACTCGATGTCCGCCTTGTCGATTTCGTCAATCAGCAGCACAGGCCGTTGCGGTGCAACAAAAGCATCCCACAATTTGCCGCGCTTGATGTAGTTGCGGATATCGGACACGCGGTTGTCGCCAAGCTGGCTGTCACGCAGGCGCGAGACGGCATCGTATTCATACAGCCCCTGCTGCGCCTTAGTGGTGGATTTGATGTGCCAGGTCAGCAGCGGCGCTTTCAGCGCACGGGCAATTTCTTCCGCCAGCACCGTTTTACCCGTTCCCGGCTCGCCCTTCACCAGCAGTGGGCGTTGCAAGGTGATCGCAGCATTCACGGCAACCTTGAGATCGTCTGTTGCCACATAATTATCGGTACCCGTAAAGCGCATGGTCTGTCCTTTGATCACTGCCTTTACCTAAGCAGCCCGCCGCGAAAGAACAAGCGTCTGTATTTGCGCCGAAACGGGCGTTTGCCGGTTGATTGGCTGTGCCCAAGCAGGCAAGACAGGGGCATGGCCGCTGTTGCTGATCCAACCATTTATAAGGACGCGCTTCTGTTTCTGGGCGCTGCTGCCGTTGTTATCCCGGCATTCCAGCGGTTTCGCATCAGCCCGGTTTTTGGCTTTCTGGCTGTTGGCGTGCTGGTGGGCCCTTCTGTTGCTGGCAAACTGGCAGCTGCCATCCCCGCTTTGCGGCCGCTGGTGCCGGAAGATCGCGAGGGCATCAGCCTGATCGGCGATCTGGGCGTCGTGTTCCTGCTGTTCATGATTGGGCTGGAATTGTCGTTCGAGCGCCTGAAAACGATGCGGCGGCTGGTCTTTGGGCTGGGTCTTGCACAGGTGATACTGTCGACGGCGGCACTGACCCTCCTTCTCAAGGCTGGCGGCGTGGGCTGGACACCAGCACTTGTGCTCGGCTCGGCCTTGAGCCTTTCATCGACGGCCATCGTGGTCGAAGTCCTGTCTCAGGAAAAACGGCTCGCCAGCACGGGCGGCAGGCTCAGTTTTGCAGTGCTGCTGATGCAGGACCTTGCGGTGATTCCGTTGGTGCTGTTTGTCACTATTGCTGCCCGGCCCGCTACTGACGCCATCGGGCTTGATGTGCTGCTGGCGCTGGCGCAGGCCGTGCTGGCGGTGTTAGCGATCGTCTTTGCCGGGCGCATCGTGCTGCGCCCGCTGTTCCGCCATGTCGCGCGCGCCCACAGCCAGGATTTATTCATGGCCGCATGCCTGCTTGTGGTCATGGCCACCGGTCTGGCGGCAGCGGTCAGCGGCCTGTCCATGGCGCTCGGCGCTTTTGTCGCTGGACTGCTGCTGGCAGAAACCGAATATCGCAAGCAGATTGAAATCACCATCGAGCCATTCAAAGGTCTGCTGCTTGGCCTGTTTTTCTTTTCCGTCGGCATGAGCGTGAATTTGAGCATCATTGCCGCCGCTCCCTTGCGTATACTGGGCTTTGCCGCGCTGATGATCTCGATCAAGGCGCTGATCGTTTACGGTCTCGGCCGCGTTTTCCGTGTGCGCGGCACTGCGGCGATGGAAGCGGGCTTGCTGCTTGGCCCCGGCGGCGAATTTGCATTTGTGCTGATCGGCCTTGCGGCTGGTCTTGGTGTCATCAATGAAAGCATTCGCAGCGAGGCGCTGACCATCACGGCCATATCCATGGCGTTGATCCCCTTGCTAGGCACATTCGGTCAGAACCTCGAAAAGCAGAATGCCCGCAGCCAGGAAGATATGATTGCCGCCGCCCCTGTTGTCAGCGAAGTGCCGCGCGCGCTGATCGTCGGCTTCGGGCGCGCGGGCCATCTTGTCGCTGAAATGCTGCGCGATCATGAAATTCCGTTTGTCGCCATCGATCAGAGCGTGCGTCAGGTTACACAAGCCCGCAAGGATGGCTGGCCGGTTTATTATGGCGATGCGACGAACGCGGATCTGCTGCGTACCTGCAATATCGGTACGATTGATCTCATGATCGTCACCATGGATACGCGCGACGGGATAGAGAAAGTGATCGATGCAGCCCGAGGCCAGCGGCCTGACCTCACGGTTGTGGCCCGTGCCCGCGACATTGCCCATGCCCGTCGTCTTTATGAGCGCGGCGTGACAGAGGCCGTGCCGGAAAATGTCGAGGCCAGTTTGCATATTGCCGAAGCGGCGCTGGTTGGCCTTGGCATTCCCATGGGGCTCGTCATCGCTGATATTCATGAGCGGCGCGACCAGTATCGCGCAATCTTCCAGCGCATTGGCGGTGATGGCCGGGCAACAGCCCAGCGCAACAGCCTGCGCGAGCGGCTCAAGGCAACACCGCAGAAATAAGCCAATACCGCCCGCGCCCGGTCAGCGCTGCCGCGAACATGACAAAAGCTTCATGCGGTATTCACTTGGCGTGGTCCCACGAATGTCGCAAACCTTGACCATGATGATCGTCACCCTGTCATGGAGCTTCCAATGACCCGTTTCCGTATCCTGTTAGCCACCACAGCATTGCTGGGCGGTCTCGCCGTTGTCGCGGTGCAGGCACAGACCGCACCCCCCTCCGCGCAAGACAGCGGCCCGTTCTTTCAGCAGACTCAGGGACGTGATCAATTTGGCTCTGGCCAGGGCCGCATGTCGGAAGAAGACCGCACGCGTATGATGGACCGCCATCTTGGCGACATGAAAGCGCGCCTGCAGCTCAATGCCGATCAGGAAAAGCTGTGGCCTCCCGTGGAAAACGCCATGCGCGAGATGCAGAAAACCACCGCAGAGCTGCGCGACCAGATGCGCACCGCCATGCAGGCCGAGCGCGGCGAAAACTGGCAGGGACCAGACCCCGCAACGCGCATGCGCAACATGGCCGCCATGTCGACAGCCCGCGCCAATGGACTGCTCAAAGTCGCTGACGCCCTCGACCCCCTCTACAAGACACTGGATGACAGCCAGAAACGCCGCTTCGCCGACATGAGCCGCTTTGGCCAGATGGGTGGCGAAGGCCGTGGGTATGGCGGACGCGGGCGCGACGACGGGCGCGGCGAAAACCGCCGCTGGCGCGAACGGGATTACGAGCGCGGTGACGACCGCGGACGGGGCCGTGGATATGAAGAAGAGCGTGGCCAGGGTTGGCGCGATCGCGGCTTCGATGGCGAGCGCGGCTATGGACGCCGCTGGCGCGATGAGGATCAGGATCGCAGCTATGGCCGCCGCTGGCGGGACGATGAACGCGAACGCGGTTATTATGGCCGCGAGCGGCAAGGTGATGATTATCGCCGCCGCTGGGAATAAATCAATTCAAGTCTGAAAAAAACCGGGCCGTGTGCCCGGTTTTTTATGGTGTGAAGCGGCGCAATTCCTTTCCGCAACATGACAAAAGCTTCACTTGGTTTTGACGCAATTCGCGCGCACAATACATTCATTCAATTGCATCCATCCTAAGGAGTTTCCGATGAGATCAATCAAAATTATCGCTGGCGCTGGCGTGATTCTCGCCGGGTTCGCCGTTGCAGCCATTGCGCAGCAAGCCACACCTGGCCAAGGCATGGGTCAGGGCATGGGTCAGGGCATGAACCACGGGCAGATGGGTCAGGGCCAGATGGGGCGCGGTATGCGCCATCAGATGAGCGATGCTGATCGCGCCGCCTTTATGGATTCACGCTTTGCCGGCATGAAAGCTGGCTTGAAATTGACAGCCGAGCAGGAAAAAATCTGGCCCGCCTTTGAAACGGCCATGCGCGATATTGCCAAAGAGCAGATGGCGATGCGTGAAAAAATGCAGACCCAGCGGCAGGCCATGCGCGACAGCACCCAGACACCGGATGCCATTGGCATGATGCGCACCATGTCCGGCATGGCCGCCCAGCGCGCCACGATGATGACGAAGGTGGCTGATGCCGCTGAACCGCTCTACAAAACCCTTGATGACAGCCAGAAGCGCCGCTTCGGCATGATGCTGCGCCGCGCGGGTGGTGGCATGGAAGGCGGCATGGGTGGCCGTGGCCGCAGCCACCACTGACACGCAACATCCACGGGCAGAAAAGAAGGGCTGGGAAGCGGTTGACGTTTCCCGGCCCTTCATCACATTAAAGGCCAGTCCAGACGCAGCCCGGTGCAATGTTCACGCAATTTTTCCTTGATCTGAAAGCCGCCGGCGTGCCTGTCACGCTCCGTGAGTATCTCACGCTCATGGAAGCGATGGATCAGGACATCGCTGACCAGAAGATCGAGAATTTTTATTTCCTGTCCCGCAGTGCATTGGTGAAGGACGAGCGCAATCTCGACAAGTTTGATCGCGTCTTCGGTGTGACATTCAAAGGGCTTGAATCCCTCGCGGACGCGCTCACCACCAAGGAAATTCCCGAAGAGTGGCTGCGCAAGCTCGCAGAAAAATATCTCACAGATGAGGAAAAGGCCCAGATTGAGGCGATGGGCTGGGATAAATTGTTCGAGACGCTGAAAAAGCGCCTGGAAGAACAGAAAGGCCGCCACCAGGGCGGCAACAAATGGATTGGAACGGCCGGCACATCACCCTTTGGCGCTTACGGATATAATCCCGAAGGTATTCGGATCGGTCAGGACGGCAACCGCAATTTTCGCGCCATCAAGGTATGGGACAAGCGCGAATTCAAGGATCTTGACGACACCGTGGAGCTTGGCACGCGCAATATCAAGATTGCGCTGCGCCGCTTGCGTAAATTCGCCCGCACCGGCGCAGCCGAAGAACTCGATCTCGACGGCACCATCAAATCCACCGCCGAGCATGGCTGGCTTGATGTGCAAATGCGCCCCGAACGGCGCAACGCCATCAAGGTGCTGCTGTTCTTCGATATTGGCGGCTCAATGGACTGGCATATCAAGACCGTGGAGGAATTATTTTCCGCCGCGAAGGCCGAATTCAAGCATATGGAATACTATTACTTCCACAACTGCCTGTATGAGCATGTCTGGAAAAACAATTTCCGCCGCCGCACCGAGCAGACGCCGACCTTTGATGTCATCCGCACATTTTCATCAGATTACCGCGTGATATTCGTGGGCGACGCATCCATGTCTCCATACGAAATCGTTCAGCCGGGCGGCTCTGTCGAGCACTGGAATGAGGAATCCGGCGAGACATGGCTGCGCCGCATGCTCAACCATTTCCCCCACAGCATCTGGCTCAACCCGGCCAAAAAGCAGCACTGGGACTATACCCATTCCACCCAGATGCTGCGCCAGCTTTTCGGGGGCCGCATGTATCCCCTCACCCTCGAAGGGCTGGATGAGGCGATGAAGGAGCTGGTGCGGTAGTCAAACCAAAGGCTGCGGCCTCAACCGCTTCAGCCCCTCAGGCAGCATTTGTTCAAACCGCGCCGCCAGCCGCGCCGAATTTTTATGGTACCACAGGCCGAGCGCGATCACGCCAAGGCCGATCAGCGTCAGCGCAAACGGGAACAGAAGCGAATCCCTGAAAACCCGGTTGGCGAGATCGCCGAGATAGACACCGATGCCGATGGTGCCGAAGACGGCATAAACGCGGCGGTTCAGATACAGCGCAATGCAGATCAGCCCGACATTGATCAGGAAATAAAAGAATTTCGCCAGATCACTGTTGGAAGATTGAAAGGTCAGCCCGCACCAGAAACCCAGCACACCCGCCAGATGAATCCAGAACGCATAATCCGCCTTGCGCTGCTTCACATCGACGAACCATGCAAACAGCATGGTCAGCAAACCAAGCCACATCGTGAGCTTGCGGCGCAGTTGCCATGAGCGGTCCTCATGCTGCGCGAGATATTGTGCCAGATCCATAGCAAAATACCACAGCGCCACCGCTGCAATGAAGGCAATAAATCCGAACGGATAGCGGCGGATAGCGATATAGGCGGCAGCAAAGGTGGCGATTTCCATCGGCACCCAGCCGCCCTTGATCCAGATATGGAAATCCTTGTAGTTGCCGGGCTTCACCCCGTCATTCCACCAACCCGTCATGTCTTGGAGGCCGAACACGATCAGCGGCACCATAGCCACAGCGATGGTGATGAACAGCCCGCCAGGTATTTTCAGGTCTTTCTTTGTCCAGAGATGGTTGCCGATCATCAGGGCCACCACTGCATAAATGGCACCAACAACAGCGAGAAACCCGCCGCCCATCAGCGAAAAACCAAGCGTGGTGAACCATGTCATGGCGCTGATGATCAGTAGCGCGCCGGCATACCAGAGTGTATGGGCCAGATCGAATGACGGCTTGGCTGAAACGGCGGAGGCTGGAACAGCCAGTTCGCCGGCAAAAAAATGACTAAGTGCCCGGGCCTGATCACTGGTGATGATACCGGCGCTGGCCGCCTTTTGAAAATCAATCATGCCTCAAACCCCGCCGGCGTGTGAATCGACTTACCCCGCCCGGCACGATATTGCACTGCCCAGTCAAAATACAAAAGAGAAGCGGCAATGCCATGGCGAACGACACCTACGCCCACACACCCAAACCGTTCGGGCGCGAGGTCACTTTCACCCGCGCAGGCCGCGAACTGATCGTGTCTGATGAGCGCAAGACGCTCAATGCGCCTCTGAAGGAAGTTACGCAGGTGCGGCTGACCTATGAGCCGCGCAACACCATGGCCAAGGGCTTTCGCATGAAACTCACCCTGTCCAACAAGCGCACGGCCACCATGACCAATCTGGCCTGGAAATCCCTGGTTCAGGTGGATAAGCAGAACGAGCCCTACCGCTCGTTTGTGACCGCCCTCATCCGAGATATTGGAGCGGCCAACCCCAATTGCCTCTTTATTGGTGGCCGCCCGCGCGTGATGTGGCTGGCCATGGCAATCGTGGCTGCCGCAACCATGAGTGGCCTTCTCTTCCTCATCGCCCGCGCCTATTGGGCAGGATCGAACAGCATGGCGCTTTTTGTTCTCGCCTTTGCCATGTACTTTGGCTGGATGGCGTCCGACCTGCTGATGCGCAACCGCCCCCGGATTTTCACACCGGAGGCCATTCCGCCTGATCTGTTGCCCTAACCTATTCTCGGATCACCAGCACCGAGCATTTGGCGTGGCGCACAATCGCCGCAGCATTGGAGCCAAGCAGGTAGGTTGACATCGCAGGCCGGTGCGACCCTACGACAATGACATCGGCATTCGTCACCTTCGCTTCGGCAATCACCTCAGGATAGGTGCCGCCATGGCGCACATGTGTGGTGACCTGATCGGCGGGCAACCCCGTTTCTGCGGCCAGTTCCTTGAGCTTTTTCTCGGCTTCAGCCTTTTGCTCGGCATCAAAAGTATCTGGCACGAATTCCATGAAAGTCATGGGCATCAGCGGGCGGACATAAACGAAATGAATCTTGCCACCACTCATTTTCGCCAGTGTCACCGCTTTCTGAATAGCAGGTTGGGCGATCGACACTTCGCCGATATCGACCGGCACGACGATGGATTTGAACATGGCCTTCTCCCCTGTGCTGTGAATGGTGCGTGCGTTTGATATAGGTATCATAAGGCGCTCCGGCATTGATCCAGCGCACATTTGCCCATGTATGCCATGCAGCAGGCGCAAGGCCAGCCGCCTCAACGGGGTTGCCGATGGTTTGACCGCAGCCAGCGCTCTGTCGCATGGTGGTACATTGCGCCAGTCCGGAATCCCTGATGAGTACCGTGCCAATCATAACACCTGAGGCCAGCCTTCCAAAGGCGGGTATTCAGCAAGCGCAGCCGCAGGGTACATCTGCAGAACGCCTGCCGGTCGGCAGCTCGCCTTTTGTATTTCTTGTCACGATCAATTTTCTGAACTGGCTTGGCTTTGCCGCGTGGCAGGCCCTGCTCAACAATTTTGCCCGCGAACAGGCCGGATTTGATGGCGCTGCCATCGGCATTTTACAGAGTGTGCGCGAAGTGCCGGGTTTTCTCGCCTTCACTGCCGTTTTCTGGTTCATGCTGATGCGCGAACAGACGCTGGGCTATATCAGCCTTCTGGTGCTGGGTGTTGGCGTGGCGCTGACAGGATATTATCCCACTTTTTCCGGGCTTCTCATTACCACCTTCATCATGTCCATCGGTTTTCATTATCTGGAGACCGCCAATCAGGCGCTGCAGTTGCAATTGTTGCCGAAGGCGCAAGCCCCCAGATTGCTGGGCCGCATTGCTGGCTGGGGCGCAGTGGCGCAAATCGTTGCCTACGCGTCGATATGGATTGGCTGGGATTATTTCCAGCCGACCTACCAGACCATGTTTCTGGTCGCTGGCATTGCGACGATCATGTTGACGCTGATTGCGATGCTCACCTTCAAGAAGTTCGATGGCGCAACGCCGCAGCGCAAAGGCATCGTTTTGCGCAAACGCTACGGGCTGTATTATGCGCTGACGCTGATGAGCGGTGCCCGGCGGCAGATTTTCATGGCCTTCGGCGCATTTCTGCTCGTCGAGCGATTTGGCTTTTCCGTCTCCGACATTGCCAAGCTGCTCATTGTAACCTGCCTGATGAACACCTTTGCCGGTCCGCGCCTCGGAGCGCTCGTCGGCAGTCTCGGCGAGCGGCGCACGATCATGCTGGAAAACACGGTACTGATCGCTGTGTTTATTGGCTATGCACTGGCCTCCCAAGGCGTTTTCGGTGCCAAAGGCGGTTTGCTGGCCGCAATATTCTTTGTGATTGACGGCGTATTCTTCACGCTGACCATTGCGCAAAAAACCTATTTCCAGAAAATTGCCGACCCTGCCGATATTGCACCTACCGCTGCGGTGGCCTTCACCATCAACCATATCGCTGCTGTCGCAATCCCGGTCGTGTTCGGCATGATATGGTTGTGGAGCCCGGCATTTGTTTTTGTTATCGGCATTGGCATCGCCTGCATATCACTGGCCATGTCATTCTTCGTGCCGCATGAACCAAAGCCGGGGCAGGAAACATTGTTATTTCCAGGCAGATGAAATTCAATCATGTGCGTTACCGCACCAGAAGATTTCAAAAGACTGTTAGACGTCAAAGGGCCGCTATCAAAAGCCACTGCACATTATGCGACGGAGGCACACTATGCCACATCCATTTTTCAAACAGGATGAAACGATCGTCTATGATTATATAAAGCATGATTTGCAAAAAAAGAAGGACACACAATTGGGTGCCCTTTATGTCGATCTGGACAAAGGTGGTATCACATTCATTCAACGCTGGCGTTACAATTTCATAGCAGGCCAAGTCTGGTCACAAAAAGAGCGCAAGATGCTGAAAGGCAACAGCTGGACTGATGATGAAGAAATCAATTTCCACTACGCATCGAGTGCTTTGATTTGGAAATTTTTTAACACAAGTGACTTGTTGCCAATACTGCCCTTCCATGACCCGGTGGTTAAAGAGATCATCAAACTTCTGAACAGCAATCATCCAACTCTGTGTTACACACCAGTCGGCAAGGGGGAATTTGCCAGGAAACACGCCGGCAAGAAACTTTTTGTTGCTTTTGATATCGCCATTTCCAGATCAAGGCCGCACTTCACTGTGGTTGTCAGAAAAATGCCGAAAGATCACGAGAATGGATTCCGCCCAAATGTTGATTACGGCGCGCGCATAATCAACCTGAAGCGCGCTGATATTCTACAATCTGGCGTCCAGCAAGATGGCAGAAAACCAGCTACAAATAATGACTTTTATGCACTGCCGCACGAGTTCGGCCATGCCATTGGCTACGAAATTGATGAATATGAGGTCGCGGCGGCCAAGCGCAGCGACGTCACGAGCTTAATGAATATTGGCAAGGAAATCCGCGGCCGGCATTTCAAATTCATCACGCAGCATTTAAATACAATGTTTCCCGGCACACAGTTTATGATCACGGATGCCAATCCAAACGGATAACATGCCAAATTGCAGGAAACGCGCGCGGGCTGTGTCAGTATTGCCAGCGGGACTATTGTGACCGCCGCGCAGCGCGCAGGCAG
>JBOFCU010000167.1:0-4913 GCA_051646285.1 Beijerinckiaceae bacterium
TGATGACATGGGAAATTCCTTTTTGGCAGTCATGGCATACGCAAGCGTGCAAGATGTGGTTTTGCACAACACAAGGTCAAAGAGTGGTTACGCACCTGAGCTTTTTTTCGCAATCGCAATGTGCGCCAGCGCACATTGCTCGTCCTTCATCAGAAAACCGCAGATTACATGGCTGAAAAACCTGTCAGCCATGAGGCGGATAACGCAGAATGGCAGCCTCAACATCGGCAAGGGACGGAATGCCCGCCTCGTTACCCAGCTTCTGAATTTTATGCGCAGATGCGCCACGCGCAAATTTGAAATGGTCCAGCCACGGCAAGGCCGGACGGGCGAGATAGGAATACATATACGCGCCATGAAACACATCACCCGCGCCATTGGTATCAATCACCTGGGATGATGGCACGGAAAGGGCAGGCAGTGTCGCAATGGCACCTTTTTCATCATACCACACCATGCCGCGCTCGCCGAGCGTGACACCGCCAATGCGGCAGCCTTTGCCTTTCAGGTGGTCGAGCATGGCCGCAGGCGACAGGTTCATCTGTTCGCACATGCGTTCGGACACAATGGCAATGTCGATATAGTTCAGCAGGTCAGCGGTATTTTCCCGCACACCGCCGCCATCCAGTGAGGTGAGAATGCCTTTTTCGCGGCACAGTCTGGCATAGTGCAGCGCTGCATCCGGCTGGTGTCCATCCAGATGCAGGCCGCGGCAGCCCTCAAGATTGAGCACCGGAAACGGATGCAGATAATGGTCATCGCGGCAGCGTACGATTGCCCGCTTGCCATCCTTCGGCAGTACAAAGGAGAGGGACGATTCCTTCACCTTGCGCGGATGAACAGAAATCTCGTACTTCCGGGCCATATCCAGAAACATGCGCCCCAGCCAGTCATCGGCATTGGAGGTCAGGAGGTCGGGGACGACACCGAGCTTGGCACAGGCAAAGGCAGCGGTGACGGCATTGCCACCGAACGATACGGCATAGTCCTGTGCGACATGCTTTTCATCCCCGGTAGGAATGTGATCCGTGATGAAAACAACGTCGATATAGGTTTGACCGATAAACAGCGCTTGCACCCATGGCTCCCTGAGTCTTGCGGAGGTTCGCAACGCTATCGTTTCCCGCCCGGCGCACAAACACAAGCCTTTTGCGTGGTATGCAGCGAATTGACACCGCTGCCGCCAACGCTTCATGTCACGGGCTGCTCAACGAACGGTCACACCTGATGAATGCGCCTCTTGCAAAAACCATCGGATATTCGGTCTGCCCCCATGATTGCCCTTCGGCCTGCGCGCTGGAAGTGGAGGTGCTGGACAGGGCCACCATCGGGCGTGTGCGTGGTGCGGAGGACAACACGTATACGGCAGGCGTCATCTGCGCCAAGGTCGCGCGCTACGCCGAGCGCATCCACCATCCTGACCGGCTGCTGAAGCCGCTCCTGCGCAATGGGCCGAAAGGCAGCCGGCAATTCCGTGAAATTTCATGGGAGGAAGCGCTGGATCGCACGGCAGAGAAATTTCTGGACGCCGAAAAGGCGCATGGGGCTGAATCTGTCTGGCCTTATTATTACGCCGGAACGATGGGGCTGGTGATGCGCGACGGCATCAACCGCCTGCGCCACGTCAAGAAATATTCCGGCCAATATTCGACCATCTGCACGAACATGGCCTGGACCGGCTATATCGCCGGCACCGGAAAATTGGCAGGGCCAGATCCGCGTGAGATGGCCAAGGCTGATTGCGTTGTCATCTGGGGCACAAACCCGGTGAACACGCAGGTCAATGTCATGACCCATGCGATGCGCGCCCGCAAAGAGCGTGGCGCAAAAATTGTGGCCATTGATATTTATCACAATGGCACCATGAAGCAGGCCGATATGGCTCTCTGCGTCCGGCCCGGCACGGATGGGGCATTGGCCTGCGCGGTGATGCATATCCTGTTTCGCGATGGTCATGCCGACCGCGCTTTCATGGATCAATTTACCGATGTGCCGCAAGAACTGGAAGCACATCTGCAAAGCCGCACACCACAATGGGCGGCCGATATTACCGGCCTGTCCGTTGCCGAAATCGAGGCCTTTGCCAAACTTGTCGGCACGACGAAGCGCACCTTTTTCCGGCTGGGTTATGGCTTTGGCCGCCAGCGCAATGGTGTCACCAATATGCATGCCGCATCCTGCATTGCCTCGGTGACCGGCGCATGGGCGCATGAGGGCGGCGGTGCCTTTCACAACAATGGCGCAATTTATCATTGGCGCAAAAGCCTGATTGAGGGGCTGGATGCACTTGATCCGGCGGTGCGCCAGCTTGACCAGTCACAGATAGGGCGTGTGCTCACGGGCGATGCCATCGCGTTGCGCAATGGCCCGCCTGTCACTGCCATGCTTATTCAAAATACCAACCCGGTGAATGTTGCGCCGGAGCAGGCGCTGGTGAAACAGGGTTTTGCGCGGGATGATCTGTTCACCTGCGTGCATGAGCAATTCATGACTGATACGGCAGCCATGGCTGATATTATTATTCCCGCCACGATGTTCATGGAACATGATGATTTTTATCAGGGTGGCGGTCATCAGCATATCATGTGGGGTCCAAAACTGATTGATGCGCCCGGAGAATGCCGCAACAACCATGACGTGGTCAGCGCGCTCGCCAGCCGCGTCGGCGCGGTCCATGACGGCTTTGGCATGACGCCGCGCGAGATGATCGACTGGACCTTGCAGCATTCTGGCTGGGGGTCTCTGGCCGAGCTGGAAGCCGTGAAGTGGCGCGATGTCCAGCCTTCATTTGATGAAGCCCATTATCGCAAGGGCTTTGCCTATCGGGATGGCAAATTCCGCTTCAAGCCCGATTGGACGAAGGTCGCCAATAAAAATGACGGCCTGATGGGCCCGTGGGCCGATATGCCGGCCTTGCCCGATCACTGGAACGTGATCGAGGCGGCAACGGATGAATTTCCCTTCCGCCTGGCCACATCACCGTCGCGCTCGTTCCTCAATTCGAGCTTTGCTGAAACGCCAACCGGGCGCGGGCGGGAAGGCAGGCCCTCGGTCATGATCAACCCGCAAGATGCGGCATCACTGGCCATTTCCAGCGGCGACCGGGTGGAAGTATCCAACCTGCGGGGCCGGGTGATTCTGGCGGCACTTGTGACCGATGCGGTGAAGCCGGGCGTGCTGGTGGCGGAGGGTATCTGGCCCAATTCTGCCCATGAAAATGGCAACGGCATCAATTGCCTCACCGGGGCCGATCAGGTAGCCCCTTACGGCGGCGCGGCCTTTCATGATAACCGGGTCGCCTTGCGGCGTCTGTGAATCACGACAGCACGCTGTAGCCATTCTCACCGCATTCTGGAGTTTGCGATGTTTCTTCGCTCTGTTGCTGCTGTGGCCATCACCTTTGCTATGGCCGGCGCGGCTCTCGCTGGCGCGTCCCAGCAGCCTTTCACGCCACCGCCGGTTGATCCGGCGTTGAAAAATGCCACCCCTTACGTCATCTCGCTGAAGGTCTTTGACCAGTGCCGCTTTGTGCAGGCGCGTCTGATGGAATCGACGCAGGAGGCGGTCCACACCCCGTGCTCATGCTATGCAAAGGCGACGGTGGCGCAGATGGGAAGGGATGAATTGAATTTTTTCCGCGCCAACGGATTTTTCAATGATGTGACGCGCGCAAAGGCACTGGTCAATCTTGATAATTGCAAGCTCAAGCGCCCGAAAGGCCTTTGATAAAAAGCGCTGCCGGCCCTTTGAGATAATCAATTCGGTAACAAAAGCCCGCATGTCCTGCGGGCTTTTTATTGGCGCTGATTTGTCAGTTCACTTTGGACCATGTCTGGCTTTGGCAAATCAGGCCGCCAAGAACACAGCCTGACACTTGCATGGAATTGCCCTTCGGCGTGGCCTTGCCGGTAAAGGTCTTGCCATCTGTGTAGCGGTAAAGACTGCCGGTGTAGGACCCGTCACCATTGGCCTTGAGACCTGAAACCATCTGGACGCCGACAAGATTGCGGCTGCGTCTGGAGGCGTCAGGATTGTGCTGGTCCGTGCCCGGAGTTTTGACCCAGACGATGGTGCCGCAAAAATTGCTGCCGCACGGAGCAATGCGCACCCGCGTGTCGCCCGATTGCGTCAGCCATGTGCCAGTCGGGTCATTGGCCAACGCAGGCGCAGCGCCAAGGGCGGCGGACAGGCCGGACACAATCGCGGCAGTCAATGCAAGACGGCGCTTGCCAGACAGAATTTGCATGGTCGTTTCCCCTGAAAATACCGCGACTCTGATGGCACGGTGAACCAATTGTCTACAAAAATCCTGCACCGGCGATGAACAGCCATGTGCTCTGCCAAACATATCAATCACTTGGCTTCTGGTACCCCTCTCGTAAGGCTTTGGTTTTGAGGAATGATTCACGCTTCTCCTTAAAACGAGATTCAAATTTTACGGAAAGGATCAACCCATGCCGGACGCCACGCAACAACCAGCGCCGGTTCACAGGGTAGGGGTAAACACCATGGCACGCATGGACATGTCTTTGGAAGCAAGCGCCGCTGTCAGCGGCATGGCACCAGCCGATGCATTTCTGGCACTGGGTCTGGCGTGCGCCGCCGGGCGCGATGGCACACCAGATCTCGTGGAAGCCCACAAATGGCTCAATATCGCTGCCATGCGCGGCTGCCGCGAGGCAATCGCGCGCCGTGCTGAACTGGCCTGCGAGATGCAGGCGGCCGAAATCGCCAACGCCCAGCGCGCTGCGCGTGAGTGGCTCCGCCTCCACTAACCGTCGGCAAGGCTGTGAAGCGATTGGGCAGGGCGGAAGGGACGCCGCCTGTTCCCGTGCGCTGACAGCATCAGCGGACCGCTATCCGGCTGACGCATTGGCAGGGCGCATCAATATGCCTTGCCAAATCGCAGGCAC